>NZ_JBWKVH010000005.1:0-326039 GCF_059421605.1 Cupriavidus sp. GW821-FHT02F09
TTTCCGCTCTTTTCGCCGAATCCCGAGGCGCCCCATACGGCCTTGGCACACCTTGACGGCTCGCTTCGCATCGCGCTTGGGTGATTCCCGCCCTCCGGGCGGGAATCACGGCCGCAACGAATCGTCGCTTACGGCGCCTCGGTTCTCAGTCGCGCTAGGACTGTGCAGAGTCGGTTCCTTGTTTTTCCTTCACTACTGAATACCGCGCCAGCGTCTCCTTGCGGGCCACGTCGTGTTGCACGATCGGCCGCGGATAGTTTTCGCCTAGCTTGACCCCGGCTGCTAGCAACACGTCCTCGGAGGCTGTCCAGGGAGCATGTATGTACTTGTCCGGCAGGCGCGCGAGTTGCGGCAAGTACTTCCTGATAAATCGTCCCTGCGGGTCGAATTTCTCGGACTGCGTGGTCGGGTTGAAGATGCGGAAGTAGGGCTGGGCATCGCAGCCGGTGGAGGCGGCCCACTGCCAGCCGCCGTTGTTGGCGGAGAAGTCGAAGTCGTTGAGCTGGTCGGCGAAGTACTGTTCGCCGCGCCGCCAGTCCACGCCGAGGTCCTTCACCAGGAAGCTCGCTACCACCATGCGCAGCCGGTTGTGCATGTAGCCGCTTTGCCGGATCTGCAGCATGGCGGCGTCCACCAGCGGGTAGCCGGTCCTGGCGTCGCACCAGGCCTGGAAGTAGCGCTCGCCGGTGTCGCCATTGAGCCAGCGGATGGCATCGTAGGCGGGGTGGAAGGCATGCCCCGCGGCGACCCGGGGGTGGTGGTGCAGGATCATGAAGTAGAAATCGCGCCAGATCAGCTCCGACAGCCAGGTGGCGGCGCCGGCGCTTTCGGCGCCGCCGCGCAGCGTGGCGGCGTGGGCAGTGCGGGCGAGCGTGCGGATCGACAGGGTGCCAAAGCGCAGGTGCACCGACAGGTAGCTCGGGCCGCGCAGGGCGGGGAAGTCGCGCCGGCGCGCATAGTCGCCCATGCGCTCGCAGAACTCGTCGAACAGCGCGTGGGCGCCGGCGCTGGCGGTGGGCATAGCGATCTCGGCCAGGTTGGAGGGGGCGAAGCCCAGTGCATCCAGCGTGGGCAGCGGCCGCACGTAAGCCTTCGGCGGAGCGGCCAGTGACTTCAGATAAGGCTCGACCGGGTAGGGCTTGAGGTCGAACGGCAGCAAGGCCTTGAGCCAGGCGTTCTTGTAGGGCGTGAAGACCGAGAAGGGCTTGCCCTGGCCGGTCAGGATCTCATCCCGCTCAAAGATCACCTGGTCCTTGAAGCTGAAGCAGGCGCAGGACTGGCCCGCCAGCGCCTGCCTGACTTCGGCATCGCGGGCCAGCGAGGCGGGCTCATAGTCGTGGTTGGCGAACACGGCGGTGACGCCGAGCTCGGCGGCCAGCTCGGGAATGGCTGCGCGCGCGTGGCGGTGCAGCACGATCAGGCCGCCGCCGGCCGCGCGCAGTGCTTCGTCCAGCGGGGCCAGCGAGGCCAGGATGAATGCCACCCGGCGGTCGGCCGCCAGGCCGCGCGCCAGCAGCGGATCCAGGATCTCGCGGTCGAAGACGAAGACGCACCATACCTGGCGGCAGTGCTTGAGGGCATAATGCAGCGCCGCGTGATCGTCGGCGCGCAGGTCGCGCCGGAACCAGACCAGGCCGCGCTCGAACAGCCGGTCGATCCGATAGGGTTGGCGGGCGTCGGCGGGGGATGGGGGCAAGATCGGGCGCTCCGGAAGTTGGGCTGGCGAAGCCTGTTACCCTACCATAGCGTCAGGCATGCGCCGCGCGCTTGGGCTGGCCCGGCATGCCGGCCAGCGTTGTCCGCAGCGCCGAACAGCCGGCCCGTATTTCAGTAATCCAGTAATCCAGTAATCCAGTAATCCAGATATCAAGAAGCAAGCCATGGCCATGACACTCGACCGCATCCTCCAATCCCAAGGCTTCGGCACTCGCCGCTATTGTGGCGACCTGATCGGGGCCGGCCTGGTGGAGGTCGACGGTACCCTGTGCGAGGATCCGGGCGCCAAGTTCGAGGTCGATGGCCTGCGCCTGACCGTGGACGGCGAGGAATGGATCGGCCACACCAAGGCCTACATCCTGCTGAACAAGCCGGTGGGCTACGAATGCTCGCAGCGCCCGCGCCACCATCCCAGCGTGTACAACCTGCTGCCGGTGCCGCTGCGCCAGCGCGAGGTACAGGCGGTCGGGCGGCTGGACCAGGACACCACCGGCCTGCTGCTGCTCTCGGACGATGGCCAGTTCATCCACGCCCAGACCTCGCCCAAGAAGAAGGTGCCCAAGGTCTATGAAGTGACGACCGCCGAGCCGGTCACCCAAGAGCAGGTCGATGCGCTGGTGGCGGGCGTGCAGCTGGAGGACGAGCCGGCCCCGATCGCGGCGGCCGCCTGCGAAGCTACCGGCGAGCGCAGCCTGCGCCTTAGCCTGACCGAGGGCAAGTACCACCAGGTCAAGCGCATGGTGGCCGCGGCTGGCAACCATGTGGAAGCCCTGCACCGCAGCGCCATCGGGGGGCTGGTGTTGGAGCCGACCCTGGCACTGGGAGACTGGCGCTGGCTGACGCCGGAAGATCTGGCCGCCCTGACGCGCAAGGAATAAGCAGGCGGCGGCAAGCGAGCATCGACGCTGGCACAGAGGCCAGCAAGCAAGCGCACCGGGCAAGCGTCGGAATGTTGCGTTGCGGCATTCCGCGAATCTTTTCCGGACGGATGGCAACGATTTGATAAAATGCAGGAATGGCGACGCTGGAAGCCCCAATCAATCTCACCAATCAGTTCCTGATTGCCATGCCCGGCATGGCAGACCCGACTTTTTCGGGTTCCGTCGTCTACTTGTGCGAGCACAACGACCGCGGCGCGCTGGGCCTGGTGATCAATCGGCCTATCGATATCGATATGGCCACCCTGTTCGACAAGATCGACCTCAAGCTGGAGATCCAGCCGGTGGCGCAGCAACCGGTCTATTTCGGTGGGCCGGTGCAGACCGAGCGCGGCTTCGTGCTGCATGATCCGGTTGGCATCTATGTCTCGTCGCTGGCCGTACCCGGCGGACTTGAGATGACCACCTCCAAGGACGTGCTGGAGGCCGTGGCCAACGGCAGCGGCCCGCAACGCTTCCTGCTCACGCTCGGCTATGCCGGTTGGGGCGCGGGGCAGCTGGAGGAAGAACTCAGCCGCAATGGCTGGCTGACTGTCCAGGCCGATCCCGAAATCATCTTCAGCGTGCCCCCCGAGGAACGCTTCGCCGCCGCCATACGCCTGTTGGGCATCGATTTCACCATGCTCTCGGGCGAGGCTGGGCATGCCTGAGGACGGAGCGACGCCAGCGCCGCGCCAGTTGCCCTCCGACGGCACCGTCCTGGCCTTCGATTATGGCGAAAAGAAGATCGGCGTTGCGCTTGGCAACTTTGTCACGCGCGAGGCCCGTGCGCTCGTCATCATCCCCAATATCACAGTGGAAGGCCGCTTCGAGGCGGTAACCGCGCTGATCGACGAGTGGGCGCCAGTGCAACTGGTGGTGGGCATGCCCACCAATCCGGATGGCAGCCAGCAGCCTTCGATGCGGCTCGCACGCCGCTTCGGCAACCAGTTGAACGGCCGCTTCGGCCTGCCGGTGGCCTGGGTGGACGAAAGCTACACGTCGATCGCCGCCGAGATGGCCGGCGCCCGCAAGGGCGCGCTCGATGCCGAGGCCGCCAGCATCATCCTGCAACAGTACTTCGACCAGCATCCGCTATGACCCAGACTTCCTCTCTCGACGCCGAGGCGCTCTACCGTAAGCTGCGTGACCAGGTGCAGGCCGCGCTGCCCGAGGCCGAACGCGCGCAATGGTCGGTCGCCGGCATCTATTCCGGCGGTGCCTGGATTGCCGAGCGGCTCGCCGCCGACCTGCAGCTGGCGGCCCACGGGGTCATCAACGTTGCCTTCCACCGCGACGACTATGCAAAGAAGGGCCTGCATAGCCAGGCCCAGCCGACCACGCTGCCCTTTGACGTGCAAGACCGCAAGATCCTGCTGATCGACGACGTGCTGGCTACCGGGCGCACCATCCGCGCCGCCGTCAACGAGCTGTTCGACTATGGCCGCCCGGCCCGCGTGGCGCTGGCCGTGCTGGTCGATCGCGGCGGCCGCGAACTGCCGGCGGCTGCCGACTTTGCCGCCACGCACGTGGCGTTGCCGCCCGGGACCACGCTGGTGCTGTCGCATGAGGGCACCGGCTCCGACATGCGCTTTGCCTTCGCCAACGAGGCCACCGGCAACTAAGCCTGCCCAGCCCACCGGCCGGCGCGCCCGCAACGGCACGCCGGCAAGCCAGACCCAGACCTGCCCAGACCAGTCAACGCCACCGCCCGGCCCTTTCTACCTGCCATGATCAAGACGTTCCGCAACCCGCAACTGACCAAGAACGGCGAGCTCAAGCACCTGCTTTCGATCGAGGGCTTGTCGCGCGAGATGGTCGCGCACATCCTCGACACCGCCAGCCAGTTCGTCTCGCTGTCCGACTCGGACCGCGAAGTGAAGAAGGTGCCGCTGCTGCGCGGCAAAAGCGTGTTCAACCTGTTCTTCGAGAACTCCACGCGCACCCGCACCACCTTCGAGATTGCCGCCAAGCGGCTCTCCGCGGACGTGCTCAACCTGAACATCAACGCCTCGTCCACCAGCAAGGGCGAGTCGCTGCTCGACACCATCAACAACCTGTCGGCGATGTCGGCCGACATGTTCGTGGTGCGCCACGCCAGTTCCGGCGCGCCCTACCTGATCGCCGAGCATGTTGCGCCCCATGTGCATGTCATCAACGCCGGTGACGGCCGCCATGCGCACCCCACGCAGGGGCTGCTCGACATGTACACGATCCGCCACTACAAGAAGGATTTCACCAATCTCACGGTCGCCATCGTGGGTGACATCCTGCACTCCCGCGTGGCGCGCTCCGACATCCACGCGCTGACGACACTGGGCGTGCCCGAAGTGCGCGCCATCGGCCCGCGCACGTTGCTGCCTTCGGGGCTGGAGCAGATGGGCGTGCGTGTCTTCCACAATATGGAAGAGGGGATGAAGGGCGTGGACGTGGTGATCATGCTGCGCCTGCAGAACGAACGCATGAGCGGCGCGCTGCTGCCCTCGGCGCAGGAGTACTTCAAGGCCTATGGCCTCACGCCCGATCGCCTGGCGCTGGCCAAGCCCGATGCCATCGTGATGCACCCGGGCCCCATGAACCGTGGCGTGGAGATCGATTCCGCCGTGGCCGACGGGCCGCAGTCCGTGATCCTCAACCAGGTGACTTTCGGCATTGCGGTACGCATGGCCGTGATGGGCATCGTGGCCGGAAACCACGACTGATCTCATGATGGATAGCGCCCGACCGACAAGGTCCAGGCAAGCCAGAACAACCGAATACAAGCCAAGCGACACGATATGAAGATCCACATCAAGGGCGGCCGCCTGATCGACCCGGCCGCGAACGTCGATGCGCAGCAAGACCTCTACATTGCCGCTGGCAAGATCGTCGGCGTGGGCAGCGCGCCGGCGGACTTCCACGCCAACAAGACGATCGACGCCAGCGGGCTGATCGTCTGCCCCGGCCTGGTCGACCTGTCCGCGCGGCTGCGCGAGCCGGGCTATGAATACAAGGCCACGCTCGAATCCGAAGTGGCGGCAGCCACCGCCGGCGGCGTGACCAGCCTGGTTTGCCCGCCCGACACCGACCCCGTGCTAGACGAGCCCGGCCTGGTCGAGATGCTCAAGTACCGCGCCCGCACGCTCAACCAGACCCATGTGTATCCGCTAGGTGCGCTCACGCTGGGCCTCAAGGGCGAGACGCTGACCGAGATGTCGCAGCTCACCGAGGCCGGCTGCATCGGCTTCTCGCAGGCCGAAGCGCCGATCCGCAACACCCAGGTGCTGCTGCGCGCCCTGCAGTACGCGCAGACCTTTGGCTTCACGGTCTGGCTGCGCCCGGAAGACCCGTACCTCGGTGGCGGCGTGGCCGCCAGCGGCGCCGTGGCGTCGCGCCTGGGCCTGTCCGGTATGTCGGTGATTGCCGAGACCGTGCGCCTGCACACCATCTTCGAGCTGATGCGCGCCAGCGGCGCACGCGTGCACCTGTGCCGCCTGTCGTCGGCCGCGGGCATCGAGCTGGTGCGCCAGGCCAAGCGCGAAGGCCTCAAGGTGACCTGTGATGTCAACATCCATCATGTGTCGCTGACCGACATGGACATCGGCTACTTCAACTCGCAGATGCGCTTCTCGCCGCCGCTGCGCAGCGCGCGCGACCGCGACGCCATCGTGGCCGGGCTGGCCGACGGCACCATCGACGCACTGTGCTCGGACCACACCCCCGTGGACGACGACGAAAAGCTGCTGCCCTTCGCCGAAGCCTCGCCAGGCGCCACCGGGCTGGAACTGCTGCTGCCGCTGACGCTGCGCTGGGCCGAGGAGCACAAGGTGCCGCTGGGCAAGGCGCTAGCCCGCATCACGGCCGAGCCGGCCCGCGTGCTCGGCCTGGCTGCCGGCACGCTGGCCGCAGGCAGCGCCGCCGATATCTGCATCTTCCATCCCGAGCAGGAATGGAAGGTCGAGCGGCGCGCGCTCAAGAGCCAGGGCAAGAATTCGCCGTGGCTCGGCTACGAGATGCGTGGGCGCGTGCGCACCACGCTGGTCGGCGGCCACGTCGTCTACGAACTGCACTGAGCACCATGCCGGCCCGAGGGAAGTCGGACAAGATGGTACAAGCGAGTTCGCCAGTGGGGCCGGCATGATCTGGCTGCGCAAGTTCGCCCTGATCCTTCACCTGCTGCGCGGCCTCCTGACCTGCGCGGTGCTGTTCCCCTGGCTCGGCGTAGAGTCGCGGCAGTCGCATATCCGGCGTTGGTCGCGCCGGCTGCTGCGGATCTGTGGGGTGACGCTCGAGGTGCAGGGACTGCAGCCGGGGCAGGCCATGCCGCATGGCGCGATGGTGGTGTCCAACCATATTTCATGGCTGGATATTTACGTCATCAATAGCTGGCAGCCCGTGCGCTTCGTCGCCAAATCCGAAATCCGCGACTGGCCGGTAATCGGCTGGCTGTGCGGGCAGACCGGCACCATCTTCATCGAACGCGCGCGCAAGCGCGACGCGCATCGCGTGCTGCATGCCATTACCGACGTGATGCTGCAGGGCGATCTGGTCTGCGTGTTCCCGGAAGGCACAACCACGGATGGCAGCAGCGTGCTGCCGTTCCACGCCAACCTGATGCAAGCGCCGATATCGGGCGGGCTGCCGGTGCAGCCGGTCGGGCTGGCTTACCTGGATGCCCATACCGGGGAGCCTACGCAGGCACCGGCTTATATTGGGGATTTGACGCTGCTGCAATGCCTCGATGCTATTTTGCGGGCGCCGCCGATCACCGCCAGGCTATGCTTTGCGCCAGCCCTCACCGCCACCAGCGCCAGCCGGCGCGACCTGGCCGAGGCGGCTCGCGCGGTAGTGAGCCATCTGAGCCAGGGCGCGCAACAGCACGCAGTGGAACTCGCGGTGCGCGTGAACGAAGGGCGCGAGAGCGAGCAATCCTTCAACGAAGGCGATGTGAGCGCGGATTCTCCCGCGCCGGCTGCCTGATCGGCTCAGGCCAGCGGATCGCAGTACTGCGGGCACTCCACCTGAATCAGTGTGCGATCAGCCAGATCCGCCGCCAAGCGCGCGGCGGTGAGCTTGCCACCCCAGACACATCCAGTATCCAGCGCCATCAGGTTGGGGCGCATCACCAATCCGAGCGTGGACCAATGCCCGCACACCACCGTGGTGTCTTCGGTGCGCCGTCCGGGCACATCGAACCAGGGCATGAAGCCGGCCGGCGTGCTGCCGGGGCCTTCCTTGCTCTTGAGGTCCATCACGCCGTCGGCGTTGCAAAAGCGCAGGCGGGTCAGGGCGTTGATCACGACACGGTGACGCTCGATGCCCCGCAAGGCCGGGTCCCACCGGTCCGCCGCATTGCCGAAGATGTCGGCCAGGAACGCCTTCCAGCCCGGGCCGCGCAGTTCGCGCTCGACTTCTGCTGCCAGCGCCATTGTCTGCTCTGTGGTCCATTGCGGAAGCACGCCCGCGTGCACGAGCAGGAAGCCGTCTTCGTGGATGGCCAGGGGGCGATGCCTTAGCCAAGTGAGTAATTCATCGCAATCTGGTGCTTCGAGGATATCAGCCAAGGTGTCGCTACGGCCGCTTTTACGCACGCCGGCGGCCACAGCCAGCAGGTGGATGTCGTGGTTGCCGAGCACGGCTTCGGCGCGTTCGCCAAGATGCCTCACGCGCCGGAGGGTCTCCGCAGAAGCTGGTCCGCGGTTGACGAGGTCTCCAACAAAGCGCAGTTCCGCTGCAGGAGGAAGTCGTTCGAGCAACTCGAGGAACGATGCTGAGCAGCCTTGCAGGTCTCCAATGGCGAATTTCTGTCTGGTCATTTCGGATCTTATCGGCTATCGAGGGCGAGCAAATACAGTGTTGGTGATTTTGTGTTCATGCAATCCCGCAACGAGCGCGGCCAGCTTTCCTGTTGCCGGCGAGTTGCGGTATCGGTTCGGATAGAATACGGCCACTCGGGGCAGACTATAGACTCTGCCATTCTCTCGACGGTTCAAGGCATGTGCCGTCGAAATACGGATCAGATCTTAAGCGGGGCACGGGTTGTCGCATATTTTTGTTACGGGTGGGGCTGGCTTTATTGGTGCTAACTTTGTCCTGGATTGGCTGCGCGCCGACAAGGCTGATGCCGTCGTTAACCTGGACAAGTTGACCTACGCGGGCAATCCGATGAACTTGGCGTCACTTTGCGATGACGCACGCCACGTCTTCTCGCGCTCGGACATATGTGATCAGGCACGGCTGGATCAGTTGTTTGCGGAGTTCCGCCCTCGCGCAGTGGTTCACTTTGCTGCCGAAAGCCATGTTGACCGCTCCATACACGCGCCGGATGATTTCATCCAGACCAATATCGGGGGGACGTTCAGCCTGCTGGAAGCAACGCGTACCTATTGGACCACAATGCCGGTGGCAGAGCGCGATCGATTCCGCTTTCTCCACATTTCAACCGATGAGGTGTTTGGCTCACTTGAGCCGACAGGTACGCCGTTTTCGGAAAACACGCCATACGCCCCGAACAGCCCGTATTCCGCATCGAAGGCTGCATCGGACCATCTGGTGCGCGCTTACCATCACACTTATGGCCTGCCGGTCTTGACGACCCATTGTTCCAACAATTACGGGCCCTATCAGTTTCCGGAAAAACTGATTCCGCTGATGATTGCCAACGCGCTAACCCGGAAACCACTGCCGGTATATGGCGACGGACAAAACGTGCGGGACTGGCTTTACGTTGGAGACCACTGCCAGGCGCTCCAGGTGGTGCTGGCACGCGGCACACCAGGGCAAACTTATAACATCGGCGGTTGGAACGAGAAGACCAACCTGGATGTCGTGCATACGCTCTGCGACTTGCTGGACGAGATGCGGCCGTCCTCCATGGGTTCGTACAGAGACCTGGTTACCTTCATCAAAGACCGGCCGGGGCATGACCGGCGCTACGCCGTCGATGCGAGCAAGCTTGAGCGGGAACTGGGCTGGCGGCCCGTGGAGACCTTCGAGACGGGTTTGCGCAAGACCGTGCAGTGGTATCTCGATAATCCCGCCTGGGTTGAAGCCGTGATGTCTGGCGACTATCGTAACTGGGTTTCGCGGCAATATGGAGCTTGAGGCTCGCTTCATTCCAACCATTCTGGTCCTGGGAAGCAACGGTCAGATTGGTTTCGAATTACAACGCAGTTTTGCACCACTAGGAAGGGTGGTTGCACTTGACCACACTAGTGGCGATCTATCCAGGCTTGATGAACTGCGTCGCCTGTTGAAGCAGTATCGCCCCGATGTGATTCTAAATGCTGCCGCCTTTACCGCGGTGGATCGCGCCGAAGAGGAGGCGGAAACAGCCCGCGCTGTCAATGGCGTGGCGCCAGGCATCCTCGCAGAAGAAGCAAAGGTACTGGGCAGCCTGCTTGTCCATTATTCGACGGACTACGTGTTTGATGGCCGCAAGGCACTGCCCTATGTAGAAACTGATGTGGCCAACCCGCTATCGGTGTACGGCCAGAGTAAGCTTGCTGGCGAGCAAGCCATAACGCAGGTCGGTTGCGCCTCACTAATCCTGCGTACGTCGTGGGTCGCTGGGGCGCACGGCCGGAATTTTGCCAAGACCATATTGGCCTTGGCCCGCAAGCGTGACCAGTTGCAGGTTGTCGCGGATCAGTTCGGCGCGCCGACCACTGCTGCACTCGTTGCGGACGCGACTGCTCAGATTGTTTCGCGTAACTGGTTGAATGGAGATCGAGGCGATTTCTTGCGGGGGATATTTCACCTTACCGCAGCCGGGCGGACCTCCTGGCATGGCTATGCTTGTGAAGTGCTGCGCTACGCGCAGGCGCAGGGCGTGGCGCTGAAGACAGGCCCGCAGGGCGTTCAGCCAATTGACACGCGCGATGCTGCGCAGTTGGTACGGCGCCCCGCTAATTCCGTCCTCGATACGAGCAGGCTGCAAGAGGCCTTTGGCATCCACTTGCCCGATTGGAAGCAAGGTGTCCATCTGTTGCTGGACCAGATATTTTCGTGAGTAGAACTGCAATGCGTAAGGGCATCATCCTCGCCGGCGGCTCCGGCACCCGGCTCTATCCGGTCACTAGATCTATATCGAAGCAGCTGCTACCGGTCTACGACAAGCCGATGATCTACTATCCGCTGTCGACGCTGATGCTGGCCAGCATTCGTGACATCCTCCTGATCGCCACGCCAGAGGATACCCCGCGATTCGCCGAACTGCTTGGAGATGGCTCCAAGTGGGGAATCAACTTGCAGTACGCGGTACAGCCCTCACCGGATGGCCTGGCGCAGGCGTTTATCATTGGCCGGGATTTCATCGGGGGCGAACCATGCACGCTGATCCTTGGTGACAACATCTTTTACGGCCACGATCTCGTGGGCCAGTTGCAAAGGGCTTCGAGCCGCACATCGGGGGCTACTGTATTTGCCTATCACGTGCAAGACCCCGAGCGCTATGGAGTGGTGGAGTTCGATGAAGGCAATCGCGCGGTTTCGCTGGAGGAGAAGCCGGCGCGGCCACGCTCCAGCTACGCGGTCACGGGACTGTATTTCTACGATAAGCAGGTTTGCGACATCGCCGCAGATATCAAGCCGTCAACTCGGGGCGAGCTTGAGATCACTGATGTCAACCGGCGCTACCTTGAGCTTGGGCAACTGGAAGTCAGCATGTTCGGTCGCGGCTATGCATGGCTTGACACTGGCACGCACGACTCTCTGCTCACCGCAGCAAGTTTCATTGCCACACTGCAGAACCGTCAGGGCCTGATGGTGGCGTGTCCGGAAGAGATCGCTTATCGCAACAAGTGGATTACCGCTGACCAGGTCATCGAACTGGCTCAACCATTGCGCAAGATCGGATATGGGCAGTACCTGCTGCGTATCATCGCGGAAATTGAGGGGATGTCGAAGTCATGAAGTTGACCGTCACTCTAACGGAACTGCCAGAGGTTCTCGTCATTGAACCGAAGGTATTCCACGATCATCGCGGATTTCTTTTCGAAAGCTTCAATGCGCTTGAGTTCGAGCAGGCGACCGGCCTGGAGCGCACTTTTGTGCAGGACAATCACTCCCGCTCCGCGTACGGCGTACTCCGTGGGTTGCACTATCAAATCAAGCAACCCCAGGGCAAGCTGGTACGTGTGGCGGCAGGCGAAATATTCGATGTAGCTGTCGACATACGGCGTGGTTCAGCCACATTCGGCAGGTGGGTCGGGGTGATCCTGTCCGCGGATAATATGCGTCAGATGTGGGTGCCGGAAGGGTTCGCCCACGGTTTCCTGGTCATGTCCGAGAGCGCGGACGTGCTGTATAAGGCTACTGATTTCTATCACCCTGAGTCCGAGCGCTGTATCCGCTGGGATGATGCAGCGATTGGCGTGGCATGGCCAGACCTGGGTGTGCCGTTGATCATGACTCCGTCAAAGGTCGGGGTGCCGTTGTCGATGGCCGAGGTATTTTGAATTTGCGATGGTTGGCGCTGGAATGAAACGTGCCGCCAAGTTCCGTCAAATTTGCAAAATGTAGGCGATAACTCGTCAGGCGAGGCTAGTTGACAGGTCTTTGACCGAGTAATAGCCCTCGCTATTCAAATATTTGAAGTGCCACATGCAAAAATTAGTCGTTCAAGACGAGAGTGTAAAGCAGGATTCAGCCTCTGTACCGCTGCTCGCCATAGTTTCGGTAATGAGTACCGTCTGCATGCTTGGCTGGCTGCTTTGGTACTGTCAGTATGGTTTTGACTTTACGGATGAGAGCTTTTATTTGAACTGGATGTCGCGTCCGTTTAATTATTCTGCATCAAGTACTCAGTTCGGTTTTTTGTACCATCCATTGTACAAACTTGTTGGCGGCGATATTGCTTCGCTGCGGCAGATCAACGTCGTTTTTTCTTTCTTCTTAGGGTGGGCCTCGGGCTGGTTACTTCTCAGTCGTCTTTTTGGTGCGCGGACGATTGAATTCACGCTGAAGCTCGCGATTTCGTTGGGTATCGCGACCTCCAGTCTAATGCCCCTTGTATTCGCAGGCATGTGGCTGCCGACACCAAGCTATAACTCTTTGACTTTCCAAGGGATATTGGTTGTCGTTATAGGGTTGCTCTTGGCTGAAAAGACAGTCGTCCGGGCAAGCATTGCCGGCTGGGTTCTAATTGGTGTTGGAGGATGGATGGTTTTCATGGGAAAGCCAACATCTGCCGGGGCGCTCGCTCTGATTGCTGCATTCTATTTGCTGCTTACGGGAAAAGTTCGCTTCAGGCTGCTGGCAATTGCTGTGGGTGTTGCAGTAGGACTGATTCTTGCTTCGGCATTTGCGATGGATGGATCACTCATCGAATTTGCTCAGCGTTTGAGAGAAGGGGCAGGCGCTCCCAAGTTATTGGATAGCAGCTATACGGTTGATCGGATTTTCAGGCTCGATGAGCTATTGCTAGACGAAAATACCAAGATATTTCTATTTCTTGTTGCTGGCATTATTTTTTGCGCAACCTGGCTAGGGAAAATCGATTTCGCCGGATATCCGCGTGGTAAGGGGTTGGTGTCGGCAGGATGCGTATTTTTTGGTTTACTAGTGGCATTTCGATTCTTCCCGCTAGAGGTTGTGCCCGGAAAATATCGAGGGCTACTACTGTATGCGGCTCCTTTCGGGGCGGCTGCGGCAGGTTTTTCGGTATTTCGTCTCAAAGGACTTCTGAAAATCCGCTGGTCGCACTGGATTTCATTTCTTTCATTTCTCGCTTTGCCCTATGCGTATGCATTCGGCACGGAGAATAATTATTGGATTCCAATTTCAAGTGCCGGTATTTTCATTGTCTTTGCCGGGATTTATCTCCTCGGTCCGATCGCCTCATACGTAAAATTGCCCGGCATCCTTTTTTCTCTAAGCCTCTCGATTCAAATGATATCGGGGGCGCTGATTAATCAGGGGCTGCTGTCTCCGTATCGGCAGCTGGCACCGCTGCGCCAGAACGATTCCGCAATTGACGTGGGGAAGCCCGGCGCGACGTTGGTACTGGCGAAGAAGTCGGCTCGATATCTTGCAACTGCCAAGGATATAGTAGCGCAGTCCGGCTTCGAACCGGGGTCTCCGATGATTGACCTTAGCGGACATTCGCCGGGGATGGTCTACGCGCTCGGGGCAAATGCCGTCGGAATGGCTTGGGCTTTGGGCGGTTATCCAGGAAGTAACCGGTTCACGGTGGAAGGCTTGAAGCACGTGCCGTGCCGGCAACTTGCGGTTGCGTGGTTCTTAACTGAGCCCCAAGGGCCGCAAGCGATTTCGTCGGGTATTCTCTCTAGCTTTGGTGCAGAATTGTCGGGGGACTTCCGGATCGTTGGTACACTTATGTCCCCCGAGGGGCAAATCCAATATTTTTATAAGCCCATTCGCGATGTGGATGCGGCATCTGCTGCCTGCGAGGCAGCAAGGGGAGTCGATTCTTAATGACGACGATCATCCGCTGATCGGACTTTGGCGGGTGACAGGGATAATTTGGCATGAATTCCACCACGGACGAGTTTATCGCCTAAGGCGAGATGTGGTGTCGCGCGATGCGACTGGAGCGGCCGCGATCAGTTCAAATTTCGCCATCTAAGGATGGTGTTCAACACTCGCCGCAGACCGGAAACTCATAACGTTTTTTTCAGCGACAATAAGTGCATGAAACAAACTGACCTCGGTCTGGACCTGAGCAACCGCAGAACGCGCAAGCGTGTGTTTCTCGATGAGATGGAACGCGCACAGTACCTTGGGATGAATTTCCGGCGCGTACTGGGCTGCACGCCCCAACCAAGGCAACGAGCCACCGGCCGTTTCCTCTCGCAGCGATGCTGCGTGTTCACCTGATGCAACTATGGTCTGAGCGACGCGGCGATGGAAGAGATGTTGTACGACAGGCCGCTGTACCGCGAATGCGCTGGCCTGGGCGGCATGAGTCGCCTGCCCGACCGCGTCAGCTTCCTGCGCTTTCGACTTCTGCTCGAGCCACACCAGCTTGCCGAGCAGTTTCTCAAGATAGTCAACGAGCAGCTCAATGCCGAAGGCTTCTTGCTCAACGAGGGCACAGTGGTCGATGCCACGTTGATTGCCATGCCGAACTCCACCAAGAACAGGGGCGGCGGGCGTGACTCTGAAATGCACCAGGCCAAGTAAGGGAATCAATGGCATTTCGGCATGAAGGCGCACATTCGTGTCGATCCCGAATCGAGATTGGTGCACACCGTGGTGGGCACGGCGGCCAATGTCAACGATGTCAAGCAAGCTCATGTCTTGCCGCATGGTGAGGAGCGCGACGTGTTCGGTGACGTTGGTTACCAAGGTATTGAAATGTGTGGTGAGACCCAAGACATCGCGGTCAACCGGCACGTCGCAACGTGCTCAGGCGAGCGCCGCGCTTTGGACAAGGGCACCATCGAGGGGGGCAAGCTGCGCGACTAGCTTGAACGCATCAAAGCCCCCATCCGCGCCAAGATGGTGCACCGGTTTCGCATCATCAAACAGCAGTTCGGCCACAAGAAGGTGCGCTACCGTTGCTTGATGAAGAGCACGCAGCAACCGCAGACGCTGCCTGCCTTGAGCAATCTGTGGATGATGCGCCATCGACTGCAACCGGGTGCCGAGGGATGAGTACGCCCTCAACGGCGCGAAACGCAGGCGACAACGCCGGTGACGATGCAGAAGCTGGTGCCTATTCTGGCCGAAGCGCTCATCAAAACCATCTTGTCACGCTCACACTGTCAGCACGACCCTGCTGACGTTGTTTTGAACATCATCGATAGCCAGTGGCCTTCGTTTACAATTGAACTACCTGCTGCATCGCCATTCGCGTGCTGTTTTATGCACTTTATGATGAAAAAACTCGCAATCCTTCAGTCCAACTACATACCGTGGAAGGGGTATTTCGACATGATCGCCGCTGTGGATGAGTTCATCCTCTACGACGATATGCAATACACGCGACGCGACTGGCGAAACCGTAATCAGATCAAAACACCGCAAGGTGTGCAGTGGCTAACAGTCCCTGTTCAAGTCAAGGGGAAGTACGAGCAGAAAATCAGGGATACCGAGATCGACGGCAACAATTGGACCCTGACCCACTGGAAGGCACTGGAGCAGAATTACCGCCGTGCGCCATACTTTGACGATATCAAGGTATGGCTTGAACCGCTCTACCTTGCTGAGTCCTACACTCATCTCTCGCAATTGAATCGTCGTTTGATCGAGGAAATATGCAAATACTTGGGAATCAGGACAGTTATTGCAAATTCCTGGGACTATGTACTCTGTGACGGAAAAACGGAGCGCTTGGCCGCTCTTTGTGCTCAGGCTGGGGGTACGGAGTATATTTCTGGCCCTTCGGCCAGGGACTACATTGAAGAAAGTGTATTCAGCGAAATGGGTATCAAGCTAACCTGGTTTGACTATTCCGGATACTCGGAGTATCCACAGCTTTGGGGCGACTTCACCCACGGGGTCACGATTCTCGATCTGTTGTTCAACTGCGGCAATCAGGCGCACCATCACATGAGGTATGTGCGTCCATGAAGCTTTCTATTGTCACGACACTCTATCAATCTGCTCCGTACATTAGCGAGTTCTATCGGCGGACGAGCGCCGTTGCCAGACAATTTGCGGGTGACGACTACGAGATCATCCTGGTGAATGATGGCTCTCCCGATAACAGCTTGGATCTTGCGGTCGGGTTGAGCGAGTCGGACCCACATATCGTAGTCGTCAACCTATCGCGGAACTTTGGCCACCATGCCGCCATCATAGCTGCCCTAAGTCACGCAAACGGTGAGTGTATATTCTTGATCGACTCCGATCTTGAGGAGCAACCCGAATGGCTGGTGGAGTTCGCCCGGCGCATGGAAGAGACCGAGGCGGATGTAGTGTACGGCGTTCAGCGTGAACGCACTTCCACCTTTTGGGCAAATGCATTCGGTGAAATCTTCTGGCGTGCCTTAAACGCATTCTCCTCCGTGCGCATCGGCCAAAATCCAATGACGTGCAGGCTCATGACGCGAGACTACGTCGATGCGCTATTGTCGGTGCGGGACCGCGTGCTCTACCTTGCTGGCGTGTTTGCGTGGGCAGGCTTCAAGCAGGTGACGCTTCCGCTTGTCAAGAATGAGCGGCCAACTGCGCAGGCTTCGAGCTATAGCTTGACTCGAAAGCTTGTCCAGGTTGCGGATTCGTTCTCCTCGTTCAGCGTAGCTCCGCTAACCGCGATCTTTTTGCTGGGCCTGATTATCTGGCTCGGCTCGATCGGTTTCGGCGTGGCCCTGGTGGTGCGCAAGCTACTCGCTCCGGAGACAGTCCTGTCAGGGTTCGCCTCGGTCATGCTGTCGATCTGGTTTCTCAGTGGCACGATGATCCTCGTGCTGGGAGTGCTAGGGCTTTACGTCGCCAAGATATTCCAGGAAGTGAAACGCCGCCCGCTATATATTGTTCGCAACGTCGTCCGGAATCCCGAACGTGACTAATTTGCTCGATTCATATGTCCAGGCATACGGGGAGGGGTTCGCCTACTCTTTCGATAACGACCTGATGCTGAACTGGTATCCGAAACGCATTATCGAGAAGGTGCCGGCATCTGCACACGTGCTCGAGTTGGGCGTGGGCCATGGGTATACCACCTTGCGATTTGCAAGGCACTTTGCACGCACGCTTGTGGTTGATGGGTCCGCGGCAGTCATCGAAAAGTTTTGTATCGAGCATCCCGAATGCACAGCACAAATAGTTGAAAGCTATTTTGAGTCTTTCAACACAGAGGAGCGTTTCGACGTAATCGTCATGGGATTCGTGCTCGAGCACGTGATCGATCCGGATCTAGTCCTGCGGCATTTCAAGCAATTTCTTGCCCCAGGTGGCTGTTGTTTCATCGCGGTGCCGAATGGCGAATCCATGCATCGCCGCCTCGGGCACGCGGCAGGGCTTCTCGATGACATGATGGCCCTTGGGAAAGGGGACCTCGAGCTTGGCCATTTGCGGCAGTACTCCAAGGAGAGTTTGCTCGAGCAGTTAGACGCGGCCGGTTACCACGTTCGATCTCTCGAGGGCATATTCCTGAAACCTTTCACGACTGCGCAGCTGCAACAGTTGAAACTGAGCCCGGGCATTACTGACGCCCTTTGCGAACTCGCTGTCGGTTATCCGGAACTGAGTTGTGCTCTCCTTGCCGAAGTTGAGCCGCGCGATTGATGGGCCAAGCTGTGATAGTTAGTCTCTTCCAACTGCCAGGCTCGCCACTATGGATGTACATGACGGCGAAACCGGCCCGTACCTCGGGGCAGGCGCAATGAGCACGATTCTGGTTACAGGTGTCGGTGCGATCATCGGGTATGGCGTGCTTCGTTCCCTGAGGGCGGCCGGGAGTACGCATCGATTGATTGGTGCCGACATTTATCCGGATGCCGTCGGACAGGCTTGGTGCGACAGCTTCGAGCGCGCGCCTTTAACAAATTCGATCGAATACCTCGACTGGCTCGCGGCGGTTGTGAAGCGTCATCGGGTCGACCTAGTTGTGCCGGGGATCGAACAGGACCTGCACCGGCTCTCGGATGCACGGGAGTCGCTGCCAGATCTGGGAATTCGCTGCGCGCTGAATGACAGGGCGTTGGTCGATCTGTCCAAGGATAAGTGGCACACTTTCCTGGCACTAGAGGAGATTGGTGATCGGGCGCGCATTCCCACGTTCGCGTCAGGTAGTTTTGAAGAGCTTGCCGATCTGCTGGGCCTTCCATTCTTGCTCAAGCCTCGCAGAAGCTATGCCTCGAAAGGCATTGTGCGCGTGACGTCGGCGGAAGTTTTTGCGTTACATGCGGCAGAAATGGGTCAGAAACTGATCGCTCAGCCAATTGTCGGTTCGGACGAGGGCGAATACACGGTTGGCATCTTTGGCGATGGCGCGGGCGGAGTAGCTGCGTCGATTACCCTCAGGCGCAAGCTGGCACAGGATGGTTCGACAGCGAAAGCGTGGGTAGCGCAGGATGCTACGCTGGATGTGGAGGTCGGGAGACTGGTTTCGCGCTTTCGTCCATGTGGGCCGACGAACCTGCAGTTTCGTGCTCATGAAGGCGGATGGTACCTGCTGGAGATCAATCCACGAATTTCGTCGTCTACCTCGCTTCGTGCAGCTTTCGGTTACAACGAGAGCCAGATGTGCGTTGACTATTTTGTTGAGGGCAGATTGCCGAGCCAGCCTGCCATTTCTCGGGGTTTTGCTGCACGCTATATTGAGGATTACGTAGTCCATGATCGGTCTCATTTCTGATATCCACGGCAACCACGCAGCGCTGGAGGCGGTATTAGGCGCGCTGGATTCGATGCAGGTTCAGGCGATTTACTGCCTTGGTGACGTAGGCGGCTACTACAGCGAGATCAACGCATGTTGCGCCACACTGCGCGAGCGAGCGATACCGACGCTAATGGGGAACCATGACTGGTATCTCGCAAGCGGTGAGCCTTGCCCACGCTCGCGAAGCGCGAACGATTGCCTGACGTATCAGCGCAGCGTAATCGAAGCCAGGCATCTGGAATGGCTCAAGGGATTGCCGCTAAAGCTCGAAGATGGAGATTTGCGAATGATCCACGGTGGCTGGCGGGATCCGCTCGACGAGTATCTGGAGCCCTCGAATGCCTATTTTGCCGAGCTCGACGGGCGCTTCTTCGTTTCGGGCCATCTTCATGTCCAATACGTCTGGCATGGAGCCAGGGCAGTCTACTGCAACCCTGGAGCGGTGGGGCAACCACGAGACGGCGACCCACGTGCCGCCTTTGCGACGTGGGATCGCGATAAGTTTGCTCTGCATCGGGTCGAATATGACGTGGATCGTACCGCGAGGGCGATGCAGGCTGCTGGTTTCGGCCCGTACTTCTACGAGAATCTATACGATGGTGCCCGCATTGGCGGGCAACTGTCGCATCGCCCAGTTTCCTGACCGGGCTTCGGTTGCTTCAACGGCGCGCAGGCAACGCGTCGGTTCGCCTATTTATGACTCAATATCAATGAAATCAAGACCGTTGGATTACCTCTGGATTCTCTTGACGATTTTCTTCACCGTCTATGGCCAGGTGATTCTGAAGTGGCGCGTACAACGTTTTGGGGCATTGCCGCCCGAACTCACGGATAAAGTGCTGTTTTTGTTCCGCGTGTTGTTCGACCCGGGTGTATTTTCCGGCATTTGTGCGGCATTCCTTGCATCACTCTCATGGATAGCGGCCATGACGAAGTTTGAGTTGAGCTATGCCTATCCATTTGTCAGCCTTTGTTTTGTGGCAGTCCTAATTCTGAGCACTTGGTTGCTGGGAGAACCTTTGTCCACGTTGAAAATTCTTGGTGTGGTCTTCATCGTGTTCGGCACCATATTGGCCAGCCAAGGCTGAGTCCAGAACAGCTCGACCGCGCTACCGTACACACCATGCATTGGGCCAGGATATGAAAGATACGACGACACCATTCAATCGACCGCACATGACCGGGAAGGAGTTGCACTACATTGCACAGGCGCACTTCAATGGCCAACTTGCGGGCGACGGACCGTTCACAAAACTATGCCATGCTTGGCTGGAGAAGCAGACTGGCAGCCCCAAGGTCCTACTGACGCATTCATGTACTGCTGCACTCGAGATGGCTGCGCTCTTGCTGCACCTGAGTCCCGGCGACGAAATCATCATGCCTTCGTACACCTTCGTATCCACGGCAAATGCATTTGTGTTGCGGGGGGCAAAGCCGGTCTTTGTCGACATCCGGCACGATACGCTGAATATTGACGAGACGCTGATAGAAGCCGCAGTGACCCCACGCACGCGTGCCATTGTTCCGGTTCACTACGCGGGCGTCGCCTGCGAGATGGACTCCATCATGCAAATCGCGGCGCGACATGGCCTAGTCGTGGTGGAAGATGCGGCGCAGGGCGTGATGTCGACGTACAAGGGACGGGCGCTTGGCAGCATTGGCCAGCTGGGGGCCTATAGCTTCCATGAAACGAAGAACGTGATTTCTGGCGAAGGAGGTGCGCTGCTAGTGAACCGTGCCGACCTTAGCCTGAGGGCAGAGACTATTCGTGAGAAGGGGACCGACCGCAGCCGTTTCTTTCGGGGCGAAGTGGATAAATATACTTGGCAGGAGGTAGGTTCATCGTTTCTGCCGGGAGAGTTGGTCGCGGGGTTCCTCTGGGCCCAATTGGAAGAGGCTAGCCGGATTACGCGGGAGCGGCTCGCGATCTGGGACCGCTACCACGAGGCATTTGCCTCGCTGGAGGCTGATGGAGTGTTGCGTCGCCCAATTGTTCCGGCGGACTGTGGTCACAATGCCCATATGTACTACGTGTTGCTTGGGCCGTCGATCGATCGCCAGCGGGTCATCTCGGAACTGAAGCGGCGCGGAGTATGGACGGTATTCCACTATGTGCCGCTGCATAGCTCGCCGGCCGGCCAACGCTATTGCCGCGCCGAAGGCGATCTGCCCGTGACCTGCTCAGCCGCGGAGCGGCTGCTACGGCTGCCGCTATGGGTCGGGCTTTCACCCGAAGAGCAGGAGCAGGTGATAGCGACGGTTGTGGATGCCCTGAGCCATGCCGTCTAGGCTGTTCCGGGGAGATTTCGGCGCTTGAGCGTGCATTTGCTTCTCTTATACCGTGATCTCAAGGTCGGGAGCGATGAGGTAATACCTTGTCTTGGCAGGTAAAATTTTGTGGAGCCACTTGCAATGGCACGTAGTTCGGAATCAGATTGCAACGAAGAGGAGCGCGGCCAGGTCGGCCGCATAGAGAGTATGACCATCAATCAGGGTCAGCAACCTGGTCAGGGCGAGGGCTTTCGTCCGGAAGACTTCGAGACGCTTGCGAAACTGGAGAGTGATAGCTTCTGGTTCAGGGCGAGAAATCAGATCATCCTGTGGGCTAGCAGGCCGTTACTGCGTGCCGGATCCAGTTTCTGTGAAATTGGCTGCGGCACGGGATTTGTGATTGCGGCTCTCGCAAGCGAAATGCCATCGGTGAAGTTCTCCGCGACGGAACTGTTCGGCAATGCGCTGCCGTATGCGCGCGCTCGCGTGCCCGGTGCAAGTTTTTATCAGATGGACGCACGAGATATTCCGTTTCGCTCTGAATTCGATGTGATCGGAACCTTCGATGTGCTGGAACACATCCACGAAGATGAAGAGGTGCTAGGGCAGATCTACAAGGCGCTCAAGCCTGGCGGCAAGCTGGTGATCACTGTTCCACAGCATCCGTTTATGTGGAGCCACCAGGATGAGAGAGCCTGCCATGTGAGGCGATATACGCGTGCGGAGATGATTCAGAAGCTGAGAAAGGCGGGGTTCTCCGTGAATTTGACAACTTCATTCGTTAGCTTGCTTCTGCCTCTGATGTACGCTGCGCGCCGTCCCAGTAGAGTGGATAGCTCTGATTACGATCCTGCCGCAGACTTGCGGCTCAATCCGGTAGTCAATGCGATGATGTTATTCGTCATGACGATTGAGCGCCAGCTTATTAGGGGCGGGGTGCGTTTCCCGCTTGGCGGATCGCTGCTCGTTGTGGCTACAAAGACCTAAGCCGAATGCTTCTAAGGCTGGTGTCGCGGTTTGAAGGGGAGACCAACTGGGTAGACAGACCCACTGCGTAATGAGCAGCATGGCGTGAGTCTGTCGGAGGAGCGCTGCGCGCAATCCGCAAATTCGACGACGTCGATCCTTCGGCCCGTTTGCGTGATGCCGTTACCCACGTCGTCGATCACCCCTTCAAATGGAGCGGAGTAACTCCACTCCGGAACGTTGGTTCAAACCGACTTATGCCAAACCGTCCGGTTCACATAGTCGGTGTAGCTAAGCACAATGCGCGCGACCTGGACGGACACGTGCGGATTCTCATAGTCTGCAACGGGGAGTACCGGAGCGCGCGCAGGATCGTACTGGCTTGTCACCATACGAACCGCGTCCAGCACGCGATCCTTCTTCAGGCCCGACATGACCAACGTGCCCACATCCATGCCCTCGGGGCGCTCGTGCGCATTCCGGATGGTCACCGCGGGCAGGTTCAGCAAAGAGGTTTCCTCGGTGATCGTGCCGCTGTCGGATAGCACGCAGAATGCCTCTTTCTGCAGCTTGATATAGTCGACAAAGCCAAATGGCTTCGCAAACTCGATCCCGTGCTCCGGCAACTTGCGGTCAAGCTTGGCGAGCCGTGCGCGTGTGCGCGGATGTGTGGATACCAAGACCCGGTGACCGAACTGCTCGACCAGCGCCTCCAGCGAGTCGAGCAAGTCGTGCAATGCTTCCGGCGAATCGACGTTCTCCTCACGGTGAGCGCTAACGATGAAGTACTCCCTGGGCTTCATCCCTAGACGCACAAGCACGTCGGATCGCTCGATCTTTGGCGCGTAGTAATCGAGGACTTCCCGCATGTGCGACCCGGTCCGGAAGATCGTTTCCGGGCGGACACCTTCATCGAGCAGGTACCGGCGGGCGTTTTCCGTCAGGACAAGATTGATGTCGGAGAGGTGGTCCAGGACTTTGCGATTGAGTTCTTCGGGAACGCGCTGGTCGAAGCAGCGATTGCCCGCTTCCATATGGAACACCGGTACTTTGCGCCGCTTTGCAGGTATGACCGCCAGGCATGAGTTGGTGTCGCCGTACAGCAGGAGGGCATCCGGCTGTTCCTGTTCGATCACCTTGTCGGCGCGCTCGATGATTCGGGCGATGGTCTCCGCGGGCGTCTCGCCGGCCACTTCAAGAAAATGGTCCGGGCGACGAATCTCGAGATCGTCGAAGAAGACCTGGTTCAACTCGTAGTCGAAGTTCTGTCCCGTGTGCACCAGGACATGCTGGGTGTGACGCTCGAGTTCGGCGATCACACGGCTCATCTTGATCAGTTCGGGCCGCGTGCCGACGATCGTCATAACCTTAAGCACGGAGCTCCTCCTGCACGTAGTCCAGCTTCTGCAGCAATTGCTTCACCTGCTCGACGCTAAGTCGTTCAGTGTTGTGAGAAGTATAGTCTTCGGCCTGGGAGATACTCGTTTCGCCCTGGACGAAGTACTTGTTGTAGTTCAGGTCGCGATCGTCCGCGGGAATCCGGAAATACCGGCCCATGTCTTCGGCCCTGGCCATTTCCTCGCGCGAAACCAGCGATTCATAGAGCTTCTCGCCATGGCGAGTCCCGATGACGCGAACCTTGCTCTTGCTGTTGAATAACTCGATCAAGGCCTGGGCAAGGTCCCCGACCGTCGAGGCAGGTGCCTTCTGGATGAAAATGTCCCCTTGCGTGCCGTGCTCGAACGCGTGCAACACCAGGTCAACCGAATCCTCCAACGACATCAGGAAACGCGTCATGGTGGGGTCCGTGACTGTCAAGTCCTTGCCTTCCTTGATCTGGCCGATGAACAGGGGAATCACTGAGCCGCGCGACGCCATCACGTTGCCATAGCGGGTAGCCGACATGACCGTATCGCCCGGACCCTGAATGCGGGACTTGGCCACCATCAGCTTTTCCATCATGGCCTTGGAGATGCCCATCGCATTGATCGGGTAGACCGCCTTGTCGGTACTCAACACGACCACGCGTTCGACATCGGCGGCCGTCGCTGCGTGCAGTACGTTCTCCGCGCCGAGAACATTGGTGCGTACTGCTTCCATCGGGTAGAACTCACAGGACGGAACCTGCTTGAGTGCGGCGGCATGGAAGACATGGTTGACGCCCTTCATGGCATCGCGCACGCTAGCCTCGTCGCGAACATCCCCGATGTAGAACTTGAGCTTGGGGTTGGCCAGCGCAATGCGCATGTCCTCTTGCTTCTTCTCGTCGCGGCTGAAGATCCGGATCTCGCGCACATTGGTGTTCAGGAAGCGTTTGAGTACGGCGTTCCCGAACGAGCCAGTACCCCCGGTGATCATCAATACCTTATCGTCGAACATTTCTTATTCCCTCAAACAATTACTTGAACTGATGCATTCTTTCAATCAGGGCGGACCAGTCGGGCGCTACGTACCCGGTCGCATCGCTGAATCGGCTGGCGTTCAGCGAGCGGTCGATGGCAAGATCGTCGCTCGGCACAATCTCGATCTCTTTGCCGTAGATCCGTGCCACTAGTGTCAACAGGTCGAACTTGGCGATCGGCTGCGCCGCTACATGGTAGAGACCGCGCAATTCAGGCCGGGGCAACACGAATTCCTTGATGATACGTGCCAGTTCGACTGTCGGCACCCCGGAGAAAACCGCCTTCCGGAAACCCTTGACGCTGCCTGTCTGGCCGAGAAACCAGTCAATCAATGCACTGGCGCGCCCGAACTCGTGGCCAATGATTGAGGTGCGCAGTGTGATGGCATGCGGGTAGTCAACTTCACCCAGCAGCTTGCTGCGCCCGTACAGATCGTTCGCGTCGGGAAAGTCGGCTTCGCGGTAGCCGCCCTGCTTACCCGAGAAAACGCAGTCGGTGCTGATGTGGACCATTCTGGCGCCAGCGAGCTCGCAGAGCCGCGCGATGCGGTGAGGGAGGAGCGCATTGATGGGCAGCGCTTCGAGCGGATCGTTTGCCGTATCGAGTTGCTTGATCAGCCCGATGCAATTGATCACCACATCCGGCTTTGTGGCGCTGAATGCCCTGACCAGGTCGTCCTGGCTGAGAACGTCCACATTGGCGATCAAGCGGGGGCGCAACGCTTCCTCGAAATTCAGTGCCGCTCGTGGCTGACGGATGGTGCCGAAGGTTTCGTAGCCCGCATCACCGGCGAAGTAACGGAACACGGCATTCCCTAGCATGCCTGAAGCGCCGAGAACAAGAACTTTCATAGGAGACTCGCTTATCTTAATGATGATTGGTGCAACGATGCCGGGCCGCGTGCTCAGCGGCGTGCCAAGCCGCCGAAGTGGTCAACCAGCCAGTCGTTCAGAACGCTCTGGTCATAGTGTGCTTTGAAGAATGCCTTGCCGTTGCTGCCAAGCGCCTCGCGTTCTTCGACTCCCATGCGATAAAGCGCGAGGATTCGGTCGGCCAGCATGGCCGAGTCTTCGCTCGGGCAGCTAAGGCCGGCGCGTGCCGATTCAACCACGCGAGCGCCTTCGCCATTCAGCGCTGCCACAATGGGCCGGCCGGCGGCCAGGTATGCCTGGATCTTGCTGGGCACCGTCAGGCTCCCAAGTGCCACGTTTTTAAGTGTCACCAGCAAGACCGAGGCTCGCGAGAGGATCGCGGGCATCTGCTCAATCGGAAAGTGCCCGCTCATGACAACGTTGTGCAAGCCGCGGCTGGCAATGTCCTTGCGCAAGGTCTCAGCCAATGCCCCCGTGCCTACCAAGAAGATACGGATATCCGGGTACTGGCGGAGCAGGTCAGCCGCATCCAGAATCGTCGGGAGCGCTTGAACCGTGCCAAGGTTGCCGGCAAAGACCGCGCTGAAGCCGTCGCCCAGCCCGGGAATGGGAGAGGGGTCCGCCAGGCCGTCGCGTTGAAACACGGTCTCAGCGCTGTTGGGGAATACGGCAATCTTATCCCGCGCGCACAGGCGCGCAACCGGCTCGACAAATCCATCGGACTGCACCAGGACGGAGTCGGAGCGGCTGTAAATAAATCTGACCACGGCGCTGACCGCGGCTAAGGCACCCCGGTTTTTCACAAAGCCGGTAGCTTCGAGTGATTCAGGCCACAAGTCTTGGACCCACACTACTAGTCTTGCTCGCTTGATCCATTTCAGCAGGATGGCAGGCAGGGCTTGTAGAAGCGGAGAGACGGCATAGACGAAAACCGTGTCGAAGCGCTTGCCTCGCAACATGAACGGGGCAAAAAGAATGCCGGATACGACAAAGCTCAGATAGTTCAGAATCAGGTGTATCGCGGAGCCTTGCTTGCGGGGGTACAGCGGAATTCGGACAACCTCGACATTGCCCAGCGTTTCGCGTCGGAATGACCAGGCGCGATATCCTGGCGCGATCTTTCCGCTGGGATAGTTCGGTTGCCCGGTTAACACTGTCACGCTGTGGCCATGTGCCGCAAGGTCCTCGCAAAGTGTATTGATGCGAAAGGACTCCGGATGGAAGTATTGGCTGACTACGAGGAGGCGTACCGGCGAGCGCTGCCCGCTGGGTGAGTGTGAGGCCTGTTGCGTCAGCCCTTGCGCTGGAGAAGTTGTCATTCGGAAGGCCGTCGGTTGAGAAAGCTCGACATCAACAAACAGATTAGCATGCCGTTACTGAACAGCAGCCCCAGAAAGCCCCCGACGAAAACATTGTAAAGGACAAGGGGTAGTGTACATTTCAACGCTAAATCCCTGGACCGTCCTATGTAGCTGATAAGCATGCCTAGTACGAGACTAATGACGATGACACTGGGCCAACCGAAGTTTACATAGGCTTCTACAAAATAGGCGGCATTGGATGACCCCGTGCCTGTCTCCGATGCGCCCCATTCGTACTCGAAGACCTCCCGCTCGAACGGCACGCGCCGTAAACCAAAGAGCGTCGAAAGGACAAGGTTGGTAGCACCCAGGAACGGCATGCCATGGTACGTTTGCCGCCAGTAGTCTAGGGAGTCAGTCACCGTGCTCACCGGCACGGTAAAGGCACGAAAGAGGAGAAAGTCGCCTACGCTGGTGCCAGCCGATTGGGCGAATCCGGAGATGAGGATATTGAGCGCCAATAAGCCTACCGCGCCGCCGAGCAGCCAGGACAGGCGTATGCGGCGTGAACGTGAAACCACCACTACTGCCATCAACGGGAGGAAGATTCGGAGAAAGAAAGCTTTCTCCACAAAAACCATTGAATAGAGGAAGAAGAACGCTACGATAAGCCAACGGTACCGGTATCTATGCAGCAAAGCGATGCACATGCAATATGGAAGGATCGTGGCAGTCAGCAAGCCGTTTGCATAGGGCAATATCGAAGCCCAGCCCGTTCGAGCCTTGAGAAAATTTTCGCGCGCAACCGCAATTTCGGCTGGTGAAGCACCATTGAGCGCCTGGATCAGCGGGATCGAGGATGCTGTCACGATTGTGATCGCGCAAAACGCCAGAAACAGCAGTGTCAACCCATAGACGAGGATTTGACCGCGCTTTTCCCGAAACTCAACAGGGGCGCGACGCTGAAAAAAGAGCGAACCAAGGATGATACAGAAGGCGCTAACCCATGGCAAAAGGGCCATGTCAGTGCGAGTTTCCGATCGCATGGGCACATCGACGAACCAAGTACCGACGCCATAGAACACGACGATTCCCAGGGCGAGCACAACCGCTCCTGAAATAGGGTCCACCAGCGTTCTGAGTAGTCTTTCCATGTCAGCTATGCTCTGACGGAAGCTTTGCGACCTGATACACGATCTGCTCGAACTCCCGCGCTTTCTCCTTGCGGGTCAGGCTCGACACAAACGCACTGTTACCTTCGATCGGCTGATTCTGTCCGAGTCGGCGTAACGCATCCACGAGCGTATCGACATCGCGGCTCACCACGTGGTCCTGCGATCCCCGTCGGATATAGCTCGCGGCCAGAGTGGCGTCGTCAAGCTCAGCGATGATCTGTCGTCCTGATGCCAGATATTCAAACAGTTTGGTGCTCAGGACCCCACGCGCACTGAGGCTGGACATGTCAGAGGTGACGATGAAGAGCAGGGCATCCGCGGTCATCATGGCCTCAAGCGACTTGACGTATGGAATCGGTGGCAAGAACGTAATCCACTGTTTTAAATGCGGGTGCCGAGTGTCCACATAGTCTTGCAGGATGCGGGTATCTCCATAGAACTCGAACTTTGGCATGGGGGCACCTGGCGGCCTTTCGGCAGCCAATTTTTCCAGCGCAACCAAGAGATTGCTGGGAATCCCATTGCGCATGATGGTACCCATATAGCGAACCACTGCGGACGTCCCCGGGCTTCGCGGTGAAACGGCTGGCAGCGTCGCTCTGACCTTCTCAAAAATTTCGCCATCGTAGCCATTCTCCACGCACTCAACGTAAGAGTGCATGGCTTCGTAGTACGTCTGCATCGGGCCCGAAATCACAGTTACTGCGGACGCCCGGTTAAGGAAGAAGCGGTCGATCCATAGCTCGATCTTGTCGGACAGCCAACCACCATTCATCACGTGATTGCCGCTGAACTGGTCACGATAGTCGGCAATCCATGGTTTGCCAAAGCGGCGCTGCGCGAACAGTCCCGCCAAGTGAGCCGGCCACGGGGGAAAGGAGCTGACGAAGATGTCAGCCGTCGACAGTTCCTCGACAACTTTGGGGGCAAGACGACTGGAGCGCAGCGCGAATGCGAACGTGATCCGATGATCAAGCACCTGACCAAACAGCCGCATTAGTTTCTGCTTGAGGCGGCGGGTCCAATGAATGCGCTTGATTGCCCCTGCGGTCGCGGATGGTGGCGTCGCTGGTTTGCCCGATTGCAGCAGGCGGCCTTTCCAGTCGATCTCATAGAGCCGTACGTGCTCGGGAATAGGCTCAGTCAATGGGCCGTCACGCGTAGACTTGCTAGTCGACACGACTACGATCTCATGCCCATTGCGTGCCAGAAATTTCGCGAGGGACTCCACCCGGCGGGTGCCGGTGGAGTTTAGCGGGGGGAAATAGTGGACGAAGAAAACTATTTTCATGTTTGGCTGCAAATTGTCTAGGCTTCACACTGCCAACGCGGGGGAACTAGCATGTGCGACACGATTTTTGGGAAGCAACACATGTTGCCATGTAACGCAGGCCTCATGCCTAGGGCGGTTGTCAACGTTCGCCTTGGCGATGCGTCGGGCGTTCGCATTACTTGGTAAATTCCACCCACTATCGATCAATTCCGTTCATTCAGTCTCATGGCGCAGCGTAAAGCTGGATATGCGCATAAATATGCTACATCTCGTACGCCGTCGGCACCGGTAGCGACGTAACAAGATTGGCGCTGGTGCATTGCGCGAAATGCGGCGCACTATCGAGTGAGTTGAGGAGATTCAGAGCCACGCTAACAATTGAATACACTTCTTCCATTGCTGATCTCTACGGCTGAATCCCGAACCTCCTGAGCCAGGCGCCGAAGCATATAACACGCCAAACGTGATAACTAAAGGGTGCCTTGCCAGCAATTACGCGCGCTAGCACATCCCTCATGCGGTCATCGATAATATTGCCTGCCAACCTGATGGTAGATTCAATTCCTTCGGTAAATTGCTTGGCGTTCTCGCCCTTCATCCAGAATTCTTCGGCCGTCTGGAATCCCTTCTTATCGATACGCTCCAGAATTTTGTTTGGCACTAGCCCGTCCATGCCGCGACGTAGTACTCGCTTGGTGATACCGTGCTTGAGCTTGAACACATCCGGCAGATTAAGTGTGTACTCAACCAATCTGTAGTCGAGGAAGGGAACACGCGCCTCTATTGAATGCGCCATCGAGCTGCGATCTTCCCAATGCAGCAGCATTTGGAGATTGGAGCCCCCCATCTGTGCCAATGACAGGTCACGCACGGATGTTGCTCGGGCGCCAAGCGGTACGAGAGGATCACGGTCATCAGCGCCGAGTATGGAAGTATTTATCCAGTCGCGTCGCATCTGCGTCATTCCGCGAATGGCGCCGAGCGGTCGAATTGAACTCGGCAGCAGGTTGGCAACCAGGTATTCCGCGAATTTAGTGGGGCCGTACGCATGCAGATTGTGGACTGCACCAAGTTCCTGCGCGAATTCGCCCAATTGACCGCGCCGCATCAGGCCGGCAAGTCGTGCACCGAGGAAGCCGTGATAGCCGGCCAACTGCTCGTCGGCGCCTTGTCCGTCGAGCATCACCACAACGCCGTTTTCGCGGGCCGCGCGGAAGACGCACCACTGCGCAAAGACGCTCGCAGAGCCGAAGGGTTCATCCTGCAGCCAGACCAGTTCATCAAGTCGCTCGAACAGTTCGGTGCCGGTGGGGAAGATCAACGTGCTTTCGACGTTGTTATTACGCGTAACCTCTTCGATGTACTCGCGCTCGTCGACGGAGCGATACTCCGAGCAAGACGAGAAGGTCTTCTGCGGCAGCGTTGCACCGATGGACTCGAGTTCGGCACGCACGGAGCAGACGATGGAGGATGAGTCTAGTCCACCGGACAGACAGGATCCGAGTGGCACGTCGGCACGCATGCGCAGCCGTACGGCATCGAGGAACAACTCGCGGAACTCCTTAGCGGCATCCTCGAACTTGGCTGGCACAGCACACTGCTTCTGGCTCAGGTCGTACCAGCGGGTGGTCGGCAGCTTTGCGTCCAACTTGCGGGCCAGGCGATCCTGGCTGTCGAGTTGGATCATTGCGAAATGGCCAGGCGGCAGGTGGTACACGCCCTTGAACATCGTCTCGTCGCCGTGATCCTGGATGCCCCATGCGAGAAAATCGAAGGCGGGCTGGGGCGCGAGTTGAGGGCGCCAGTCGGAAAGGGCAGAGAAGGACTTGATCTCTGAGGCGAAAGCCAGCGCGGAGCCATCGGCCGTTACGTGGTAGTAAAGCGGCTTGACGCCGAAGCGGTCGCGGGCGAGAAACAGGGTCTTCTTCTCGCGATCGTAGATCGCCATCGACCACATGCCGTTGCAGCGGTCGAGAAGCCCCGGCCCCCACTTGTCATAGCCGGCCAAGATTACCTCGGTGTCGGAGTGCGATCGGAAGCGATACCCGTATTGTTCGAGTTCTTCGCGCAACTCGAGGTAGTTGAATACCTCGCCGTTGTATACGGTCCAATACCTGTCCAAGTAGGACATAGGCTGGTGGCCGAGCGGAGAAAGGTCGACAATTGACAGCCTGCGGTGACCCATTGCAAGAAAGGTTGGGGGGTGCTCACCCAACCACTCTCTTCGGTGCGCGATCGGCCGGTATGGCAACGATTCAACCCCGTCGAAGGACGGTGTGTCGTCGCCAGACAGGCAAACGGCTCCCTGGGCAGGAAAGACCACGATGCCCTCATCGTCGGGGCCGCGGTGCCGGATAAGGTCGCCCATGCGGGCAACCTGCTGCACGTCTACCGGGTGCGACTGAACGATTCCTACGATTCCACACATTGGTTATCCTGCCACTTGATCAGCGATATAGAGATATAACCCGTAGCACACTGTTTCGCTAATCGCGTAAGCAACCAGCAATTGTTCCATCGGGAGGCGGCCGGAGAAGAAAAAGAACAGGCCGCTAGTTACGCAAAAATATAATGCCTGCCATAACGCGCAGATCCGCAAACGACTCTTGACAATGAATATGCCTGTAATTGGCGATACGCAACAGCGGGCCGCGACGGGCATAAAAACCAACAGCAGGAACGTCGTGTCGGTTCGCCATGCATTACCGAGAAACAGATGCAAGACCGGTGACCCGAGCAAGCCAATCGTGAGCAGAAGCAGGCCGGCTCCGAGTGCGAGGTAAACGACTATTCGACGCTGAAGAGCGCGCGGCGACTGCCTGGCACGGACTATGTCGCCGGCGCGCTTTAGATATACCTGCCCGAGCGCCAGGGCGAACAAAGTGAGCGGCGCCGCCAGCAAACGCTGCACTTGGGCATAATTACCTGCATCCATCGTCGAGTACCGGGACGAGATGAACCAGATGGGCATCGCTAGCGACATGGCATCAAGTATCGATGTTGGCAGAGACACGATGGGGAATTCACGGAATCGCCGGGCCATGGCGTAGATTTGTGTATATTCCACCGCCGAAAGCTGCACCCAGTATCGAATTGCAAGCGGCAATGCAACCATGAAACCAATGAGGCAACTGTCAATCAGGCCGACGGGGAGCAACAGTGCAGCCGCCGAAAACATAACGGGTTGCGCGAGGCGTAGCAAGCTCGACCAAGCAAAACGCCCATCGCGTATTGCCATAGCCGAAGTGGCCTGAAATATGCCGCAAATTGCTGCTGCCGCGGCAATCCGCCAAAAATTTGCCTGTCCACCGACGACATGATCCAGCAAACCACTTTCCCATGGGGAGAATGTGGTTAGCAAGCAAACGGCGGCGGTAAACATTGCGGCGAAACATGCCACTCCGAATAGCGGAGCTACATTTTCGTCGCTAGCGGCATTCAGCGCCGTCTCGTAGCGGAAGCATGCCGTGGCAAGAAAAACATTACAAATAGCCAGGAATGCAGCGTACTCGCCGAACGCAGCCGGACTGTACATTCGGGCGAGCCACGGCGTGGTCGCGAAGACAATTAGCTGGCCAGCCGCGGAGCCTCCAGCAACCGTTGCGATTTGCCTAAGCAGCGCCAATTAGCCGCCCTTCAATACACGAATGATCCTGTCCTGATCTGCCTCGGTGAGATCTGCGCTCATTGGAAGGCTGAATACGGCACCAGCCGCCGCCACCGATTGCGCGCAGCCTTCCTCCGATGCGTATTGACTATAGGCTGGCTGATGGTCGATGGGCGTGGGGTAGTGAATCGCGTACGGAATCTCAGCCGACGACAGGCGCTGCAGGAACATGTCGCGCTTGCCAGCCGCTGCACGTACCGTGAACTGGCCGTGCACGCTGGTGCGGTCATCCCGCACCACCATTGGCTCGAGGTCGGCCACGGTGGCCAGTGCTTGCTGGTAACGCGCGCCAAGGGCGATTCGGCGCTCGATTTCCCAGTCGAAGCGACTTAGCTTGCCCAGCACGACGGCGCATTGCAGGGTGTCCATACGGCCACCTACGCCAACACGCGTATGGAAGTAGCGCTTGCTCTGGCCATGCACGCGGATCTCACGCATGGCCTGCGCCAGCGCAGCGTCGGAGGTGAAGATTGCGCCGCCGTCTCCGTAGCAGCCGAGCGGTTTGCTTGGGAAAAAGCTCGTGCAGCCGATTGTGGAGGTATTGCAACTGCGCTTGCCACGATAGGTGGCGCCGAAGCTCTGCGCCGCATCCTCGATCACCACGAGATTGTGCCGGGCCGCAATCTCGTTGATCTCGTCCATGTCGGACGTTTGGCCGTAGAGCGACACCGGAATGATGGCGCGAGTGCGCGGCGTGATCTTGGCTTTGATCAGGCTGACGTCGATGTTGCACGTGTCGGCCTCGATATCAACGAAAACAGGCTTTGCTCCGGCAAGGACAATGACCTCCGCGGTCGCCACGAACGAGAATGGCGTGGTGATGACTTCGTCGCCCGGCCCGACGCCCGCAGCCATCAAGGCAATCAGCAGTGCTTCAGTTCCCGAAGCGACCGTAATGCAGTGCTGAGCCTGGGTGTAGGCGCACAATGCACTTTCCAGTTCGGCCACTTCTGGCCCCATGATAAAGCGGCCATGCTCCAGCACTGCGCGCATGCGACCGTCGATATCCTCCTGCTGGGCGCGATACTGGGCCTTAAGATCGATGAATTCCATATTGGGTTCTCATTGGCCAGGCACGGCGCGGCAAACGCCATCCTGCAAGATATATTGTTCGCCGGTGTGCACGCATACCGCTTGTCCTGATCCAGTCAGGGGCAGGTCCAGTCGCTCGCCAAAGCGGCTCATCCAGCCAATCTGCCGAGCAGGCACACCGGCCATCAGCGCGTACTCCGGGACGTCGCGGTTGACCACTGCGCCGGCAGCCACGAATGCAAAGGCTCCCACCGTTACGCCACAAACGATGGTCGCATTGGCGCCAATGGTTGCGCCGCGGCGCACGACCGTCCGTCGGTATTCGTCCTTACGCGTCACCGCGGAGCGCGGATTGTACACGTTGGTGAATACCATGCTCGGGCCGCAGAATACATCGTCTTCGAGCGTGACCGCGTCGTAGATCGACACATTATTCTGGACCTTGACGTTGTTGCCAATTAGGACGTCGTTGCCGACAAAGACATTCTGGCCGAACGAACAACGCTCGCCGATTCTGGCGCCCGCGCAGATATGGACAAAGTGCCAGACCCGCGAGCCGTCGCCGATCTGGGCGCCATCGTCGACGATGGCGCTTGAGTGAATGGTCGTGGCCATCTCAGTAGTCCAGTGGCAATGCAACGCGTTTGCCGTCGCGGGCCGAGCGGTACGCGGCGATCAGTATTTCCAGTGACCGTAGCCCTTCGCGGCCATCGGTCTCGGGTTCGGCCTCGCCAAGCAGCACGCGGATGACGTTGTCGTAGTAGAGCGGGTGCCCGAAACCATAAACGGACGTGGTTTCGTAGCTAGCCTCTGCGACCTTGGCATCGTCCTCATCCGGTTCGGCGAACTCCCATTTTTGGACCTCGTTCACTGCTACCCCGCCAATGCGAACGGTACCCTTCTCGCCAAGGATCGTGATGCTCCCTTCGAGGTTCTTCGGGTAAGTCAGCATCGTCACATTCATCGAGCCCAGGGCTCCGCTGCGCCAGCGCAGGCTGATGACGCCCGTATCTTCGACCTCGATGTCGCGCTCCAGCGTCGCCGTGTACGCATGTAGGCTCTCTACCGGGCCAATGATCCAGTCGATCAGGTCGACGTAGTGACTCGCCTGGTTCATGAAGGCGCCGCCGTCGAACTCCCACGTGCCTCGCCACGCCGCGCTATCGTAATACTCCTGCGGGCGTGTCCAGAAGACATTCAGGTTGACCATGTAGATGCGGCCAAAGCGTTTCTTTTGCACCGCCTGCTTCAGCAGTTGCAGGGTCGCGTTGCGCCGATTCTGCTTGACCACGAAGAGGCGTACCCCTGCCGCGTCGCATGCCGTCACCATGCGTTTGCCATCTTCCCACCGGGTGGCCATCGGCTTCTCGGTGATCACGTGCCGGCCCGCTTCGGCGATCTGAATCGCTTGCTCCGCATGCAGCCCGGATGGCGTGGTGAGAATGAACGCGTCCGCATCGCACTGCTCCAGCATCTGCGCGAGGCTGCTGTAAGGCCGCGCGCCAGTCGCTTGAGCAGCCTGGGCCAGCGCAGCCGCGTCGGTGTCGCAGACACCGACGAGTTCGGCGCGGTCGGCATGGCGTTCGATGGCGCCAATATGATTCTTGGCGATCCGGCCGCAGCCGACGACGGCAAACCGGACCTTTCGCCCGTTGATGGCGGGGGGGAAGTGGCGCATGGTCAAGCCTTGACGACGTTGTGGAGTGGTTGCTGGTAGACGCCACGCGTATCCACGATCAGGCGTGCATGCTTCTGGATGAGGTCGTAATCGAAGGCATCATGGTTGGTCGCAAGCAGCACCAGGTCATAGGATGCAATCGACTCCGCGGTCAAGGGTACGCTTGAGAGATCGAAGTGATGCTCGCGCATTTGCGGGAACTGGGGGACATGCGGATCCGAGTATGCAATTTCCGCGCCCTTTGCTTGCAACAGTTCCATCAGTTCCACGGACGGCGACTCGCGCATGTCATCCACGTTTTTCTTGTAGGCAATGCCCAGAACCAGAACGCGGCTGTTCTTGACGGCGCGTTCACGGCTGTTCAGGGCATCCGTCACCTTCGATACGATCCACTGCGGCATATCGCTGTTGATTTCTCCAGCGAGCTCGATGAATCTGGTGTGCATCCCGTATTCCCGGGCCTTCCAGGTCAGGTAGAACGGGTCGATGGGGATGCAGTGGCCACCGAGACCCGGGCCTGGCCAGTAGGGGACGAAACCAAATGGCTTGGTGGCAGCGGCGCGGATGACCTCGAACACGTCGAGGTCCATCCGGTCGCAGATGATCTTCATTTCATTGACGAGGCCAATATTGACCGCACGGTGGATATTCTCCAGCAGCTTGGTCATTTCAGCCACGCGCGTGCTGGAAACCGGCACGACCTTATCGATGATCTGGCCGTAGACGGCAACGCCGAGCTCAAGACAGGCCGGGGTGTATCCACCGACCACCTTCGGAATGGTCCGCGTTGTGAAGTCGGGGTTGCCCGGATCCTCACGTTCCGGGGAAAACACCAGGAAGGCGTCGACGCCCACCTTAAGGCCTGTCTTTTCGATGCGAGGCAGCAGTTCCTCATCAGTTGTCCCGGGGTAGGTCGTACTTTCCAGGGAAACCAATTGACCGGGGCGAAGGTAGGGGGTCAGCGACTCAACCGTTCCGATCACGTACGAGAGGTCTGGTTCGCGATACTCATTGAGTGGCGTGGGGACGCAGACGATCAGCACGTCGCAGCTGCTTGCCTGGGCGAAGTCCGTCGTCGACGTCATGCCCTTCGTCTTTGCAACTTGCACCGCATCGGCACTAATGTGCTCAATGTAGCTTTCGCCACGATTGAGCTTGTTTACCTTGCTCGCGTCAATATCCAGCCCAAGGACCGGGAACCCAACTTCCACAAATCGCAATGCGAGCGGCAGCCCGACGTAGCCGAGGCCGACAATGCCAATACGCGCTGAGTGCGCAGCGATGAGCTGCTTGAGATCTCTTTCCATACTTTCGATTTGGCGATTCCGAGAATTGTTCTTTGTGGGGCACACGGTGGGAGCCGCGAAGCGCACATGAGATGTGCGCAGATTGCGAGTGAGGCGCATCCGTCTTCTTCCACGGCTGGCTGGCTGTAGCGGCTATCCCCCTTTCAGGGGCGTGATTATACAGGGTGCCTGACCAGCCAACCGTGCCCCAATAGGGGGAAGACGAGAAATATCGTATCTATTCTTGCGTAATCGAGAAAAATGTGGTTTGGCTGTTCATCTCTCAATGAGAAGCTGCGCGGTCCATCTCAGCATCGGGGATATCTGGCTTGCGTGAAGCGCAAGGCCAAGGAACTGAGGGCGTTGGCTGGGCGGGTGTTGCTCGATCCGCAACTATGCTGTTGTTCTCTGTCGGGTCCTGTACAATCAAGGGTTTCCTGTGAATCGGAGTCGGGACTAGCCGCAAGCGCCTCTTCGCGCCGCTCAGGTTTGTTGGAGGCCACAGGCGATGGCGGTGCCAAACGTGCATCGTCCCTAACCCTAATGGTAGATTCCGGCAAGAGAATAGACAGGCGTTGAAGTGATTTTTTATCTCCTTGATGGGAAGTCCGCTTCCGGTCGAAGGGGGGGCGACAGCTCATTTTGGCTTCATACTCCACAATAAGGACGCCCAAAATGGGAGGGTTGCCGAGACTAAGTTCTCGGTCTGTCTCTGCCTTGCGCCGGCCGGCTTGCAGGCGGGACGAACGAGCAAGGCAGTTCCTTCGATTTTTGATGCAAAGCAATAAATGAAGCGATTCTTCGACTTCGCCGTTGCGCTGTGCGCAGGGCTTTTCCTTTTGCCGCTGTTGCTTGTTGTCGCGGCCGCGGTCAAGCTGACGTCGCCGGGGCCGGTGTTGTACTGGTCTGACCGAGTTGGCCGTCACAATCGCATCTTCCGCATGCCGAAGTTCCGCTCGATGCGGGTTGGAACGCCAGCGGTGGCTACACACCTTCTCAACAACCCGAAGGCGCACCTCACGCCGATCGGGAGTTTCCTGCGTGCGTCGAGTGTTGACGAACTGCCTCAGCTCTGGTGCATTCTGACGGGTGATATGAGCATCGTTGGGCCTCGTCCGGCACTTTTCAATCAATATGATCTGATTGAAATGCGAACGGCTGCGGGGGCGGACTCGCTACGGCCCGGGCTAACAGGCTGGGCGCAGGTCAATGGGCGCGATGAGCTTCCTATTCCGACCAAAGTTGGTTTCGATGCCGAGTATTTGCGGCGTCAATCGTTCCGGTTCGATCTTCGAATTATCTGGATGACGGCGTTGAAAGTCGTAAGACGCGATGGTGTAGCTCACTGATCTATGCCGTATTTGGGTGTCAATTTCTGGTCAACCTTTATTCATGATTGAACGACTTCTCAAATTGAATCGCCCCGTCAAGATAATTTTCATGGTGTTGACGGATGCGATCTGTCTGCCAATTTGCTACTTTATTGCATTGGCGCTGCGCTTGGGCACATGGGACGTCGTTAATCAGTCGTCGATATTGCTGGCCGCCGTGATGGCCTGTGTCGCCTTTGTCTTCTTCGTGCGCAGTGGTCTCTACGGCGCTGTCATTCGCTTCATTGAACTACACGTGGTACTGACGATCGGCATGGGCTTGGGCGTTGTGGTCCTTGCCGCTTACCTGGTCATGCTGCTATTTGGCCAGGCCGGTATCCCTCGCACCTCGCTGGCTATCTTCTGGCTGGTCGCGTACGTCTATGTCACGCTGTCGCGATTTGGCGCGCGTTCGTTCCTGCAGCGGCTCTCCGGCCCAACTCGCCGCTTGCGACAGAAAGCACTGATCTACGGTGCTGGCGCTGCGGGTGCCCAGCTTGCGCAGGCCATGAGGCAGAGCCGCGCGTACGAAACCGTCTGCTTTATCGATGAAGACAGGGCCCTGCGGCACAAGACCGTGGCGGGGGTTCGTGTCTATGGACCGGACGAGTTGCGCGGGCTGCTGGATAGGTATTCGATCTCGATGATCGTTCTTGCCACGCCATCACTGTCGCCGTCCAGGCGCAGTGAAGTTATCAGTTCGCTGGCAGCCTTTGACATCCCCGTGCGGGTACTGCCAGGTATCGTCGACCTGGTAGACGGAAAGATCACCGTCTCATCAATCAGGGAGCTGGAGCTTGGCGATTTGCTCGGCCGCGATCCCGTGCCGCCGCGCCCGGATTTGTTCGCTCGCTGCATCAAAGGCAAGGCTGTATTGGTAACCGGGGCGGGGGGGTCAATCGGCAGTGAACTCTGCCGGCAGATTGTGAGTCAGCATCCCAAGTGCCTGGTTTTGTTGGACCACTCTGAATTCAACCTGTACGCGATTGAAGCGGAGTTGCTTGGCAAGGCGCCGACAGTACCACTCGTGCCAGTTCTGGGCAGCGTCTGCGACGAAGCGTTACTCGACGTAACGCTGGCGGCATACGAGATTGACACCGTGTACCATGCCGCGGCGTACAAGCATGTTCCCCTCGTTGAGAGCAATGCGTTCCAGGGGGTTCTCAACAACGTGATTGGCTCGTTGGGGATTGCTCGTGCAGCGGGCAGGGCCGGCGTCAGTTCGTGCGTGCTTATCTCCACCGACAAGGCTGTGCGTCCCACCAATATCATGGGCTGCACCAAGCGGATCGCCGAACTCGCGTTCCAGGCGGCCGCGGATGAGTTCAAGGGCACTTGCTTCTCCATGGTTCGCTTCGGCAATGTACTCGGCTCCTCCGGTTCCGTGGTGCCCCTGTTCAAGCGGCAAATTAACGAGGGGGGGCCGATTACCCTGACGCATGCGGATATCAATCGTTACTTCATGTTGATTCCCGAGGCTGCTCAGTTGGTGATTCAAGCGGGTGCGATGGCCCACGGAGGCGATGTGTTCGTCCTGGACATGGGCGCGCCTGTCAGGATTCTTGATCTCGCGCGGAAAATGATCCACCTCTCGGGCTTTTCCGAGAAGACGGATGATTTTCCCGATGGCGACATTGCCATCAAGATAGTGGGGCTGCGCCCAGGCGAGAAGTTATATGAAGAATTGTTGATCGGTGCCGATGTGAGACCGAGCGAGCATCCGAAGATCATGCGCGCTCACGAGCGGATGATGCCCTGGCAGGAACTGATACCTGAGCTCGAAGGGCTTTGCCGCTCGTGCAGGGCGTTCGACAAGGAAAGCGTCATGGTCAGTATCAAGCGGCTGGTGCCCGAATATGTTGCGCAAGCAAGCGAGGAGGTAAGCGCTACGTCTGCATCAACGCGAGTGGTTGAGGTGTAAGAGATTGTTGTTCTGGCGGCGCATGAGTCAACGTGTAGGCTGGGCCTCAGAGTGTTATGACGTATCGCTGCAGTGTGCGGAGAGGGTGGGCTATACTCCGCGACTGAATTTAGATAGAAATTTGCGAGGAACATTTCTTAATGGAGCATCACCCCTATCCAAGACCCGCCGAGGATTTTCAAAGCGGTTTGAGTTTCAGTCAGATTGTGTTGTTTGCCAGACGGCACATGGTGCTGGTCCTTGGCTCAGCCGCAATCGGTGTTGCGGCAGGCGTGGGTGCAGCAATGATGGTGGCCGAGGAATGGCAGGCAACGACAGTTCTGCAGGTCGGTCAAGCAGCGCGTTCAAGTATGGCCGCTTTTGTCGACTCCGGAGTGCCTCTGTCGATTGAAACGCCAGCGCGCACCCTTGAACGTCTAAAGCTTCGGCAGTTTGAAGATAGCGTCTTGCACAGGCTCGGTCTGCCACTAGATCGGTCCCTGAGCCGCAGCACAGCGCTGTTTCGGGACTACGTGAGCATCAGTCTAGTTCGGAGTGCGGATTTGATCACTGTGAGCGCGAGAGGATATTCGGAAGATGAGGCTCGCCGTTTTGTTGAGGCGTATCAGGCTCAGTTGATGGAAGAGCATAAGGTACTGCTACAGCCGTTTTTGGATCGGGCGGCAGGTGAACTCGGCCAGGCGAAGACCGCGCTTGGCTTGTTGCGGCAGCGGCGGACTGAGCTGGAGTCGGTGGCCGCCAAGCGGCCCGGTAATATGGAGGCAAGATTTTCCGAGAACGTTTTGCTAGGCAACCTGCTGCAAACCAATGATGACGAGATTCGCAAGCTCCAGACGCGAATCCAGGTACTGCAGGAAGATCTTAGTCCCTCGCGCACCTTCAATACTCGGCCGCTGATGAATGCCTTGGAGACCAGCGACCGGCCGGTATTTCCCAGGAAGTCTGTCTTCGCCGGCTTAGGTGCATTGATTGGATTGGTCGCAGGACTGAGTATGGGGCTGCTTCTGGATCGCTGGAAGCTCGGAGGCAAGCCGTCGGCCAGATGAGGGGATCAGTGATATCTTTGCGCCCCCGGGCTTGCGTGACCAAAATGCAAGCCCCGTAGTGCACGCCTAATTTTCCCGGCTGAAGCACTGCACAGTGACACTGCTACGCTACCACGTTGCTTTCGGTGTGCGTGGGAGGTGGTGTCTTGCTGCGAAGGTGGAATGCGCTTTCGAGGAGCGCTATTATCCGCCGGAACAGCGTTTCTGCCTTTAGTTTGTCCGTGTACCTGTCTCAAGTAGTATCGCTTGCCATCTTTCCGAGACTGGCTCGATTGTCATTGGTCGAACTGATTTTCTGGCTTCGTTTGCCAAGCGTGTGCAGAGGTATTCATCTGCAATGAGTTGGGTCAGGGAATTTGCCAGCGCAACTGGATTATCGGTCGGGACCATTACGCCGCTCCTGCCGTCAACAATCAATTCCTTGGGGCCAGTCTCACAATTCGTCGACAAAATCGGCAGGCCAAAAGCCATAGCTTCAATGAGCACCAGCGAGAAGCCTTCGTAGTGTGAGCTCAAGCAGAATATTGCTGCTTTTTCATAGACGGTTTCCATCTTCGACTGAATTCCCGGCATGTCAACCGAGCCGGTGAGACTAAGCTCCGCTCGCAAAGATTCAAGAGTATGGCGTTCATCCCCCTCGCCGACAATGAGGAGCCGCCAGTCGGGGTAAGTCGGGACTACCTGCGACCACGCCCGCAACAGAACATCGAACCCTTTGGCGGGCACGAGCCGGCCTACAGCCAGAACGGTTTTCGAATTGCGCTCAGCAGCCACCTCAGGAAAAGGAAACGGCAGTGGATTGGCAATGACTTCAACGCGGCAGCGAGGCGCCAGTGCCTCCTCCCAGCGCTGCCGGTCACGCTTCGTCAGCACTACCACCGCGTCGTTGTATCTCGCCGCGAGCCTGCGTGCAAAGCGCCGTGCCGGTTTGCCAAGATCCTGGTCGAAATGACAATGCTCCCACGCGATCCTGCGCACCGTGAGGCCAATCGTCGCCGGGAGCGTGAACAAGGTGAGCATGGTGTCGACTTCAATCAGCACATCGACATGTTGCTGCTTCACAAAGCGCCTGATCCCACCGATCGTGGCGAGATAGGCTCGCTTGAACGACGGCCGTTGCGCAAACAGCGCCTCATGCACGACGTCGGGATGGAGCGTAAAGCAACTGCGCTCATCCCACAGGCTGAGGATCAGCACCGGATAGCCGCGCTCCGCGAGTGCATTGGCGATGACAGCCGTCATCCGCTCGGCGCCAGCGAAGGCGTTCAGTGTGCCTGTCAGGAAGCAGATCGTGGGTAGCGGCTTCATGCGGTCGCCCGGGAGAGTGCTGTCTTGTTGCGCCACCACAGGCAGACGCCAAACGCTACGGCAACGGCATTGCCCAATGTATAGCCTCCGACAGCCCCCCATGCACCGTATTTGGGCACCACCGCTAGGTCGAACGCGAGCGTGACCGCCAGGACAGCTCCCCACTTGATGGCGATCCAGTCGGGGCGGCGCAGGTAGACTGGAAGCAAGGTCAGGCCGACGTCGGCAAAGATCAATGTCGAAGACAGTGCCGCGGTTTGCAGCAGGGCCGCGGTCGATGCAAAGGCGTGGCCATACAGCAACTGCACGATCCATGGCGCGCCAACGGCGATCAAGGCTGCCCCGCATAGGCCGATTGCGGTCATGCCGATTGCAATTCGCGCGATGTTTGTGTGCGCTGTCGCAAAAATGGGCTTGCCATAGACATAGATAGGCGCAATCCCTGCGGCCAGGATGGTAGCCACAACCGTGTAGTTGTCGAGTATCTGCATGCAAGCGGCATAAGCGCCAAACTCGGCAAGCGGCACCGAGGGCTGCAGTACCAACTGGTCGACCCGGCGCGCGCCCATCATCAGCATGAAGCTCACCCAGAACAGCACGCCGTTCGTCATCAGTTCACGCGTGAACCGGATATCGTATTGCACGTGGCAGCGCTCTACCCTGCCGAAGTAGTAAGCGGCCAGCAGGCCGGCAAGGATGATCGCCTCGACGGCAAATGCGCTGGCGAAGAATGGAACACTATGCACGCCTGCTGCAAAGAGGATGGCCACGAGGCCGCCCTTGGCGCAGAGCGATATCAGGCTGAAAAGCGTATTGGGGCGATTGTTGGTGTGCGCCTGCAGCCAGGCAACCACAACGCCAAAGGGTTCCCTGAGCAGGATCGCGATGCCAAGCAACAAGGCTGCTGCCCAGGTGTCCGGCGCGGGCTGGCGCATCAGCAGGAAGCCGCACATCAGCAAATAGCCGAGGATGGCACCGCCGACACGCAAAGAAAACACATGCGCGAGCAGCCTGTGTTGCTCAAGCGGCGATGGCGTCGCCACCAGCCGCGGCACAACCACCTCGCCACCACAGATCAACGCTACCGACGCGGCAATCAGGACCACGGCCTGGGCGTACTGGAAGTGGGCAAATCCTTCGGGCCCCAGTGCGCGCGCCAGCATGGCGACGATGCCAATCCCAGCCGCTACCTGTATGCCGCGCTCGGCTAGCATCCACAGGAGATTTCCGGCAACTCGACGCCGCATCAGGCGAGCTCCACGGGCGCGGCGGTGGCTCGCCTGGCCAGCCGCGCATAGCAGGCTAGCCATTGCCCGGCCACGGCCTCAATGCTGAATCGCGAGGCGATGCGATCCCGGCGCGCGGTCTGCTCCGAAGGGGAGCCGGGCCCGGCGCGCAGCGCCGCGCGCATCGCGGCGGCCAGCGCGGCCGCATTGTGTCTTGGCACGATCTGTCCCGCGTCGCCCAGCAAGCTGGCGACGCCAGGGGCATCGGTGGAGACGACCGGGCATCCGCAAGCCAGGGCTTCCGCGATAACCAGCGGCATCCCTTCAATTTCTGAAGAGAGGACAAACAAATCGGCGGCATTGAGCAAGGCGGCAACATCGCGCCGCATGCCCAGCAGCGTTGCGCTCCCGGCCAGCCCGAGCCGGTCGATCGTGGCGGTGAGCGCTTCGCGCTCGGAGCCTTCGCCGGCAATCAGTAACCGGGCTTCGAGCCCTTCTTCGGATTGCAGGCGGCTGAATGCGTCAAGCAGCAGGTTCTGCGCTTTTTCGGGCACAAGCCTGCCGACATTGAGGATGAGGATGGATGCCTCGGTGGCACCGAGGCTTTGCCTGGTAGCCAGCCGGAGTTCGGGCGAGGGGCGGAAGCGATCGATCTCGATGCCGTTTGGCATCACGACGATGCGATCAGGCGGCGCTGCACCGGCATCGATCATGCCTTGGCGGCCGTCCGCGCTGACATGGGTGGTGAGACTTGCCCAGCGGTCGGTCAGCCGGTACGCGAGCATGCGCAGCCTGCCACCTTCCCGGTAGCTGTGGGCGGTGCAAATCAACGGTGGCGTGCGCGTTATCCGGGTCAGTGCGCGGGCGAAGAGATTAGCGTGGACCATGTGTGCATGGAGGACGTCGGGCCGCCAGGCGCGCAGGAAATCGCGCACTTGCCATAGGGTGCTCGCCATCGACCACGGCGTCTTGCGCATGTTCAGGCGCAGCACGGTTGCCTTGGCAGGCAGTTCGACTTCGCAATCCGGCGTCAGGCTGACGACGGCTACGGCATGCCCGAGCGCGATGAAATGCCGGGCAAGTGCGGCTACCTGTTGCTCGGCGCCGCCAACGCGCAGGCCGGTGCTGAGCAGCATGATCCGCATCGGCTGCGGCAGCATTTCCTCCGGCGTTCGGCTCATCACCGCGCCCCATACCCCGTCAGCAACGTCCGCAACGTCTTCACCCCGATCAGCAGGTCCAGCGCAAACGAACAATGCTTGACGTAGTACAGGTCATAGCTGAGCTTGGTCACGGTTTCTTCATGCGTGCCCACGTAGCCCTGCTGGACCTGGGCCCATCCGGACAGGCCGGGCCGCACCAGGTGCCGGTACGGGTAGTACGGAATCGTATGGGCGAATTCGTCGACCATCGGCACCTGCTCGGGACGCGGGCCGATCAGGCTCATGTCGCCTACCAGCACGTTCCACAACTGGGGGATTTCATCGAGCCGGTATTTGCGGATGACGCGGCCCACGCGGGTGACGCGTGGATCGCGGCGGGCGGCGAATTGCGCCGGTGCGCCGGCGTCGAACGCCATGCTGCGGAACTTGAACATGGTGAAGGGTTTGCCGAACAGTCCTACCCGCCCCTGGCGGAACAAAGCGGGGCCGGTGGATTCGAGGCGGATTGCGACTGCTACAACGACGCCCAGCGGCAGCGCGAGCGGCGCCATGCAGAGTACGGCGGCGAGGTCTATCAGGCGTTTGGCGAAGCTGTAGAAGTAGTGCGCGGCGTAGTCGTCGAGGAAGTTTTCGTCGATGTGCGCCAGCCCCACGCGCCCGGTCAGCATCTCGCCGATCCGCTCGACAGAATACATGCGTACGTGGCTGAGCTTGAACTGGGCGAGCACCCGGGTGCGCTCGGGGTCGGCGGTGGCATTGCGGTCCAGCATCAGGCCGTCGCAATGCACGGCTTCGTCGAGCGAGCTGATGGCCTGGAAGCGGGTGGGGCTGGCCGGCGCCGCGCCGGGCATGGCGAGGATCTGTTCCAGTTGCGCCAGCGTGGCGGCGTCGGTATAGCCGAACACGGGCACGTAGTTGCGCACGAAGCGCCGGTAGCCGAACCAGATCCAGCCTAGCGTGGTGACATAGCTGAGCAGCAGTGCGCCGCGCGAATACTCAAGGTGGAAGGCGGCGAAGATGAAGAGCAGCGCGGCAAAGGGCAGGGTGGTGGCCAACCCGACCAGGCTGTTGCCTTCCATGGCGGGCAGGTGCAGGGAGCGGTGCAGCAGCACGAAGGCGAACAGGTAGGGCAGCACCGACCACAGCAGGGTGCGGGTGAAAACGTAAGTCACCAGGGCGGCGTGATGGGCGAACTCGGCGAGCGCGATATTGAGGCCGAACAGCAGCAGGCCGAGCAGCGCCCAGGCCAGCATGCGGCTGGCGCGGCGGACGGTTTCCGAGCCCTGCGGGCGGGTCAGCTGGGCAGGGCGGCCGACACTGTGGGTCTTGTTCATTGTCCGCCTGCTCCGGTGCTGGCCGCCGCGCGGGCGGCGCTTGGCTTGCCCGCCAGCGCTTGCTGGTAGATTGTCCAGGTGGCGTCGGCCATCGGTGCCAGGCCAAATTCCCTTGCCCAGCGCGTCCGGGCATTGCGTCCCAGTGTCTCACGCAGCGTGGGGTCGTCGGCCAGCCGTGCCAGCGCGGCCGCCCAGGCGTGTTCGTCATCGCCGGCGACCAGCAGGCCGCTGGTGCCGCTGTCCAGTTGCTCGCGGATGCCCGGGAGGTCGCTGGCGACGACGGGCAGGCCGGCGCGCATGGCCTCCAGTACCGAAAGCGGGAAGCCTTCATGGTCGGATGCCAGCGCGAAGGCCTGGGCCGAAGCCAGCAAGGCGGGGACGTCGGTGACCGGGCCAGCAAACCTTACCCGGCCCGGTGCCACGCTATCGGCCAAGGACTGCAGGGTGGCCATCTGGGGGCCAACGCCTGCCAGTACCAGCTCGCAATCGGGCAGTGCGGCGCGGGCGAAGGCGCGAATCAGCAGGTCGGCGCGCTTCGGCGCGGCCAGGCGCGCCACCATGACAATGCGCCGCAGCGGCGCGCCGGGCGTCGCCCGCGCGCTGCTGTCGGCGATGCCATTGCGGATCACGCTGACCCGCGCGGCGGGGATCGGCAGCGACGCGGCCAGCGCGCGTTCGCCCTGCGCCACGCAGATCAGGCGGGCAGCCAGCGGTGCCAGCAGCCATTCCATGCAGCGCGAGATGAGGCGCTGGCGAGCCGGGGCGGCGGCCTTGAAGGCAAAGCCATGCACCGTATAGACCACAGGGATGCCGAGCAGCCAGCCGGCCACCCGCCCTAGCGCGCCGGCCTTTGCGCTATGCGCATGGATCAGGTCAGGCGCGGTCTCCCGGAGGGCCTTGAGCAGCTCCCTGAGCGCGGCCAGCGCGCGCAGCGGCGAGAGGGCATTGTCGAGCAGGGCCAGGCGTATGGTGCGGGCGCCGGCGGCCCGGGCGGCGTCCAGCAGGGGCCCGTCGCCCCCGGCCAGCAGTACGGGCTCGATCCTGTCGCGCAGGGCGTGCAGCAGATCGGCGACGTGCGTCTGCGCCCCGCCGATCTCGGAGTTCGTGATCAGGAAGGCGATACGCGGGCGGTGGGAGGGCAGGGGCGAAGGCACTGGGCAAAAAGCGCGACGGCGGGGCAACAGGAACAGGCTACCAGGGCATTTCAGTATGGCCGATGAGCCAGGGGCCGGGACGGCGGCAAGGCTGTCCGGCAGGCCTGTCCCCCGATACTGGGCGGGCAGCTGTGGCACCCCGCTCAGGTGGGGATCGATCCACTTCCAGGCTGGCTTGCGGCGCCATTTTCCAGCAAAGCCGCTCGATTATAACTGGCGCGCCACTCGCAATCCGGCAAAATACGGTCTTTGACGCATTTGCCCGCCGACACGGCCCTGGCCGGAATACGTGGCTGGCAACGTCGACTGGTTCTACCGCCTACACACAGGATGACCCATGCAAGCAGATCCTTCCATTTTCAAGGCCTACGATATCCGTGGCATCGTCGACAAGACCCTGACGCGTGACGTGGCGCGTGCGATTGGCCTGTCCTTCGGTACGGCCGCCGCAGAGCAAGGCGAGCGCGCCGTGGTGGTCGGGCGAGACGGGCGCCTGTCGGGCCCGGACCTGCTGGGCGGACTGGTCGAGGGCCTGCGCGCCGCGGGCATGGACGTGATCGACCTCGGCATGGTGGCCACGCCCATGGTGTACTTCGGCACCAATGTCGAGCTGGCGGGGCGCCGCGCCACTTCCGGCATCATGGTGACCGGCAGCCACAATCCGCCCGACTACAACGGCTTCAAGATGGTGCTGGCCGGCAAGGCGATCTACGGCGAGCAGATCCAGTCGCTGCGCCAGCGCATCGACGCCGGCAAGTTCGCCAGCGGCGCGGGTGGCTACCAGCAGGTCGACATCCGCCAGCAGTACCTGGACCGCATCGTTGGCGACATCAAGCTGGCGCGCCCGATGAAGATCGCGCTGGATGCTGGCAATGGCGTGGCGGGTGCCTTCGTGGGCGACCTGTTCCGCGCGCTGGGCTGCGAGGTGACGGAGCTGTTTTGCGAGGTGGATGGCAATTTCCCCAACCACCATCCCGATCCGGCTCATGTGGAGAACCTGCAGGACCTGATGCAGTGCCTGCGCGACACGGATTGCGAGCTCGGCTTGGCCTTTGACGGCGACGGCGATCGCCTGGGCGTGGTGACCAAGGACGGCCAGGTGATCTTCCCCGATCGCCAGCTGATGCTGTTCGCCGAGGAGATCCTGTCGCGCAATCCCGGGCAGCAGATCATCTATGACGTGAAGTGCACCGGCAAGCTGGCCCCCTGGATCCGCGAGCACGGCGGCGAGCCGCTGATGTGGAAGACGGGCCATTCGCTGGTCAAGGCCAAGCTCAAGGAGACTGGCGCGCCCCTGGCCGGCGAGATGAGCGGCCACGTGTTCTTCAAGGATCGCTGGTACGGCTTCGACGACGGCCTGTACACCGGCGCGCGCCTGCTGGAGATCCTGTCCAAGCATGCCGACCCGAGCGCGGTGCTCAATGCCTTGCCTAACTCCAACTGCACGCCCGAACTGCAGCTCAAATGCGCGGAAGGCGAAGCCTTCACGCTGCTCGACAAGATCCGCGCCAATGCGAAGTTCGACGGCGCGCGTGAAGTCATCACCATCGATGGCGTGCGCGTGGAGTACCCCGACGGCTTTGGCCTGGCGCGTCCGTCCAACACCACGCCCGTGGTGGTGATGCGTTTCGAGGCCGACAACGATGCCGCGCTGGCGCGTATCCAGGCCGAATTCAAACGTGTGATCCTGGCGGAAAAGCCGGACGCGCAACTCCCGTTCTGAGCGGATGCCGTTGACTGAGCCCCTGACGGGAACAACGGGCAAATCCTTGACCCCGCATGCGCTGCCCGCGCGGCCGCGCATCCTGGTGGTCAAGGTCTCGTCGCTAGGCGACGTGGTGCATAACATGCCGCTGGTGCACGACCTGCGCGCGCGCTGGCCGGATTGCGAGATCGACTGGGTGGTCGAGGAGGGCTACGTCGATCTCGTGCGCTTGCTGCCCGAAGTGCGGCGGGTGATTCCGTTCGCGCTGCGGCGCTGGCGCAAGCGTTTCTACCAGGCTGCAACCTGGCAGGAGATCGGTGCGTTCAAGCGCGCCTTGCGAGAGGACGCCTACGACGCCGTGATCGAGACGCAGGGCCTGCTCAAGACTGCCGTCGTGGCACGCGTGGCCAACAGGCGCGAGGGCGCGCCCGTGATAGGGCTGGCCAATGCCACGCAAGGCTCCGGTTACGAGCCGGCCGCGCGGCTGTTCTATACCGAACCAGTGACCGTACCCCGCCAGACGCATTCGGTGCGGCGTTCGCGCCTGCTGGGCGCGGCGCTGGCTGGTGGCACACCGCCGGAACCGCCTCAATTCTTCGGCCCCGCCGCGCGCACGCTGCATGTCGACGATGCGCTATGGGCCGGCCTGCCAACGCGCTACGCAGTGTGCTTTCACGCTACTGCGGGCGCGAAGAAGAAATGGCCACTGGCGAGCTGGCACGACCTCGGCCGCCGGCTGGTGGACGAGGGCCTGGCCATGTTGCTGCCCTGGGGCAACGACGCGGAACGGCGCGCGGCGCAAGAGATCGCTGCCGGCGTGCCGCAGGCGCAGGTGCTGCCGCGCTTTACGGTCATGCAGGGGTTTGGCCTGATCAATCGCGCCGAGGTGGTGATCGGCGTCGATACGGGGTTGGTCCATATCGCCGCGGCGCTGTGCCGGCCCACGGTCGAGATCTACACCGCGACGTGGCGCTGGAAGACGGAAGGCTACTGGTCGGACCGCATCGCCAATGTGGGCGACGATGGCATCGTGCCGTCCGTCGATGAAGTCTACGCGGCCGCCCGGCGCGTGCGTGGGCAGGGGAACTGATGCTGCGCGTTCTGTATAACCTGCTATGGCTGCTGGCGCTGCCGGTCGCGCTGCTGCGCCTGGTGTGGCGTGCCCGTAAGGAACCCGGCTACGTGCAGCACGTGGGTGAGCGCCTTGGCGCTTATGGCGGCCTGCCGTCGGCGGGCCCCTGGTTGTGGGTCCATGCGGTGTCGGTGGGCGAAACCCGGGCAGCCCAGCCGCTGATTGACGCGCTGCTGGCGCAATATCCAACCCATCGCCTCCTGCTCACACATATGACGCCCACCGGGCGGCAAACCGGCGCCCAGTTGTACGGTGCCGAGCCGCGCGTGCTGCAGTGCTATCTGCCGTACGACCTGTCGTGGCTGGTGCGACGCTTCCTGCGCCACTTCCGTCCGGATGCCGGGATGCTGATGGAAACCGAGGTATGGCCCAACCTTGTGCGCGGTGCCCGCGTGGCCGGCGTGCCGTTGCTGCTGGTCAATGCCCGGCTGTCGCCGCGCAGCTTCCGCCGCACCGCGCGCTTTGGCAGCGCCGCCACCGCGATGTATCGCGACTTCACCGCGGTGCTGGCGCAGACCCAGGGCGACGCTGAGCGCTTCCGCGCGCTCGGGCTGCCGTCGGTGCAGGTGACCGGCAACCTCAAATTCGATATGCAACTGCCCGAGGCAGGCCTGCGGCGCGGCCGCTTGCTGCGCCAGGGGTTTGGCTCGCGCGCCGTGTTCGCCGCCACCAGCACGCGTGACGGCGAGGAAGCGTTGCTGCTGGAAGCGTTCGCGCGTTGGCAGGCGCTTGGCGCCGATGTGCCGCGCCCGGCTTTGCTGCTGGTGCCGCGCCATCCGCAGCGCTTCGATGAAGTCGCGGCGCTGGTCACGCGTGCCGGCTTCACGCTGCAGCGCCGCGGCACGCTTGGCGACTCCGCTGCGTGGGAGCAGGCGGGGCTGCCAGAGCCGGTCACCGCGGACGTGCTGCTGGGGGACTCCATGGGCGAGATGGCGATGTACTTCGCTGCCTCGGATATCGCCTTTATCGGCGGCAGCCTGCTGCCGCTGGGCGGGCAGAACCTGATCGAGTCCTGCGCCGCTGGCACGCCCGTCCTGATCGGGCCGCATACCTTCAACTTCGCGCAGGCCACGGAAGATGCCATCGCTGCCGGCGCCTGCCAGCGCGTGGCGGATGCCGATGCGCTGATGCGCGCGGCGGCAACGATATTGGGCGATGCGCCGGGGCTCGAAGCCATGCGCGGTAATGCGCGCGAGTTCGCGGTGCTTCACCGGGGTGCCACGGCGCGCACGATGGCTGCGTTGGGGCAGGTGCTCGGCCACGCGAACTAGGCGGTTCTGTATGGCAGTGCCGCCACTTTCCGCATGCCGCATGCGGAAATTGTAGGCCGCCGCCCGATGTCCCTCGTCTCCTGACGGTTGTTAAACTATTCCGCACGAGGGCCAGACTCGCGGCCCCACCCGGGCCTGCGAGCTGCCGCCGAGCGGTGCGGGCCGATCAAGCCGCGCGCCCCCACCAGGAGCTTCCAGATGCAGAGAATATTCCGTCTTTCACCCGCCGCGTTCACCGCGCGTGCCGCCGCTGTTGTGCTGCTGGCTGCTGCCCTGGGTGCCTGTGCCACGTCGCCCGCACCGGATTCGCCGGGTGCCGGCACCAGCCTGAACCAGGCGCAGACCGGCGGCCCTAGCCGCTGGGAGCTGGTACGCTGGCAGCTGGCCGATGGCACGCTGAAGTCCATTCCGCATGGCGACAACGGCGAGCCGATCATCTTTGAATTCAATGGCGGAATCGATTCCGCGCAGGGCACGGTGAGCGGGTATAGCGGCTGCAATCGCTTCACCGGGGGCTATGGCAAGACGGCAACGGGCATGCGCTTCGATCGGCTGGCGGGAACCCGCATGGCTTGCGTGCCGCCGCGCGGCGAGCTGGAGGGCGCGCTGCTCAAGGCAATGCAGTCACCGTTCACCACCGTGGGCACGCAGCCGTCGGCCGGGTCAACGGGGCGCCAGATCATCTGGAAGACCGTTGACGGGGACCTGCTGCAGTTCGTCGAGCGCGAGGGCGTGGGCCGGCGCGGCGCAAAGATGGATGCACAGGCGGCCACCGGCGGCGTGGAGAAGACGGTGTACGTGGATTCGCAGCGGGTGGAGTGCTCAGGCGTGGGCCGGCAGACCTGCTACCGCGTGCGCGAGAACCCGGGCGCGCCCTGGACGCTTTGGTATGGGCCGATCGAGGGGCTGGATTTCGAGCCGGGCGTGGCGTACACCTTGCGGGTGCGCGAGACGCGGGTTGAGAACCCGCCGATGGATGCGTCCGCGATTCGCTGGCAGTTGTTGAACGTGGAGTCTCGCACCCGGGCGAACTGAGCAACGCTGCGCCAGCAAGCAAAACGCCGCGGTGCACAGCCGCGGCGTTTTTGTTTTGAGCGGATGCCGATTGCTGCCAGGCTTGCGGCATTCACACTCAGCTGCGTGGCGCGGGCGCTCCGGCAATCGCCTCCTTGCGCGTGGCAGGGCGCTTTGCCGGTGGCGTGCCTGCCGGCAATGCCGTGCCAAGCTTGACCTTCTCCGGCAGCTTGTACATCGAGCCCGGGGTTGAGGTCAGCAGGGTGTTGATCTGCACCACGTCGTCCTCGGTCAGCGCTCCGGTGGCGGCCTTCAGGCGCAGCCCGTTCATGATGGTGTCGTAGCGCGCCTTGGCCAGGTCGCGGCGGGTGGAGAACAACTGCGCTTCGGCGTTCAGCACGTCGATGTTGATGCGCACGCCGACTTCGTAGCCGAGCTGGTTGGATTCCACGGCGCTCTGCGCGGAATGCTCGGCGGCTTCCAGGGCCTTGACCTGGGCGAGTCCGTTGGACACGCCCGAGTAGGTTTGGCGCGCGCTCTGGGCGGCGGTGCGGCGGGCAAACTCGAGGTCACTGGCGGCCTTGTCGGCCAGCGCGGCGGTTTCACGCACGCGCGACTGGATCTGGCCACCGGTGTAGATCGGCACACTCAGCTGCACGCCGATCTGGGCGCTGTTGTAGCGGCTGGAGATATTGACCTGTTGCGCGGCGTTGCCGGTGGAGTTGACAAAGCCGTACGACGCGACCAGGTCGACCGAGGGCAAGTGGCCGGAACGTGCCTTGTTGTACTCGCGCTGGGCTGAGTCGAGGTTGTAGCGTGCCAGGCCCACCTGGGGGTTGGTGTTCTCGGCCTGGCTGGCCCAGGTGTTTACATCGGGCGGCTGCGGACCGGGCAGCGTCGCGGCGGTGCGCAATCCGAGCAGTTCGTCGACCGGCTTGCTGGTGATCTGCTGCAGGTTGGCGCGTCGGATTTCGAGGTCGCTCTGCGCTGCGATCTCGGTCGAGGTGGCGAGGTCGTAGCGGGCCTGCGCGTCATTGGCGTCGGTGATGGTGGCGGTGCCGACCTCGAAGTTGCGCTTGGCCTGCGCCAGTTGCTCGCCGATGGCTTTCTTCTGCGCGCCGGCCAGGTAGAGGTTGTCCTGCGCGGCCAGCACGTCGAAGTAGGCCTGCGAGGTGCGGGTGATCAGGTCGAGCTGCGCCTGGCTGAAGGTCACCTCGCCAGCCAGCGCGGCCAGTTCGCCCTGCTTGTAGGTTTCCCAGCGATCCCAGCGAAACAGCGGCTGGATCAGTTGCAGCGACCAGTTATTGTTGTTGATAAAGCGGTCCGACACCAAGGGCACGGTCTGATCCACATTGGTGCGCGTGGCGTTTAGCGTGCCGCTGACCTGCGGCAGCAAGCCGGAGCGTCCCTGGGGCAGCTTTTCCTGGCTGGCCATCAGCTGCGCGCGCGCGCTGGCGAACTGCGCGTCGTTGGCCTGTGCATCGCGGTAGACCTGGAGCAAGTCGGCGCCATGCGCGGCCGGCAGATGCAGCAGCGCAAGCAGGGAACCCGTCAGTGCCAGGCGCGTCTTGGGCACGCCCCGCGCAGGGAAAAGCGCAAACCTCATGACATCTCCAGTCTGCCGGGCATCGGGCGCGCGGCTAACGTTTCTAACGATCAGCGTTCAAGGGAGTTGGCGCCGCGGGAGGCCGGCGCCCTGGGGGTGATGCTTGCCGTGCTCTTGCTGTGCTCAGTACTTCGGCATGGCCGGGTCGACCTGCTCGGCCCAGGCGTGCACGCCGCCGGTCAGGTTGTAGACCTTGGCAAAGCCTTGCCGCTCGAGGAAGCTTGCCACCTGCATGCTGCGCGCGCCGTGATGGCAGATGCAGACGATGTCTGCGTCTTCGTCAAGCTCGCCGGCACGTGCCGGGATCTGGCCCATCGGGATATGCGTGATGCCGGGCATGGCGCAGGTCTGCACCTCCCAGCCTTCGCGTACGTCGAGCAGCACCGGCTGCGGCCGGCTGGCGTCCGCCAGCCATTGCACCAGTTCGGGTGCGTTGATTACCTGCATGTCTTGTTTCCCGCTCAGAAATGGAAGCGCGACGGCTGCTCGGCGCCCATCAGCGGCGTGATGGCGGTCTCGAACAGGTTGACAGTCTTGTACTCGTTCTCGCTGACGCGCGTGATGATCTGCGCTTCCATGGCCGGCAGCGCGCCGACGAAGGCGGCAATGCGCCCGCCGACCTTGACTTGCGACAGGATGGACGCGGGCACCGAGGGCAACGCGCCGGAAATGCAGATCACGTCGTAGGGGGCGCTCGCGGCCCAGCCGGTGGCGGCATTGCCTTGGGCCACGTCGACATTGGTCACGCCGGCATCGGCCAGGTTCTTGCGGGCCAGCTCGGCCAGTTCCGGCAAGATGTCCACGGTCAGCACGTGGCGCGCACGGTGGGCGAGCAGGGCAGCCATGTAGCCAGAGCCGGCGCCGATTTCCAGCACTTGTTCATGCTTGCGCACGGCCAGGTCCTGCAGGATGCGGGCTTCCACGCGCGGGGCCAGCATGTTCTGGCCGCCCGGCAGCGGGATTTCCATGTCGACGAAGGCCAGCGCGGCATAAGCCTGCGGCACGAACTGTTCCCGCTTGACTACCGCCAGCAGGTCCAGGATTTCCTGATCCAGCACATCCCAGGGGCGGATTTGCTGTTCGATCATATTGAATCGGGCTTTCTCGAGGTCCATCTTGCCATTCCTTCCAATGCCAACCGCTAATCAGTTCAGAGTTCCGGCCGCGCGGTGCGAGGGGCCGGGGAAATCCGTCAAACCTGACATTTTAACCCCGCGCCAAGACACTTGCCCAAGCGCGTCGCCCAAGTTGTGGCCTCCATGCCGCAGTCCGGCCTTGGCTGAGGCATTCCGGGCTGGCTTGCCTCATTCCGCGCTTGCTGGCTTGTGCGCCGCCGTGTCGTCGGCTGCCGGCGCGGTGGCGGAAGCCGCCTGAGCTTGCTTGCCGCGCCACTTGCGGCCCAGCCACGCGCTGAAGTCGTCGAGGTACGTATAGATCACCGGGACCACCACCAGGGTCAGGATCGACGAGGTGATGATGCCGCCGATCACCGTCTGGCCCATTGGTGCGCGTTGCTCGGCGCCTTCACCCAGGCTGAAGGCCAGCGGCACCATGCCGAAGATCATGGCCAGCGTGGTCATCAGGATTGGCCGTAGCCGCACCCGGGCAGCGGCAACCAGCGCGGCCTCGCGCGACATCGGTGGCTGGCCGTCGGCGCCGCGCCGGGCCTGGTTGGCAAAATCCACCAGCAGGATCGCGTTCTTGGTCACCAGCCCCATCAGCATGATGAAGCCGATGATGGAGAACATGTTGAGCGTGGAGCGGAACAGCAGCAGCGCCGCGAACACGCCCACCAGCGTGAGCGGCAGCGAAGTCATGATGGCGATCGGCTGGAAGAAGCTGGCGAACTGCGAGGCCAGGATCATGTAGATGAAGATCACCGCCAGCGCCAGCGCCGACACCGCGAAGCCGAACGACTCGTTCATCGACTTGGTGGAGCCGCCGAAGCGGTACTTGTAGCCCGCCGGCCAGTTCATGCCATCCAGCGCCGCCTTGACCTCGCGTGCCACCTCGCCTTGCGAGCGCCCGGCGGTATTCGCGGTCAGCTCCACTTCGCGTGAGAGGTCGCGCCGGCTGATCTGGTTGGCGCCGGTGGTCGGCACCAGTTCGGCGATCTGGCGCAGGGGCACCATGCGCGGCGAGCCGTCGGTGTTGGTCTGGTTGCCGGCGATCATCAGCGCGCTGAGATCCGCCATGCCGGTGCGGGCGTCCTTGGGCAGGCGCACGCGCACGTCGTAGTTCTGGTCGTCGGGGGCGCGCCATGAGCTGATGGCGTCGCCGGCCAGCAGCGGGCGCAGCGCGTTGCCGATCTGCACGATGCCCACGCCCAGGTCGGACGCAAGCTCGCGGCGGATGCGCACTTCCACGGTGGGGCGGTCGTCCTTCATGCTGGAGTCGAGGTCGGTCAGGCCGCGCACGGCGGCCATGCGCCGGCTGGCTTCCAGCGACAGGCGCCGCAGCGTTTCCAGGTCATCGCCCTGGATCGACACCTGCAGCGCCTTTTGCCCGCCGGCGCCATCCGGCATGCCGACCATGGTCAGCGTGATGCCGGCGATGCTGGCCATGCGCTCGCGGATCATCGGGTTAAGCTCTTTGGTGGTGAGTTTGCGCGCGCGGCGCTCGGTCAGGCGCACCGACACCAGCGCGTTGTTGCGCCCGGAGGTATTGCCCGAGTTGATGGTGGCGTAGGTGTAGGCCACCTCGGGGAAGGCCTTAAGCGCGGCTTCCACCTGCCTGACCTTGGCTTCGGTAACGGCCAGGGAGGTGCCCACTGGCGTGGTGAAGCCTACCTGGGTTTCGCCCAGGTCGGCGGCCGGTACGAATTCCGTGCCGATCAGCGGCACCAGCGCGAAGCTGCCCAAGAATGTCACCGCCGCGATGATGGCGGTGGCCAGCCGGTGCTTGAGCGCCCAGCCCAGCATCGAGCCATAGCCGTGGCCGAGCGCATCCATGCGCGCCGAGAACCAGTCCAGCATGCGGCCCACGGTGCGGCCGTACAGGCTCTTCTTGTTGCCGGTGCCGTGCAGGTCGGGGTCGTGCCAGACCGAGGAAAGCATCGGGTCCAGCGTGAACGAGACGAACATGGAGATCAGCACCGCCGCCACGACAGTCACGCCGAACTGGTGGAAGAAGCGGCCGATGATGCCGCCCATGAAGCCCACCGGCAGGAACACCGCCACGATGGAGAAGGTGGTGGCCAGCACCGCCAGCCCGATCTCGTTGGTGCCGTCGAGCGCTGCTGTGCGATGGTTCTTGCCCATCAGGTTGTGCCGCACGATGTTCTCGCGCACCACGATGGCATCGTCGATCAACAGGCCCACGCACAGCGACAGCGCCATCAGCGTGATCACGTTGAGCGTGAAGCCAAACATGTACATCACGCCGAACGTGCCGATCAGCGCGATCGGCAGGGTCAGCCCGGTGATGACCGTGCTGCGCCACGAGCCGAGGAAGAGGAAGACGATGGCCACGGTCAGGAAGGCGCCTTCGAGCAGCGTGGAGCGGACTTCCTTGACGCTGCTGCGGATGCCGCGTGCGGCGTCGTTGACCACGGTGAGCTGCACGCCCGCGGGCAGCAGCTTGCGCACTTCATCGGTCATCTTGATCAGGCCATCGACGGTGTCGACCGTGTTCTGGCCCTGTGCCTTCACCACCGCCAGGAACAGTGCGCGCTTGCCGTCCAGCATGGCCAGGCTCTCCTGCTCCTCCTCGCCGTCGCGCACGTCGGCCACCTGCTCCAGCGTGACCGGCTGGCCGGCCCGGCGCGCCACGATGATGTGGCGGAAGGCATCCGGCGTGATGACGCGGCCCTTGATCTGCACCACCGTCTCGGTGGAGGTGGAGCGCAGCTCGCCCGCGGGGAGTTCCTGGTTCTCGTTGCGGATGGCGTCCATCACCTGGTTCACGCCGATGCCGAGCGCCTCCAGCTGGGCGGGGCGGATACGGATCTCCACTTCGCGCTTGGTGCCGCCAACGAGGCTGATGGCGCCCACGCCGCGCACGGTCTCCAGCCGCTTGCGCACGATCTGGTCGGCGATGGTGGTCAGCTCGCGCTGCGTGCGCTCGGCCCCAGGCGCGTTCGACACGGACAGGTAGAACACCGGTGCGTCCGACGGGTCGTAGCGCAGCACGCGCGGGTCTTTCACCTCGTCGCGGAACTGCGGGCGGATCAGCGCGATCTTGTCGCGCACGTCCTGCGCGGCCTGGCCGACATCGACGGACAGGTCGAACTTGATCACCACCACCGAGGTGCCTTGGTAGGAGTGCGAGAAAATCTCGTCGATACCCGAGATGGTGTTGACGATTTCCTCGATCTTGCGGGTGACGTCGGATTCCACCGATTCCGGCGCGGCGCCTGGGTACTCGGTCTGCACCACGACGATGGGGAAGGTGATGTCCGGGAACTGGTCAACCGGCAGGCGCTGGTACGAGAACAGGCCGATCACGATGAAGGCCATCATCATCATGGTGGCCAGCACCGGGTTGTGGATGGACAGGCGGGTGAACCACATGGGCGGGGGCTCCTACGCCTTGACCAGCTTGACGCGGCTGCCCGCGCGCAGGGTGCCGAGGTTGTTGCGCACCACCTTGGCGCCGGTGGCCAGGCCGCCGGTGATTTCCACCAGCCCGCTGGCATCGTCGCGGATGCCAAGCTTGACCTGTCGCTCAGCCAGCACGTCATTCTCCACGCTGTAGACGAACGCGCGCTCGCCATCGTTGCGCACCGCTGTGGCTGGCACCGCCACTACGCCGGCGTGGTGGCCAAGCACCAGCGAGCCCTGGGCGAACATGCCCGCGCGCAGGCGCGCCTCGGGGTTGTCCACTCGCACATAGACCATGATGCTGCGTGTGCCCTGGCTTACCGCTGGGTTAATGCGCACCAGCTTGCCCTCGAAGCGGCCACTGCCTTCCACGTCGAGCTGCACGGCCTGGCCGACGGCAACGCGAGCCACATCCGCCATGGGGATCGGCGCCTCCAGTTCCAGCGCGCGCAGGTCGACCACGTCGATCAGGCGCGTGTCGGGCGAGACCTTCTCGCCCGGCTGCACCGCGCGCGCGGCCACCAGGCCATCCAGCGGCGATTTGACGATGGTGTCGGCGAGCGCTTTCTGCGCGACTTCAAGGCCGCCCTGGGCGGCGTCGAGATTGGCGTGCGCCACGTCCAGGTTGCTCTGGAAGCTGTCGAAGGCAGTCTTTGAGATAAAGCCCTTGGCCACCAGCTCGCGGTTGCGCTCGAAGGTCTGCTTCGAATTCTCATACTGGCCGCGCGCCGCCAGCATCTGCCCGCGCGCCTGCGCCACCTTGGCCTGGTATTCGGTCGCATCGATGCGCACGATGACCTGGCCGGCGCGCACGGCTTCGCCCTCGCGCACCAGCACTTGCTGTACCTCGCCCGCGACCTTGGCCTTGACCGAGGCCTGATTGAGCGCCCGCAGCCCGCCCGACAGCGGCAGCGACACGCGCAAGTCTTGCGTGGTGGCCTCGACCAGGTCGGATGGCAGGAACTCCACCAGGTCTTGCACCGCGGCAGCTGCGGCAGCCGGGGCCGCGCCAGGCTTGCCATTGCTTGCCTTGCGCACGGCGGCGGCGGCGCTGAGCACGGCAACCACCGCGATGGTGGCGATCGCAGCGATCAGGATCTTCTTGCGTCGGGTCATGCGGTCTCCGGCGGCGGCGCAGGGATCTCCCGCGCGGCCTGCTGCCCCTGCGCTTGTGCCAGGGCTTCTTGTTGTATCTGTTCCCAGACGTAGGGGCCGACCTTGGGCGGCAGCGGCGTATCGCGCGCCGCGCCGGTGGTCAGGCCGAACAGCAACATCTGGAGCAGGTTGTCGAGGAACGCCTCGGGGTCGATCTCGATGCGCGACGACGCGCTGAACGCACGCTGCCACAGCATCAGGAACATCAGCGGCGCGCAGATCAGCGTTGTGGTCGGGTTGGCCGGCATGTCGCGCAACTCGCCACGCGCCACGCCGCGCTTGAGCACGCGCGCGAACAACTCATCGCCCGGCAGCACCACTTCCTCGTGGTAGAACTGGGCAATGTCAGGAAAATGGCTGGATTCGGCCATGATCAGCTTGGTCAGGCCGGCCACCGGCGTCGCCCCGACCAGGCCCCACCAGCCGCGCAGCAATTCCCTGAGCAACTCCGGCGTCGAGCCCTGGTAGTTCTCCACCAGGTCGATGCCCCTGGTCAGGGTCGGCACCAGGTTTTCGCGCACCACTGTCTTGAACAGCTCTTCCTTATTAGCAAAGTACAGATAGACGGTGCCCTTGGACACGCCCGCCGCGGCGGCGACATCTTCCAGCCGGGTGGCCGCATAGCCGCGTTCGACGAAGAGATCGAGCGCGGCGGCCACCAGTTCCTGTGGGCGCGCGGCCTTGCGGCGAGCCCAGCGTTTGGTGTTGGCGGATTCCTGATTCTGGCTCTGGCCTGGCGGGTTTTTCACTGGGGCGCTGTGCACCTCTGCGGGCGGGCGCTCCGCGAGATTTGCTAATAAATAACTCTTGGGTCAGTAATGTAGTGGAGCGCAATCCAGTGGTCAAGCGCGGGAAGGGCCGCACCGCATGGGGCACAATACGGGCTGCCGGGCGTCGTCCGCGCCTGAACCTTTGCCATGTCCCACCAGTCTGAACTCTCCTGTCGGCCCGATTGTGGCGCTTGTTGCACCGCGCCCTCCATTACCTCGCCGATTCCCGGCATGCCCGGCGGCAAGCCGGCCGGCATACCCTGCGTGCAGTTGCTGCCCGATCGGCGCTGCGCGATTTTTGGCGAGCCCACGCGGCCGGCATTTTGCGCCGGGCTCAAGCCCTCTGCCGACATGTGCGGCGAAACCCGCGGGCATGCGCTGGCCTGGCTGACGCAGCTCGAGGTTGCCACCGCGCCTGGCCGCACAGCCTGAACCCGCAAGGAACAAACAGATGGTCATGATCAATCGCCGGCGCTGGCTGGCAGCAAGCGCCGGCGCCGCGCTGGCCGCGGCACTCGTCGGCTGCGGCATGATGGGCAACGACTACACCTTCTCGCAGAGCCAGCTGCAATCGGCCCTGGAGCGCAAGTTTCCGTTCAACAAGCGCTATATGGAGCTGTTCGACATCCAGCTCGCCAACCCGCAGCTCACGCTCGACCCCAGCCGCAACCGGGTGAACGTGCAGTTCGACGCGACAGTGAACAACCGCCTGTTCTCCGGCGAGCCGATGACCGGCCGCTTCGCGCTGGACAGCGGGTTGCGCTACGACCCGGCCAGCCGCGCGGTGGTGCTGCAGGACCCGCAGGTCCAGCAGTTCGACGTCAAAGGCCTGCCGCCTCAACTCACGCGCCAGTTCAACGCGCTCGGCGGCATCCTTGCGGAGCAGTTGCTGCAAGGCTATCCGCTCTATACCTTCCGTCCCGACGAGCTGCGCCTCGCCGGCACCAGTGTCGAACCCGGTACAATCACCGTTTTGCCCAACGGGATCAACGTCAAGATCAATCGGCCTTGATGACGCGCCGCGCCCAGGCATGCACGTTGCGCAGCCACTGCGGTGTCATGGTCGTGGCGGATAGTTGTGATTCCTGGCGCCTGGCGCGTGGCTGATGACATAGGGCTGACGGTTGCCCGTTTCCCTTTTGCTCGCCTGTCCTTGGCTTTTCCTTCGCTCTTCCATTCAGCATTCCACACATTCCAATCAGCATGGATATTGCCCTCGCCCTGAAAGCTGTGATCCTCGGCATCGTCGAAGGACTGACCGAGTTTCTGCCCATCTCCAGCACAGGTCACCTGATCCTCGCCGGCCAGCTGCTCGACTTCAATGATGAAAAGGGCAAGATCTTCGAGATCGTGATCCAGTTCGGTGCCATCCTGGCGGTTTGCTGGGAGTTCCGCCACCGCATCGTCACCGTGGTGGGCGGACTGGCCACCGATGAAAAGGCCCGGCGTTTTGCCATCAACGTGATCGTGGCCACCGTGCCGGCGATCGTGCTGGCGCTGGTATTCGGCAAGTGGATCAAGGCTCACCTGTTTAACCCGATCACCGTGGCCACCGCATTCATCATCGGCGGTGTGGTGATCCTGTGGGCCGAATGGCGGGAAAGCCATCGCGGCCAGGTATCGCACCCGCAGGGCAATGCGCTGCTGGAGGCCGCCAAGGCCGGCGCACCGCGGATCGAGTCGGTAGACGACCTGAACTGGCGCGATGCGGTCAAGGTCGGGCTGGCGCAGTGTTTCGCGCTGATCCCGGGCACCTCGCGCTCCGGCGCCACCATCATCGGCGGCATGCTGTTCGGGCTGTCGCGCCAGGTAGCCACCGAGTTCTCCTTCTTCCTGGCGATCCCGGTGATCTTCGGCGCCACCGTCTACGAGCTGTATAAGTCGCGCGCGCTGCTGTCCGCCGACGACCTGGGCATCTTCGGCATCGGCTTCGTCTTCGCCTTCCTGTCCGCCTTCTTGTGTGTGCGCTGGCTGCTGCGTTTTGTCGCCACCCATGACTTCAAGCCGTTTGCCTGGTACCGGATCATTTTCGGCATCGTTGTGCTGGCGACGGCATACTCTGGGCTGATCGCCTGGCATGCCTGAAGGCGGTAGCGGTAGATAGTACCGGCGACAACTGTCGCACCATGAAAAAAGCGTGGCTCAAGGCCACGCTTTTTTCATGGTGCGCCGGCGTGCGGCGCGGCCTTCGCCTTCAGGCCCGTTTGCGGAACACCACGTCCCACACGCCATGGCCCAGCCGCACGCCGCGGCGCTCGAACTTGGTCACCGGGCGGTAGTCCGGCCGCGGCGCAAAGCCGCCGGTGGCGTCCGAGGTGTTGGTCAGGGTGGGTTCGCCCGACAGCACTTCCACCATCTGATGGGCATACTCTTCCCAGTCGGTCGCGCAGTGCAGGTAGCCGCCCGGCTTCAGGCGGTTGGCCAGCAGCTTGACCAGCGGCGGCTGCACCAGGCGCCGCTTGTTGTGGCGCTTCTTGTGCCACGGGTCGGGGAAGAAGATATGCACGCCATCCAGGCAGGATGCCGTCAGCATGTGCGCGATGACCTCTACGGCGTCATGCGGCATGATCCGCACATTGCCGATCTCGCGTTCGCCCAGCAGCTTGAGCAGGGCGCCCACGCCGGGTTCATGCACCTCACAGCCCAGGAAATTGTCCTGAGGGCGCAGTTGCGCGATATGCGCGGTGGTCTCGCCCATGCCGAACCCGATCTCGAGGATCGCTGGCGCGGCGCGGCCGAACGTGGCCTCCCAGTCGAGCGGCTGCGGTGCATAGGGCAGGATGAAGCGAGGCCCCAGGTCATCGATGGCACGCTGCTGGCCGGTGGAGGTTCGCCCCGCGCGGCGCACGAAGGAACGGATGCGGCGCGGGTGTGCCACGTCGCTGCCGTCGGCAGCCTTGGCGGGCGCGTTGTCAGCGTCGTCGGCTGGCGTCGGGTCGGAACTGGGGTCTTGGGGGAGCATGGCAACAAAAAAGCCGCCGGGCGATCCTGATCGGGCATGCGACCAGTGGCGAAGGCGGCTCGTCTCAATCTGATGTGGAGCGGGCGATGGGAATCGAACCCACGTCTTTAGCTTGGGAAGCTAAGGTAATGGCCATTATACGACGCCCGCAAGAAGCGCGATTCTACGCGGGATGCCCCGGCAAGCGCAAGGTGTGCGGGCGCCGGATCCTATGAAAAGTGCATTATCTCGCGCTCCGGCACACCGGCGGAACCGGTGCGCCGGGACCCGCGTGGCCCCTTAGCCGCCAAACACCGGAGTGGCACCGGCGACGTTCAGGGCCCGATCCGGCTGGCCAGATCCATTCCCGCCGATCCGGAACACGGCCACCGCCGCTGACAAGCGGCGCGCCTGCTCTTCCAGGGAGCCGGCTGCCGCGGCAGCTTGCTCGACCAGCGCGGCGTTCTGCTGCGTCACTTCGTCCAGCTGGGCGACGGCGACGTTGACCTGGTCGATGCCGCTGCTCTGCTCGGCCGACGCGGCGGCGATCTCGTTCATGATGTCGCTGACGCGGGCGATGGCGTTGACGATTTCCGCCATGGTCGTGCTGGAGCGCTCCACCAGCTCCGCGCCAGATTCCACGCGCGAGGTCGATGCGCCGATCAGGCCCTTGATTTCCTTGGCGGCGCCCGCGCTGCGCTGGGCGAGCGAGCGCACCTCGGTGGCGACCACGGCGAAACCGCGCCCTTGCTCGCCCGCACGAGCCGCTTTCACCGCCGCGTTCAGCGCCAGGATGTTGGTCTGGAAGGCGATGCTCTCGATCACGCCGACGATGTCCCCGATCTTGCGCGAGTCCGCGACGATGTTGTGCATGGTGCCGACCACCTGCTGCGTGAGCTCGCCGCCTTGCGCGGCCAGCCCGGATGCGCCTTGCGCCAGCTGGCTGGCCGCTTTAGCGTTCTCAGCGGTCTGCTTTACGGTGGAGGTGAGTTCTTCCATGCTGGCCGCCGTTTGCTCGAGCGAAGCCGCTTGTTCTTCCGTGCGCTGGGACAAGTCGGTGTTGCCGGCGGAGATTTCCCGTACGCCGACGTTGATCGATTCGGTGCCACAGCGCACGGTGCCAACCGTCCCGATCAGCGAGGCCTGCATCTGCTGCAGCGCGGCGCTGAGCTTGCCCATTTCGTTGTCGCTGGCAGCGACGACCTCGCCGGTCAGGTCGCCGGCCGCGATGCGGCTGAAGCGCGCGATGGCCGCATTGCCCAAGGCAGAGTTGTGACCGAGATAAATGATGCGTGCCGTTTCGCGTCCCCGCTCCGCTCTCAGTTACATCGAGGCTGCGTGACCGAGCGACGTCCGCTGACAATGTGAAGCAAGCGCTCTGTCCGCTGCACGCGCTTTCCTCAGCCACCCGCTCCGTCGGCGCGGGGGTGCTTTGCTTGCACCCCGGCCAGACCGAGCAACAGCCCAATGGCGCCGGCATAGAAAACGATGTTCGCCTGGTGCGCCATCGTTACTTGGGTCAGGCCGCTGATCAGGCTCGCCATCACGACACCAAGGCCAGCGGCACTGAGGCTGACACCGAGAGCGTTGTCATTGCTGCAGCATAGGCGTAATGTCCGCAGGAATAGGGCGCCAGGAATCAGGAATATGCCCAGCAGCGCGAGCATGCCAGGCAGGCCAGTGGTTGCGGCAGCCTCCAGCACGTCGTTATGCGCATGCTCCAGGTTGCAAGCCGCAGACTTACCGCCTTCGCAGAAGTCGGATGCATGGAGAATCCGGGCGAATTGACCGACACCCACGCCCATCCAGGGATGCCTGATGATCGACTCTGCCGCAATTTTCCACACCTCCAGCCGCGCGCCGACCGATGTTTCCGCATCCCCGTTCTCGTACCTCACTACTTCACTGCGTACCTGATCGATTCGCTGGGCCACAGGACTGAGAGGGATCATATACAGGCCAGTTCCCAATGCGGCAACAAGCGCTATCGCAGTAATGAATCGTGCCAAGCTCAATCCGCGGTACCGGACAAAGAGCAGCGGAAGCGCTGTAAGCAGCATGGCGAGCGTGGCTCCCCGTGTGCCGTTCAAGTAGAGGATCATTGCTGCAAGCGACAGATTTACCCAGGCGAATGCATGCGCGCTGCGATTACAGCCAGGTCGAGCAAAGCCGATCAAGCCAAGCGCGGCGACCATGTTGCCGAAAGCAATGGCCTGCGTCCACGCGGACGGCCGGTCCTCGCCAAGAGCGTAGCGTTGGATGGCGACGATTGCCAGGCTAACCACCAGCGCGATCGTGATGCCATGCCAAATTGCCTTGGGATCCGGGGCTGTCCGCATGACTACTAAGCAGGTCAGCAGAACAAGCAGAATTCTTGATGGATTATCGATCACGTTCCACGGCACGCCGAAGTACAGCTTTGATCCCAGGTAAACGGCCATCATGGTCAGAATAGCCAGACTCAGGGGGCACAGTAGATCGCGGTATGTTCTCCACGTCTTGATCATTCCATGGCCGGCGCATAGCGCTAGCACTACCACGGCGGCCAGAAAGATTCCTGAGCCCCGTGGCACGCAGAGAAGGAGAGTTGGGAATGCCAGGACCAGGGCACTGGCATAGGTAGCCAGTTTTGTTGCTCGAAACGTCATAAATCCGCTTGAATCTCAATAGCGGCGGAACCCCCGTCGCGACCGCGCGATTATAGATGACGAGGATGGCATGGGTACCGCCTGCGGATCGAGGGGCGGGGCCGGATTGCCGCGCCGAGCTTCGGGAACTGGCATCGCCCCTCTGATTCGACTGGCGGCACACAACTCCGCATCCGCATCCGCATCCGCATCCGACAGCCGTCGCGGCTGCTCCACCAGCGCCGCATTCTGCTGCGTCACTTCGTCCATCTGGGTGCCGGCGATTCGATCTGGTCGGTGCCGCTGCTCTTCTCGGCCGACGCCGCGGCAATATCGTTCATGATGCGCGCCGGCAACGGCGACGACGATCTCCACCATCGTCGCGGGTCGTGCCGGGGCGCTAGACCCGCTCGGCGCTCGTTTCCACCCGTGATGTCGATGTGCCAATCAGGCCCTCGATCTCCAGTGCGCCGAAGTGTGTAAAGTGATTTATGTACTACTCATGCCAGCTGACGGTTAGCTGGACACTTGATGGTTTGCTCGGCTTGCGGCGCGCGGGGGGAGGCAGGGCCGCCAGTACGCTATTGGTCCACCCGCAGCCGGCAGACCGCCGCTTCCTCCTGGCCCGGCGCGAGCCAGCGCAGCCCCGTGCCGTGGTGGATGGCGTTGGGCAGGCCGAGCCAGGGTTCCACGCAGTAGAAGTCGGAGTCGGCGCGCTCCGACCAGGTGGTGACCGCGAACCACGGCGTGCTGCCAGGCGCGTCCAGCTCGATCACCAGCTTGCGGCCATGCGCAGCGGTGGCATCGGGCGGCGTGGCCAGCGTGCAGTGGCGCGGCGCCGCAGGCTGCGCCTGCAGGACGTGAAAGGTGTCTTGCAGGCGCGGGTCGTCGAGCTGATAGGTCTCGGCGCCCTTGCCGTTCGCCTCCAGCGAGCCGTCGGGGCGCTGGCGCATCAGCTCCGCGGCCGGCATGGCCAGCGTGGACGCGGCGCGCGCCTGATGGGCAAGCGGGAAGTAGAAGTGGTGGCCAGCGTAGTAAGGCAGGGGCTGCTCGCCGGTATTGCGCGTGCGCAATGTGGCTTCGAGGTTGTCGTCGAGCAGCCGGTAGGTGACCTCGAACAGGAACTCGAAGGGGTAGGCCGCGCGCGTTGCGTCCGACGCTTGCAGCGTCATGGTCAGGCTGCGTCCCGCCTCAAACCGCGTGACCGCGAAGGGCAGGTCGCGCGCGAAGCCGTGGATCGGCAGCGTCCGCACGGTGCCACTGGCGTCTTTCCATGCGCCGGGCGCGCTGTCGACGAAATGCCTGGCAATGAAGGGGAACAGTATCGGGTTGCCGCCACGCACCCGGGCCAGTTGGGACCAGTCGGCGTTCTCCGGCCAGTAAAGGATGTCCTCGCCGCGATGCACCCAGCGCACCAGGCGGGCGCCGAACTGCGGGGCGAGCAGCATGAAACTGGAATCGTCTCCGACCCGGATCAGTTCCTGGCCTTGGAAATGCATAGAATTGAGAGGCGGCATGCAAGTTGCGGCGGGAGTGGGCATCGCTGCATGATAGCCGTCAACGCGCCGTGTCGCGGCACCTGTCCGGTGCTCGGCTCCGCCCCCGGCGGGTGCAGGGGCGTCGGGCGTCCATCAGGCATGCGCCTTTCGCAGCGATCGGTGCGCCACATTCGGACTGGTTCTTGCCGCTTTCGGCGCTGCGTGGGCACGTGGCCGCTGGCGTGAATGTTGCGTCGCAGCGCAGAGCGTTTCCCTCAGCGAAAGGAGCTTGTCATGGCCGAGTCCCTCAGCAAGTCCACCGCGTCCGCTGGCGATGCCGCCACGGATGCCTCTCCCACGAAGTTCTCCCACGTGCGCCCGCAAGACACTGCCTTCGTCGACCAGGGTTTGCGCGATTTCTTCCTGTATCGCGACCTGGGCATTGCCGAGGCCACCGGCGGCAAGCTGCTGGTGCAACTGGTCAAGGCCAACCAGCCGCCCGTGCAAGGCACCGGCTGGCACCGGCACGAGGCGCAGTTCCATGTGGTACTGATGCTCAAGGGCTGGGCGCGCTTCATGTACGAGGACAAGGAGACACTGGTGGCGACTGGCGATTGCGTGCACCAGCGCCCCGGCATCACGCATTTTCTGTTCGACTACTCGCCGGACATGGAGTACCTGGAGATCGTGGGGCCGGCGGATTTTGGCACCGTCGAGGTCGAGGGTCCGTGCGCGGTGCCGGCGGTGACGCCGTGGCCGGCGGACCAGACCGCTGCCTAGACACCTGGCTACCTGGCCGCGCCGCGCGGCCTTATGCGTCCAACCTCACGCGTTCATATAGACGGCGTTGCGCACTAGCGGATAGACCTGCGAATCCCAGCGCTTGCCGTTGAACACGCCGTAATGCCCCACACCGGTTTGCACGTGGTGCATGCGCATATAGGGCCGCAGGCTGCCGCACAGTTCCTGCGCGGCCATGGTCTGCCCGATGGCGCAGATATCGTCGCGCTCGCCCTCCACCGTGAGCAGCGCCGTGCGGTGGATCGCGTGCGGGTTCACGCGGCGACCGCCTACGTCCAGCAGGCCCTGCGCCAGCAGGAATTCCTGGAACACCATGCTCACGGTTTCGAGATAGAACTCCGCGCTCAGGTCCATGGTGGCGAAGTATTCCTCGTAGAACACCTGGATCGCATCCGCGCGATCATGCTGGCCGCTGGCACGCAGATCGTAGAGGTCGCGGAAAGCCTGCTGGTGGCGCTCGCTGTTCATGCTCATGAAGGCGATCAGCTGCATGAAGCCGGGGTAGACGCGGCGCATCGCGCCGGCAAAGCGAAGCGGCACGTAGCTGGTGAGCGAGCGCTCGAACCATTCGATGGGCTGGCTGGTGGCGAGCTCATTGACCTTGGTCGGGTTGATGCGCGCGTCGATGGGGCCGGCCATCAGGATCAGGCTCGGCGGCTGCGCCGGATCGTTATCCTCCGCCATCAACGCCACGGCGGCGAGCGCCGCCACGGTCGGCTGGCACACCGCCATCAGGTGCGTGCCGCCGCCCAGCACGCGCAGGAAATCGATCAGATGGTAGACGTACTCGTCAAAGCCAAAGCGGCCGTGCGCCAGCGAGATGTCGCGCGGGTTGTGCCAGTCGGTGATGTAGACATCATGATCGCGCAGCATGGTCTGCACAGTGCCGCGCAGCAACGTGGCAAAGTGGCCCGACATCGGCGCCACCAGCAGCACGCGCGGGTGGCCGGAGACACCGTGCTTGCGAAAGTGCAACAGCGAGCAGAACGGCGTGCTCGCGGTCACTTCCTCCGTAACCTGTACCGGTGTGCCGTTCACCATGACGCTGTCGATGGCGAACGGCGGGCGATGGTGCGTCAGGCGGCTTAGTGCGAGCACCTCGCAGGCCGCACGCGTGGCAAGCATCGGCTCGCATCCTGCCAGGCGCGGATTTTCTGCAAGCGTGTTCGACACCATGTCGGCCAGGCTGCAGGCGGGCTGCATGAGATCCGCATAAGTCTGGTACACCTGATACAGCATGGCTCGCCCCCTTTTATGCGTTGACCTCATCAGCCGCAATATGCGTGCCACGGCGAATCGCGTTGGCATGAGGCTTGCGGGCCTGCCCGTATGGCGGAACGGGGTGACCTGTTCTGGTTCGTATGCGGCGCAAACGCCGCGCGCGAACTGCGCACGCGGATCTTCGCCAGTACATCTGCCTCATGCTGGTGCTGCGCGGCGCACCGTGCCGGTGCCGCCGTGGCCGCAGGATTTTTAGCCGCGAAACGGCGCGCCTGATGCAGGCTTTTTTCGGCTGCGGCGCAGGCCTCTGCGCCACATCAAGGCAAGAGCAAGGTAAGCGCAATCAGAAACTATGTCCCCGCCATGATGTAGTACAAATTCATAGTAGAAGCAGCGAACACAAAGCACACAACGCATAGCGCGACACTGCAGCGAGAGACACGGGCGCACCGTCTGCTGGCACACAGACGACGGGGCTCGCCCGCCGTGCAACGGCTTTTCCAGGTGGCAAGGAGGCGGGATGGCAAGGACGACACTCACCATCAGCAGTAAAACGTATTCATCGTGGTCTCTGCGCGGCTGGCTGCTGGTGCGCTTCGCGGGACTGGAATTCGAGGAGGTGCTGGTGCCCCCCGATGACGCCGCGGCGCGCGCGGAAATCCTGCTGCTGTCGCCCTCGATTCTCGTTCCCCGCCTGCTGCACCAGGGCGTGACCGTGTGGGACACGCTGGCTATCGCCGAGTATCTCAACGAGGTCCGCCCGAAGGCCGGCCTGTTGCCCGATGACCGTGCCGCACGCGCGCATTGCCGCGCCATCTGCGGCGAGATGCATTCGGGCTTTGCTGCCATGCGCGCGGCGTTGCCCATGAACTTGAAGGGGCACTTTCCTGGCTTCAAGGTGTGGTCGCGCGCGCAGGCCGATATCGATCGCATCGCGCAGATCTGGACCGAGTGCCTGACGCAATACGGCGGCCCCTATCTGTTTGGCGAAACGCGCACCATGGCCGATGCGATGTACGCGCCGGTGGTGACGCGCTTCGTGACCTACGGCGTGATGCTGGATCCGGCGCCGGTGGAGTACTGCAAGCAGATCCTGGCCATGCCGGAGTTGCAGGAATGGATCGCCGCGGCGAAGAAGGAACCCGACGAAATCAGCGAACTCGAAGTGGAGTTCTGACCTTCTTGCCAGGAGAAAGAAGAGGGCGCGCCGCGGCGTTCAAGGCTGCGGTGCGCACTTTCTCCTTTCACACCGCCGCGGACTCGCTGGCGCGCGCCGCGATAAATCGCTCGGCGTAGGCGAAATACCAGTCCAGCGCTTCCGGGTTGGCCATGGCGTCGCGGTTGGCGATCTTGTCGGGCGCGTGGCCCAGCAGCAGCTTCTTGATGGGCACTTCCATCTTCTTGCCCGACAGCGTGCGCGGCACGCCGGGCACCTGCAGGATCTCGTTGGGCACATGGCGTGAAGACAGCGCGCTGCGGATGCGTGCGCGCATGGTGTCGCGCAATGCATCGTCCAGCACCATGCCGTCGCGCAGCACCACGAACAGCGGCATATACGAGTCGCGTCCCAGGTATTCGAGGTCCACCACCATGCTGTCGAGCACTTCCGGCAGGTCCTCCACCACGCGGTACAGCTCGCTGGTGCCCATGCGGATGCCGTGCCGGTTGATGGTCGCGTCCGAGCGGCCGTAGATGATGGCGCCGCCGTGCGCGGTGATCTTGATCCAGTCGCCGTGGCGCCACACGCCGGGATAGGTATCGAAGTAGCTGTCGCGGTAACGCTGCCCGTTCGTGTCGCCCCATAGGAACAGCGGCATCGACGGCATCGGCGCCGTGCAGACCAGCTCGCCCACCTCACCCACCAGCGCATTGCCCGCTTCGTCGAAGGCTTCGACTTTCGCACCCAGGCAGCGGCACTGCATCTCGCCCGAGTAGACCGGCAGGATCGGGCAGCCTGCCACGAACGAGCCGGCGAAGTCGGTGCCGCCGCTCATCGGCGCAAGCCAGATGTCCGCGCCCACGTGGCGGTAGATCCAGTCATAGGCCTCGGCTGGCAGCGGCGAGCCGGTCGAGCCGAGCGCGCGCAGCCGGGAAAGGTCGGCCACGCGCGCGGGCTCGATCCCGGCCTTCATGCCGGCCGTGAAGAACGCCGCGCCAGCGCCAAAGGCGGTGACGCGCGCGGCATCCACGAAGCGCCACAGCACGCCGGCGTCTGGCCAGGCTGGATTGCCGTCGTAGAGCGCGATGGTGCTGCCCAGCAGCAGCCCCGCGATCTGCGCGTTCCACATGATCCAGCCGCTGCTGCTGTACCAGTGGAAGACGTCGTCCGGCCCGAGGTTGTTGTGAAACGCCATCAGCTTGAGCTGCTCGATGACGATGCCGCCGTGGCCGTGCACGATGGGCTTAGGCATGCCGGTGGTGCCGGAGGAGTAGACGATCCACAGCGGGTGGTCGAATGGCACGGATTCAATCGCCAGCGGTACGCGATGCGCCAGCACCGCCTGCCAGGCATGGCGGCGTACGTTGGCGGGAAGCGGGATGGCGTTGGGGGCGGCATGTGCATCAGTGTGCTCGCCCGGCACCAGTAGCAGGTCGGTGAGCGAGGGCAGGGCGGCGGCCAGGTCCGCCAGCACTGGCGCCCGATCGTAGGCCTTGCCGCCATAGCGGTAGCCATCGACGGCGATCAGCACCTTGGGTTCGATCTGGCGGAAACGGTCGCTCACCGCCACCTGGCCCATGTCGGGCGCGCAGCCCGACCAGATTGCGCCAAGGCTGGCGGTGGCCAGGAAGGCGACGACCGTGGCGGGGATGTTCGGCAGGTAGCCTGCCACGCGATCGCCGCGCGCCACGCCCATGCCGCGCAAGGCATGGGCCAGCGAGGCAACCTGCTGCTCCAGCACATCCCAGCTCAGGTCGGTGACCGCGATGGATTCGCCGGCGTAGCGGATGGCCGTGCGCTGGCGCGCGGCGCCGCTGCCGGCATGGCGGAACACTTGCTGCACGTAGTTCAGGCTGGCGCCTTCGAACCAGCGCGCGCCGGGCATCTGCGCGCTGCCGAGCACGCGCTCGGCAGGGCTATCGAAGCGCAGGTCGAAATAGGCGCGGATGGCGTCCCAGAAGGCTTCCAGGTCGGTCACCGACCATTGCCACAGCGCGGCGTAGTCGGCAAAGGCGAGGCCACGCTCGCTCTCCAGCCAGCGCATGAAGTGCGCAATGCGGCTGCCGTCGCGGAACGCCTGTGACGGCGTCCATCTCAGTTGCCCTTCTTCAAGGGTAGTCATGTCTCCTCCTCGGGTCCGTCTCGCGCGGACGTGCGGACGGGTTGCGATGCGGTCTTGGTGTGATCTTACATGCTGGCCGCCATCACGCTTTGGCGCGGGCCTCGAACAAGGCGTCCCACATGCCGTCGACCCGGGCTTTGACCGCGGCATCCATCTGGATCGGACGACCCCATTCGCGGGTGGTCTCGCCGGGCCATTTGTCGGTGGCATCGATGCCCATCTTCGAGCCCAGCCCCGACACCGGCGAGGCAAAGTCGAGGTAGTCGATCGGCGTGTTTTCCACCAGCACGGTGTCGCGCGCGGGATCGACGCGGGTGGTGATGGCCCAGATCACTTCCTTCCAGTCGCGCACGTCGACATCGTCGTCCACCACCACGATGAACTTCGTATACATGAACTGGCGCAGGAAGCTCCAGACGCCGAACATCACGCGCTTGGCGTGGCCGGCGTACTGCTTCTTCATGCGCACCACGGCCATGCGGTAGCTGCAGCCCTCCGGCGGCAGATAGAAGTCGGTGATCTCCGGGAACTGCTTTTGCAGCAGCGGCACGAACACTTCATTGAGCGCCACGCCAAGCACCGCAGGTTCATCGGGCGGCTTGCCGGTATAGGTGGAGTGGTAGATCGGATCGCGCCGCATGGTGATGCGGTCGATGGTGAAGACGGGGAACCAGTCCTGCTCGTTGTAATAGCCGGTGTGGTCGCCGTACGGGCCTTCCAGCGCATGCTGGTAGCCGGACGGGTGATCCGGGTCGGGCTGGATGTGGCCTTCCAGCACGATCTCGGCCGAGGCCGGCACGCTCAGCTCGGACAGCGTCGGCGTGATGCAGCCGGCTAGCGCGGTGCGGCTGCCGCGCAGCAGGCCCGCGAACTGGTACTCCGACAAGGTGTCGGGCACCGGGGTGACGGCGCCGAGGATGGTGGCGGGGTCCGCGCCCAGCGCCACCGCGATCGGGAACGGCTTGCCGGGGTTGGCCAGCGCGTGCTCGCGGAAATCCAGCGCGCCGCCGCGATGCGCCAGCCAGCGCATGATGACCTGGTTGCGGCTGATCACCTGCTGGCGGTAGATGCCAAGGTTCTGGCGCTTCTTGTGCGGACCCTTGGTGATCACCAGGCCCCAGGTGATCAGCGGCGCCGCGTCTTCCGGCCAGCACGTCTGGATCGGCAGGCGCGCCAGGTCCACGTCGTTGCCTTCCCACAGCACCTCTTGGCAGGCTGGGCTGTTGACGCGCTTGGGCGCCATGTCCCACACCGATTTAACGAGGGTGAACAGCTTGCCGGCTTCGCGCAAGCCACGGGGCGGCTCAGGCTCTTTGAGCGCCGACAGAACGCGGCCGATGTCGCGCAGGTCGGTCAGGCTTTCGGCACCCATGCCGAGGGCTACTCTGCGTGTCGTGCCGAACAGATTGGCCAGTACGGGCACGCTATAAGTCTGACCAGGCCGATGGGGATCGCTCGGGTTTTCGAACACGACTGCCGGCCCGCCCGCTCTCAACAGCCTGTCGCAAATCTCGGTCATTTCGAGGTTGGGCGACACAGGCGCACCGATCCGTTTCAGTTCGCCAAGGCCTTCCAGTTGGCCCAGGAAATCGCGCAAGTCGTTGTATTTCATGATTTATTCGATTGAGGCGCAGGCACGTTAGCGCACCTGTCCATGCAAGGTGTGTGATGCAATATTCACATTAATATGATGGGGCACAAAAAAATCGTCCCAATTTGTATGTCCAAATTGTAAATTTTTTGACTCCGCCTCGGTGGGCAAGGAAGGCCTCCATGCTTTGCCAGTACTGAGTTTCACCCAATGGAGGGGGCACGGAAGTGCGTCAAAGACCCTTGTTACATATAACCAAAAGCTTTGTTTATTCGAAACGTTATTCTTGACGATGTATAAAAGGGTTCCTACAATCCGGTTCTGCTCGTTGGAGTGTTGCGGTGCAGCACATTTTCTTCTGCCCTGTCAAGGGGATTAGTGGGGAATTATCCATATCTGATCATATGAGCGGATGCGTCTGAGCAGGACGGATTCGATCGATCGCCCCGGCCGTGGCCGGGTGCTTTGAGTAGTTCGCGGCAGGGCAGGCTCCCCCAAGAGCCTACCCTGTTTCTCGTTGGGCGCATGGGGAGCGCCCACCAACAGGTGCTGGACGTCTTTGCTGGGCGGCGCGGCATCCTTACTTGAATACGCGGTCAACGGGCGTGCGGCGCAGCAGCGTGGCACGAAGCGGACAGCGGATGGAGGTAAGTATGAGTGGTTGGAAAACCCTTCATCTTCCCGGAGTCGGGCGGGCATTGCAGGTCCGTTTCAGACACCCGGTACCCGGAGTGAGTCGGGCATTGCAGGTCCGCCTTGCACATCCGGTCGCTGGCCGCGCTTTACGCAGTGGCCGCGCAACGTTGAAATATGCCCTGAACAGTCTCGGGGTTGTGTCTGTAGTCGCCGCGGTATCGCTATCTGTCAGCCAGGAATGGCGTACGGCCCTGGCCGGTGCGCTGGCTGGCGAGGAAGCGCCTGCGGTATTGATGGAAGCGGCGGTGCCAGCCTCCACGGCCGATGTGGCCGCGGCCAAGCTGGGCCTGGCGATGGCGCAGTCCAAGCCGGCAGGATTGCCGACCGTGTCCGGTACGGACGACTGGGGCCAGCAGCCCGCCGGCAAGGTGCCCTCCGTGGCTCACCTGGCCGCGCAGATCCCGGCACAGCGCGTGGCGCTGGATGCACGTAACCCGGCCACGCTGGGCAGCGCGCGTGAGCAGGCCGTGGTGGCTGAGTACATCGCGCGCAAGTATCGCGTGGCGGCGCAGGCCACCGCGCAACTGGTGAAGGCCGCATACCTGACGGGGCGCGAGGTCGGCATCGATCCGCTGCTGATCCTGGGCGTGATCGCGATCGAGTCCAGCTTCAATCCGTACGCGGAGAGCGGCGTGGGCGCGCAGGGCCTGATGCAGGTGATGACCAAGGTCCATCAGGACAAGTACGAGGCCGTGGGCGGCGTGGCAGCCGCGCTGAACCCGTACGCCAACATCAAGATCGGTGCGCTGGTGCTCAAGGACTGCATCGCCCGCGCCGGTTCGCTGGAAGGCGGCCTGAAGTATTACGTGGGTGCGGCGACCACCAACACCGATGGCGGATATGGCGCGAAGGTGTTGGCAGAGCGTGCCCGCCTGCGCCAACTGCCTGGCGTGCGCAGCGTCGCGGCTGAGCCGGTGTCGGCCAAGCCGGAAGTGGCGGCGGATGCCAAGGCACAGGCCGAGCATCGTCACGGCACGGCCGGCGACAAGCTGGAAGCGGCAGGCAACGTCCCGAAAAGCGCCTGATCGCGGGATCCTCGTATCTCGGGCAGCGCAGAAAAAAAGCACCCTCCGGGGTGCTTTTTTTCGTTGCCTGACGGCTCTGGCTGGCGTTCAGGCGAAGAACTTGCCCAGGCGCGCCATGGCTTCCTCGATGTTTTCCATCGAGGTTGCGTAGGAGATCCGGATGTAGTCGCTCGCCGTGTATGGACCGAAGTCCTGGCCCGGCACCAGCACCACGCCGGCATCGTGCAGCATGGCCTGGGTCAAGGCATCGGCATCGCCGGCGGACGGGTGGTTGACGCCACGGCAGTCCGCATACACATAGAAGGCGCCATCCGGCTTGACCGGCACCCGCAGGCCCAGCGACTCCAGCGCCGGCACGATGGCATCGCGGCGACGGTGGAATTCCGCCTTGCGCGCGTCGTAGATCGCCAGCGCCTCGGGGGAGAAGCAGGCCAGCGCGGCGTGCTGGGCGACGGCTGACGCGCAGATGAACAGGTTCTGCGCCACTTTCTCGAAGGCGCCTACCAGTTCGTCCGGGACCACGAGCCAGCCCAGGCGCCAGCCGGTCATATTGAAGTACTTGGAGAAGCTGTTGACGGTGATCACGTCGTCGTCGAGGCTCAGCGCCGATACCGGCGGTGCATCGTACGACAGCCCCTGGTAGATCTCGTCGACGATGGCAAAGCCCTGGCGGGCCCGCACGGCCTTCAGGATGCGCGCCAGTTCGTCCGGCAGGATTGAGGTGCCGGTGGGGTTGGAGGGCGACGCCAGCAGCACGCCGCGGGTCTGCTCGCCCCAATGTGTCTCCACCTGCTCCGCCGTGAGCTGGAAGCGCTGGGCCGGGCCGCTCGGGATCATCTTCGCGCGGCCGTCGAAGGCGGCAACAAAATGCCGGTTGCAGGGGTAGCTGGGGTCAGGCATCAGCACCTCCGCGCCAATCTCCACCAGCACGGCGCAGGCCAGCAGCAACGCGGCCGAGGCGCCGGCGGTCACCACCACGCGGCGCGCAGGGATGTCGATCCCGTACATGGTCTTGTAATAGCCGGCGATGGCCTCGCGCAGCGGCGCGATGCCCAGCGCGCTGGTGTACTGGGTGACGCCGCGGCGCATGGCGGCCTCGGCGGCCCGCACCACGGGTTCGGCGGCGGTGAAATCGGGCTCGCCGATCCCCATGTGGATGATGTGGCGCCCGGCACGCTCGAGTTCGGCGGCCTGCTTGGCCAGCTCCATCACGTGGAAGGCATCGATATTGGCAAGACGGGAGGCAGTGGCGAGGCGCTGCAGATCCATGGCGGGATAGGCTTGGTGGGCCTGATAGGCGGGTTGATGGGGGTTAGGCTGCAGTTAAGCTGCCGTTAGTCGGGTGTTGGCCGCGGTAGAAGTAAAAACACCCGCCGGAGCGGGTGTCGGTACGGCAAGCATGGCACCGTGAACGGCGCCGGTTGCCGTCGTTCAGCGTCGGGCGGCCAGTTCCGGCGCGCGCACCTTGGCGGCCAGCTTGTCCAGCACGCCATTGACGTACTTGTAGCCTTCGACGCCGCCAAAGGTCTTGGTCAGTTCCACGGCTTCGTTGATGACAACCTTGTACGGGATGTCCACGCAGTGGATCAGCTCGTAGCTGCCGATCAGCAGGGCCGCGCGCTCGACCGGCGACAACTCGCTCACCGGGCGGTCCAGGAACGGCTCGAAGGCGCCCGTCAGCCGGGTTTCTTCGCGGATCGCGCCATTGAGCAGTGCATCGAAGTGCTCGCGGTCAGCCTTGTTGAAGCCTTGGGCGTCGTGCAGGTGGGCCTGGATCGCATCGGTATCGTTGCGGTTCAGCAGCCACTGGTACAGGCCCTGCAGCGCGAGTTCGCGCGAGCGGCGGCGCGCGCTCTTGGGCGCTGCCTTGGGCTCGGCCTTGGCGACGGGCTTGGCGCTGGCGTCGTCCGCCGGCTTGCCGGCGGGGTTGCTGCTCTCGGGCGCGTCACTCATCGTCGTCCTCGTCTTCATCCGCTTCCTGGCTGCGCAGCGAATCCAGCGCGGAGACCAGGTTGGCCATTTCCACCGCGGCGCGAGCGCAGTCGCGGCCCTTCTCGCGGGTACGGGCATGGGCCTGGGCGTCGGTGTCGACGGTCAGGATGCCGTTGGCGATGGGCACATTGAAGTCCAGGCCGACGCGGCTGATGCCGGCGCCCGATTCATTCGACACCAGCTCGAAGTGATAGGTCTCGCCGCGCACGACCGCGCCCAGCGCGACCAGCGCATCGAACTGGCCGCTTTCAGCCATCTTTTGCAATGCCAGCGGGATTTCGAGTGCGCCCGGCACGGTCACCACCAGGGTGTCCTCGCCTTCGATGCCCAGCTTTTCCAGTTCGGCGACGCAGGCTTCGAGCAGTTCGGCGCAAACCGGTTCATTGAAGCGCGCTTGCACGATGCCGATGCGCAGGCCTTCACCTTCGAGGTTGCTGGGGTAGAAACCGTGATCCATCTTATCTTCTCCTGGGTTCGGGGTGGCGGCCCGCGATAGGCTCGCGGCCGCCGTGTATCCGGTAGTTCAGTTAGCCTGGCCGCCGCTCATGGGCTGGTAGCCAGTCACTTCAAGGTCATAGCCGGTCATGCTCGGCATTTTCAGCGGAGATGCCAGCACGCGCATCTTGCCCACGCCGAGATCCTTGAGGATCTGGGCGCCGGTGCCGTAGGTGCGCAGGTCCGGCTTCACGCGCGGGCGGTTTTGCGGCGCGTCGAGCGCCGAGAACTGCGTGAACAATTGTTCGGCCGTGTCGCCGCAGTTCAGCAGCACCATCACGCCATGTTCGGACTGCGCAATAGCCTCGAGCGCGGCGGGCACGCTCCACGAGTGCGTGGTACGCGACACTTCCAGCAGGTCCAGTGTGGAAAGCGGCTCGTGCACGCGCACCAGCGTTTCGTGATCAGCCTGCGGGTTGCCCTTGACCAGCGCCAGGTGGGCGCGGCCGCTCGGCTTGTCACGATAGATGATGCTGTGGAACGTGCCATATGGCGTTTGCATGGTGCGCTCGCCGGCGCGCTCGATGATGCTCTCGGTGCGGCTGCGGTAGTGGATCAGGTCGGCAATGGTGCCGATCTTGATGTGATGCTCTTGTGCGAACTCGATCAGGTCCGGCAGGCGCGCCATGGTGCCGTCGTCCTTCATGATCTCGCAGATCACCGCAGCCGGCGTCAGGCCGGCCAGGGCGCCCAGGTCGCACCCGGCTTCGGTATGGCCGGCGCGGATCAGCACGCCACCGGGCTGGGCCGTCAACGGGAAGATATGGCCGGGCTGGACCAGGTCGGCGGCACGGGCATCCTTGGCCACCGCGGCTTGCACGGTACGGGCCCGGTCGGCCGCCGAGATGCCGGTCGTGACGCCTTCGGCTGCCTCGATCGACACCGTGAAGTTGGTGCCGTGCACCGTGCCGTTGCGGCTCACCATGGGTTGCAGCTCGAGCTGGCGGCAGCGTTCGGCGGTCAACGTCAGGCAGATGAGGCCCCGGCCGTACTTGGCCATGAAGTTGATCGCCTCCGGTGTGACGAAATCGGCAGCCAGGACCAGGTCACCCTCGTTCTCGCGGTCTTCCTCGTCAACCAGGATGACCATGCGGCCGGCACGGATTTCGGCAATGATTTCTTCTGTACGGGCGATTGTCATAGCTTGCAGGCTGGGAAGCTGGCTGAAGTTTGGGCTGGAATTCTGGCTGAATTTCGGGCGGGATGGCTTGCTGGCCGGCTGCCGCTTCAGGGTATACCGGCTGGCCGCGGCAGCGGTCTGGCCCAATATTGTACGTCAACCAGGCGCCGCAGGGCGCGCGGCGCCCGTAGGGCCAATGCAGATGGCCCTGCGGGCGGCGGCGGCCGGCGGAAAGTCAGATGGCCTTGGCAGGCCGCGTGGGTGCCGAAAAGGCGTGGGTCAGGCGGGTTTTGGCGCGCTCAGCATCCGCTCCACATAGCGAGCGATCAGGTCGATCTCCAGGTTCACGCGCGCGCCGGGCTTCAGGTCCTGCAGCGTGGTGACCTCGATCGTGTGGGGGATCAGGTTGATCGAGAACGTGCAGCCGTCTTCGTCGTCGATGACCTTGTTGACCGTCAGCGACACGCCGTTGACCACCACCGACCCCTTGTAGGCCAGGTAGCGTCCCAGCTCGCGCGGGGCGCGCACGCGCAGTTCATGCGACTCGCCGACCGGCGCGAAGTGGGTGACTTCGCCAAGCCCGTCGACATGGCCCGAGACCAGGTGGCCGCCGAGGCGGTCGGCCAGGGTCAGCGCCTTCTCCAGGTTGACCCGGCCGGGCTGGTCCAGGCCAGCGGTCTTGTCGAGCGATTCGCGGGAGACATCGACGTCGAAGGCGTCGCCGTCCAGCGCGATGACCGTCATGCAGGCCCCCTGGATGGCGATGCTGTCGCCAAGGATGACATCGGACAGGTCCAGCCCGTTGGCACGGATGCGCAGGCGCACACCGGCATCGGCTGCGGCTTCGCTGCTGCCCAGCGGGGATACGGTTTCGATGCGGCCGACGGCCGCGACAATGCCAGTGAACATGATCGATGCTTGATGCAATGGGAAAACACGCATGCTAGCAGGTGCGCAGCGGATTCGTTTTGCTCGCGGCTTGCCGGCAGGCGATCAGACGTGATCGGCGCGGCGCGCGATCAGGCGCAGGTCTTCGCCGATCATGCGCACGTCGTGCCAGCGGAAGGCTGCGGCGTCCTGCAGCCGCGCCAGGGGCGGCAACTGGAACATGCCTTGCGCGTCGCCCAGCAGCTTGGGCGCGAGGTAGATCAGCAACTCGTCTGCGCAATGCTCGCGGATCAGCGATCCGTTGAGCTTGAAACCGGCTTCCACGTGCAGCTCGTTGATGCCGCGCCGGCCGAGTTCTTCCAGCATGTGGCGCAATTCCACCTTGCCGTGGGGATTGGGCAGCACCACCACTTCCGCGCCGCGGGCTTCCAGGGCGCGACGGCGCGCGGTATCGTCAAAGGCGCAGAACACCAGCACAGGCTTGGCAAAGTCGCCGGTGTCCGGCGTCAGCAGGCGCGCGTCCAGGGGAATTTCCAGTCGGGAATCCACCACCACGCGCTGAGGCTGGCGCGGCGTGTCCACGGCACGCACATTGAGCTGCGGGTTGTCGTCGCGCACGGTGCCGATCCCAGTCAGGATAGCGCTGGCGCGCGCACGCCAGGCGTGGCCGTCGTCGCGTGCCGCCTGGCCGGTAATCCACTGGCTGCTGCCATCGTGCAGCGCGGTGCCGCCGTCGAGCGAGGCGGCCACCTTGACACGCACCCAGGGCAGGCCACGCGTCATCCGGTTGACAAAGCCGATGTTGAGTTCGCGTGCTTCTTTTTCGAGCAGGCCGCAGCGTACGTCCACGCCGGCTTCGCGCAGCCGCTGCAAGCCACGGCCCGAAACAGTCGGGTTCGGGTCCTCCATGGCCGCCACCACGCGCGCGATGCCGGCGCGCACGAGCGCGTCCGCGCAGGGCGGCGTCCGGCCAAAATGGCTGCAGGGCTCGAGCGTGACAAAGGCCGTGGCGCCCTTGGGATCGTTCCCGCGCGCTGCGGCATCCTTGAGCGCCTGGATCTCGGCGTGATCCTGCCCGGCGGGTTGGGTGAATCCCTGGCCGATGATCTTGCCGTCCTTGGACAATACGCAGCCAACGCGCGGGTTGGGCGTGGTGGTGTACATGCCACGCTCGGCGAGCGCGAGAGCCTGTGCCATGGCTGCGTGGTCGGTATCGGAGAACATGAGGCCTGGTGCTTCCTGCCGCGCGGGCGGTGAGTTGGATATGGTTACAGTCATCAGGTGTCAGGGCGGCTCGGACTGTGCGAGGCCGTCGCAATCGGCATCCTGCCCCGGCGTGCACAAGCGGACGCGGCCGTGGGCACCGAGCCTTAGCTGCCGCTGTTCGCCCCGGCAGGTCACGGTGAAGGTGGCGGCGAGAAACCCGCCTTGCTCTGAGCGAGAGTATCCCACAGCTGTCATGCGCAGCGTATTGCTGCCTTGCGCGGTCGAGCGCAGGGCGATGCGCAGGCAGGCGTCGCGCAGTTCGACGACAGCAAGCAAGGCGGCGTTGCCCTGGCCCGGCTCGTCCCCCGGCTCCAGCGCCAGCCGCCAGCCGTGGTCCAGCGACGAAGCACCCGGCAAGGGCGTCAGTACCACGTCGGATCGCCGGGCTACGGCGGCCGAGCGCGCCACCGCCAGCGAGCCGGCCAGGCGGTCTGCCGCCAGCATCACCTGCTGGCGCGCCTGCAAGCGCTGCCAGGACGGGAAAGCCAGCGCCGCCAGGATGGCCAGCACGGCCACGCAGGTCAGCAGTTCGGCAAGCGTTGCGCCGCGACGTGAATGCCGGTGCCAATTCCGGTGCCAGATCCGACGCACGGCCGCCTCAGCACGCCTGGGGCAGCGGCACCGGCTCCGTGGCAAAGGCCGGCTGGGCAAGCCACTCGCCGGTGCTGCGCAGAATCAGCGTGCCGCATGACGCATCCGGCGTCTGCGGCACGGCGCGCAGCTCCACGCAATGCGCGAGCCCGCTGCCCGGGCAGGCACTGGCATTGATCCAATGACGCGGGCGCGCTGCCTGGGCGGGCACCGACTGCGGCCACTTGCCGGCAGCCGTCGCGCCGCCCGGCTGGGCGGCGAAGGTCATGGTGGCGAGCGCGTGGCGCTCCAGGTCCAGCATCAAGCCGATCAGTGCGCTGCGCGCCTCGGCGCGCCTGCCGCGTTCCATATGCTGGTGCCAGGCAGGCATCACCATTGCCATAAGGATTGCGGAGACAGTCAGCGTGATCAGCAACTCGAGCAGGGTGAAGCCGATTGGGCGGTGGCAAGGTGTCATGCAGGGAGCTCCGGGAAGCGGTGGCGCGGTTGGCGGTGGATTGGTCTGGAAGACGTATCTAGGCCTCACGGCGACCCGGAGCGGATCAGCTCGCGCCAGCTGAGGCGGCCGGTGCGGCGGCTGGCGACGCTGCGGTTGAGTGGCACGGCGCGTCCTTCCTCCAGGGACCAGAGCGTCAGGGTCACGTCCTCACGCGAAGTAATGCCCGGTAGCGGTGCAAGTTTGGGCGGTAGTGCCGCGCGTTCGAGAACGACGGTCGCCTCGGCGCTGGCCCCGAACCCGGTTGCTACGTGAGTGGGAAGCCCGCCAGCCTGCGCGCTGGCAGTGGATTCGCCGCTCAGCGCGTGGATCAGGTACGCGCGCTGGCGCGCGTCGGGCGTCCGAGTGACAAAGCCGAGGTAGCCCGGGTCGGCGGGGAGAAGCCGTTCCAGGCGCTCGCCGGGATTGGGAAGAGGCAAGTGCCAGCCAGCGGTGGATACTTGTCGGCCTTGAATATCCGGCGTGTGAGCCTGCCGGCGCAGCACCACGCCGCCTCCTTGAGGCTGGGCCACAATGCGTGCGCCGCTGCGACTTGGGCTACCTGCGTCTGCGAGGGCCGTGCCGTCGAATACCGCGCTGACATGGGTGCCGGTTCCGTAAACCACCAGGTGGCCGCCAGCGGCGCTGATCAGGGCAGGGGGCACGATTGCGCGCGGCGAAGGTGCTGGGTTGTCCATCCGGTAAATGCAGTCGACGCGCCGGCCGCTATCGCGCCATGGCATTGCACCGCGCAAGTCGAAGCGCCAGAGCCCGCCGAGGGCATCCACCGCGTACGCCGCCAGGGCCACGCCGGAAGTATCTGGCAGGATGCTCGCGGCAAGCAGCGCGGGGTTGGGTCCGGCGCTCCCGCAACCGCCGGCCGGCAGGAGCAGCCGGCGTATCGCGTGGCGTCCTTGCCACGGCGCGTGCGTGGGTTTGTCCAGGGGCAGGATGGCGATGCCGGCCTGTTGCCCCGGCGGATCGCGATGCGGCACGCCTCGGTGGGCTTGGCGACCGTGCGAGGCGCCCAGCGTCACCATGGCGTACCAGCGCGGGCCTTCAGGCGTGGACAGTGCCAATGCGCGGACGGGACCCGACGGGGCCAGCGGCAGCGTGTCGGAAGCCCTGGCCTCCCAGAGCGGTCCCGCTGGTCGCTGCGTCGCCACATTCGTGATGTCGAGGGCGAAAACACCTGCCTGTGGATCGGCTGCGTTCGCCGGAAGGCCACACAGCAGCACGGTGCGCCAGCGGCCGGGTTCGAGCGAGACGTCGGCAGCCTCGGGGTGGGGGCAGGGTGTGGGACCCTGTTTTGGCATTGGGCGCGGCTGGTAAGCGAGTACTTCGTCGCCGGACGTCGCATTGAACGCGCGCAGCCTGCCATCACGCATGCCTAGCCAGACCAGCTCGGCGCGCGCACCGTGCAGAGCAACGAACTCGGCGTGGCCCGGCCAGCCAGGCATCCACGTGGGAGGCGGCACCAGGACGGGCTGCATGCTGCCCGCGCCCTGTGCAGCGCCAGCGAGCAGCAGTCCGGCGGCGAGTGCGGTCAGCGAGTCGTGGAACCGGGCGGAGCGCGTCATGGCTGGAACTCGCTTTGCAGCAAGCTGCGTACCGCCGCGTCGCGCGCAATGCCTAGCGCAGTAATGCGGAAACGCAGGCGCGGCCCCGTGCCTGAAGCGTAATCGGATCCCAGCCATTCGCCAGGAGGGCGCTCGTGCATCAACTCGACAACGTACCGCGGCATGGCGCTCGCCCCAACCGCTCCGGATGGCAAGGCCGGCAGGGTAACGCCGCTGAATGAGCCCATCGCGATGCCGGTGGTCTCATCCGACCGGCGCGAATCGAGCCAATTCAACCATGGTGGCGGCATGCCCGGGGCGGGCCGGCAGAGTCCCCGCTGCGCGCCGGCGCCGCATTGGCCCGGCGGTGGCCACGCAGCAAGGCGGCTATGCACTCCGGACGCGCCGTTGCTGAGCGCCGCCATCAACTCCGCTTCCGCGTCGAGCAACGCCGTCTCCGCCGCGCGAAAGGCGACCTCCTGTTCGAGCTGGTAAGTGGCCACTTGCCTGCTGGCGAGCAGGAATTGAAGGCCAGCCAGGGTTGTGGCGGCCACAAGCAGAAGCATCGTGGCCGTCAGCAGGAGCGTGGTGCTCCCTCCGGCCCGGTTACCGCGCAGCAGGCAAGGCGCAACCGTCGCGCTCAGCATAGTGTCTGCCTGCAGGGCCAGGTATTGCGCGGGCGCACGGATGCCGAGAACACTCGTCGTATCAAGGCAGGCCGGTCGTGCGGCGAGAAGACGAGGTCGTCGACATGGAGGCCGGTGCCGGCATGCGCGCCCGGTGGGAACAAGGTGAGTACGGCCGGCGCTGCCGGCAGCGCCAGTGGGCGCTCACCACGCAGTACTAGTGCCACCTGCACCACCAGTACCTCGCGCCAGGCCGCATCGCCCCTGGCGCGCAGTTCCTCGGCGCGCAGGAACGCGTCGGCCTTGCCATCGCCATCGGTATCGATGCCGTATCGCAACTGCATGGCCTCCACGCCGCGCACCAGGGCGCCCGAAGTCCAGCTTCCCTCCAGCACCCGCCCGTCGCGCCGGCTGGCATAGCGGCATAACAGTTGCGGCTCGCCATCCGCGCCGGTGGCGATATAGATCAGGCTCTCCCCCGCATAAGCGCGGGCTGCGCCACCAGCCGATCCGCCAACGCTCACCGCCGGCAATGCATACCCGCTGCAATCGATCATGGTCTGGTCCGGTAGCGTCGGATCCTGCACGCGCCCGCTGCCGCTGAATCGCACCAGCAGCGCATCGCTGCCATTGATGCCACGGCGAGTGCAGGTAGGCAGCGCGGCAATGCCCGGCTGGCCGCAATCGTCGCGCCCTGACAGCGCCGGTGGTGCATTGGCCGGCAAGGCCGCGCCGACCGGCTGCCAACCGCTATGCCGGACCAGGTGGGAGAGGATCGCGAGCGCCCGCTGGCCGCGTTCTTCCAGTAGCACGAGATCGACGGCGGTGCGGTAAGTGACCTGGACGGCATGGAACGCAGACACAGCCAGCGCGCTGACCAGCAGGCTGAGAGCCAAGCCGACCATCAGTTCGATCAACGAGAATCCTTGTGCGCGACGAGCCCTCATGGCCGGATCCAGAGAGCGATGACGCGCAGCGCGGACGCGTCCCGCACGCCGCCGGCAGGTCTCGACGAAGCCAAGGACAACGGCCCGACGACCGCCAGCCTTGATCCCGGCGAGCACCCGCCGCCCTCCGCCGAAGCAAGCGACTGGCACAGTTGGAGGTCATTAGGGCCAATGCCGCGCGCCTGAAGGGGAGACAGCGCGAGGCCCGGATCCCCCAATTCTGCCAATTCCGCGGCGGCCCGTGTAGCGTGGCCAAGAGCCTCATAGCCGCGCAGCGTGCCTAGTGCGAACGGCGCCAGCGCAGCAAGCGGCAGCAGGCCGACGCCGAGGACAGCGAGGGCGGTGAGGGATTCGACGAGGATGAAGCCGCGAGGCGGGGAGGGGAGCCCCCGCTTTGCGGATGATGGGTGAGGCGGTCGTCCGGTTCCCAGCGGCATGGCAATCTCGCATCAAAGACGGGATGCCAGAAGATAACCAGGATGGTGCGCTGCAAGTGTTCCGAATTGTAGAGTTTGACTGAGGAGAATTCTCAAAAGGGCCAGGGGGCAATTTCTTGAACTTCACTTCAACCTCGACCTCGAAACCGCTAGCCCTTTTCCTGCGTAATCTGGTGATTCACCAGCACTGTGACTGTGTTCCCGTGCCGCTGGCCGTCTTGGCGTTTTGGTAGTCGACGGACAGGACCCCGCATAGCGCGTCCTGTCCGACCGGCGTCGCGTTGACGGTATAGCTCACCGCGATGCCGTTGACGCCAGGGACAACCGCAATGGTGTAGGCGCTACCCGCGGCGTTATCCCCGGAGAAAGCACTCGCGCCGAGGGCAGTGAGATCCTGCGTGTAGGTATTGTTCACCGTGTAGTAGCGCTCGAGCGCGCCCTGCGTCTTCAGCAGGGCGGCCTTGCCTTCGGTTCGCTTCGCACGCAGTACGTACTGCGTGTAGTTCGGGATGGCGATTGCCGTCAGGATCCCGACGATGACCACAACGGCCATCACCTCCATCAGCGTAAAGCCCCGTGTGGGGGTTCGCGCCACACATACTGTTTTCATGGCGATATTCCTCATGGTCTTGAGGCTACATGGCGAGGTCAATGCAGGATCTCCCGCCAAGACAGCCGGCCAGTCTGGCTCGATGCGCTCTCTCCTACGGTCTCCTGGTTGCCAGTGGTGCCGGTCATGAACTTGCATTCCTTGCTCGTGCCGCACTTTGTGACCGTGGGCGCTGGCGTAATGCCGACGGTGGATTTCCGTCCGCCGACCGGGACGTTGCCATTGGCGCCGTCATTGAGGAAATCGGCCGAAGAGAAGGTGCGATCATTGTTCACGTCGAATGGCGTGACCGTCAGACGTCCGCCGGATAGCGAGGCGAGTTCCATCAACCAGCTGGTCCCCCCGCTATCACAGGAGTTTGCTGAAGGGATCAGTGTCGTGAAGATGATGCGGTCTCCGCGTGCCAGTGGGCTGTAGACCACCCGCTCGCCCTGGATGCCGGAAGCTGGCGACACTAGGTCGAGATACCAGCCTTGCTTGCCGTTGGCGGCATAGAGGACCTGGTTCTGGCTCACCATACGGTAGGTGTAGCCGTTGGCATCGACTTCCCGGTTGATGGTCTGCGCTACCAGTGAACTGCGGGCAACCGTGCTCAAAGTGGGTAAGTTCTGATCCCAGATGCCGTAGAAAGTCTGCGTCGACATATTCACGGGGTCAGCCGTGTCTACATAGCGGCCCGTGCCGAACAGCACGACATAGCCGCCCGCGGGGTTGCGCGTGACATCCACGGACGATGTGATCGGCTGCCGGGTACCACCGGCATCGGTAGCGATGAACAGCGGCGTGTTCGCGGTTTGCAGGCCCCAGGCAGAAGCCGTGGTGCTCTTCATGTTGAACTTCCATAAGTTGCCAAGCAGGTCGCCGGCGTAGATGAAGTCGGTAGTGCCATCGCCGTCGACGTCAGCGGGGAACGGTTGCGAAAGCCCGTTCGGCGTGGAGACCGAACCGGCGCCCGTGGCCAGCTTCAGATAGTCGGTGCCCAGCACCCAGCTTTTCGAGCCTGCGGGCCTGTCAAGAAACACGACATACAAGTACGCTTTGCCTGCGGCACTGTTGTAGCCATTGCCGAAGATCGCTGCCCACTTGCCATTCGCCATCTTGATGATCGAGGGCTGCCCGAAGGTATAGCCCAGGTCCGCATCGATGTTGTTGGTGAACTCCCACAGGACGGTCGAGGCGGCGGTGCCCTCGCTGATGCTCTCCGGGTTGGTCACATCCAATGCGTAGATGCCTGCGCCGCCACTGCCAAGCCCGCCCACCAGCACAGTCTTCCAGATGCCATTGACCTTGGCATCCGTCACTGCAGGCGTGCCATCGACATAGTAAGCGTGCGTGTAGGCAAGGTCGCTGAGCCCGGGCAGATTGGCGTATATCGCGGATGGCACGTAGGCAAACAACTCCGTACCGGCGTCGCTGCCGCTCGTGATCGAATTCGCGGAGAACGCATGCAGCATGCCGTCGTTGGCGCCGACATAAAGCATGGGCTTGCGGCTTTTCTTGCCCAGGACGAAGGTGGCATAGTCGGCGTCCGCGTAGCCCGCATTGGGGCGGCCAACATACTGTGGGCTGGAGTTGACGATGTCGCCAAGGACCGAGTTGGGCCGGACCCGGAATTTGCCGGTTGCAGTCCCTTCATTGCTCTGGTCGCCGCGAATCCAGTTCAGGCGTGCACTTCCTAGTGTGTCGCTGCGATTAAGCGTGCTCTGATAGCTTGCCGGCAGGTTGCCCCAGCGGAACGGAATTCCGGCATTTGCCGATGACGTGCCATCGTACGTGAGGATGTTGCGGGCGGTTGCGTTGACCGTCTTCATTTTTGCGCCTGCATCCCACAGGGCAGGGTTGCTGACGACGCCGTTGGTGTCGACTGCGTATGCGAGCAATTGACCGGACCAGTCAGTGCCATTGAAGCGAGCCTGGTAGATCGTCGATCCGGTCGTGAGCGACGAGGAACTGGTCGCCACCGATGCCGCCGAGGAAGTCTGCAGGATCGACAGGAACGCGCGCTCCAGCGCGCTGCTGAGCGCTCCTGGGTTGGTGGCGTAGAAATAGTTGTCCGGCAAGCCGTCGGAACCGCCGCTGCCATCGGACAAGCGTACATCCCATTCGGAGACCTGGTCGGGTGTGCCCGAGCCGTTCAGGTCCTTGAAGCCGCCCCATTTTGCTGCGTAGTAGAGCGGATCCATGAACTGCGAAGCTACCGACCCGCTGGCCGTGTAGCTGACGGTGGTCTGGGGATCGCCGAAGTTACACAGATTGCAGCCGCCTGATGTGTTGACGGGCGCGCTCGATGGCATGACAGTGACAGGTGCCGGGTCGGTGTACTTGAAGTTGTAGATGCCCGAATGGAAGTGTGGGCCGTCCTTGGTTGTGCCGGAGATGACATAGCCGAAGCCCTGGCCATTCGCCGACGAACCAGAGACCACCTGGGTCGATACCTGGACTGTATTGCCCGTCACGGTATAGCTGAGGATGCCCCAGACATCCTGGTCATAATCGCCGCCGGCGACAGAGTCTTCCCAGTTGACGTAGAACTTGCCGCTCGTGGCCGTCTGCGAAATGACCTTGAAGTCCACCAGCGTTCCGGTGCTGGCGTCCGCAGTTGCCGAGTTGGGCGACTGCGGGTGCAACTGGTACGCAGGCATGATAGTGACGGTTTTGCCGCCCACAATCACGTTGATCTTGGGCGTGTTGGTGGCCAGCTGGACGGCGTAGGTCGTGACCTTGAGGGAGGTGGTGTCGGCGGTTGGCCCGCCCAGCGTTGCCGCCTGGCCGGTGGAGCGAATCCGGTTCATGTGCGCGTAGAGCGCAGCACCTGCGATCTGGAACGTTCCCTTCTGTGAAGGACCTTCGGGGCAGATGCCAAGTACGTCGCTTAACTTGGAGATTGTCTTGCCGGAACACAGGTTGTCGATCAGGCCACCGTTGACCCCACCCATGAACCAGCTACCGCCATTGATGCTTTCTCCGGCGCCGACCTTATCGGTCCACGTGCTGTTGGCGTCGGCTGTGTTCAGATCCGTGAAGCCAGCAAGTTGATCGTTGTCGTATGAAGAGACGCTTGAGTTGAACACCAGCGTGTTCAACGGCGTGCAGTAGGGTGCCTTGTTCACGTTGGTGGAGGGCAAGTCCATTGGATTCGCCCATGTGGGCGTGGTCAGACTCAGCGCCGCATCCTTGCTGTTGCTGCTTTTCGGCGCAAAGCTGGAATTCGCGGTCTTTCCAGCAAAATAGCGCAAGGACTCCAGGTAGATCTCGGAGATCGGATTGCCCCAGGTGGAGCAGTTGCCTTCGTTAGCTGGCTGGTTTTGCGACGTGGAACCGTTGTTGGGTACGATGGAGGTCTGCTGATAGTTGCAACTGTCAGCATTGACGTAGCTCCCGTCGCTGTAGCTGTAGCCGTACGGCCGCAGCTTATTGACATTCCAGACGATACCTTTCACAGGAGAACTCGCCGCGTATGTGAAGGTGCCGTTCGACGGATCGACCTCCTGGGAGAAATTCACTACGTTCTGGCGCAACACGCCACCCGAGATGTTCTTGTCATAGGTGCCGGTCATCAACCCGAACAGCATCTGGCCGCTTTCACCGTATTTCTGGAGCAAGCCGAAGGGCTTGTAGGAAGACGCGCCGTACTGCTTGCAGTTCTCGGTGCCGAGCAGGCCCGGCACGCAGACCTGCACGCGTGCATTGAAGGTGCCGCTGCTTTCGCCAGTGCCGAGGGCGCGGGCCGCTTTCACTGGATTCTCTGCCGAGGCATTGATGCCGGAAAGGGCTGCCCGGTTGCCATTGGATGAGCCGGTTACGCTCGTGCCGTTGATTTTGGTCAGGAAGGAGCTTTGCGTATTATTTTGCTCCTCCGACCAGTTGCATTGCCATTTTTCACTGGCGCCCCAGGTGGCGTAATTGCCGGCGACGACCCGCAGTTGCGGCGCCTGGGTATTGCTCTGGGAGTTGACGTTGCTTGAATCCTTGGGGGTCACGTTGCAGATAGTGAGCCCGCCTCGGGTCAGGTTCGTCACCGCCCAACTGTTGTAGCTGTTTGCGGCGCCGCTGGGCTTGGAAACCCCGTCTGGATAGACCGCAAGGCTGATGGTCTTGTTGCTGCTGGTATCCACGCTCATGACCCAGCCCGTCAGGGTCGTGCTGGCCGGTGCGGGTGAGTTGGCGGTCATGACAATCTGGTCGCCGATGCTGATGTTCGCGACCGAGCTGAGTTTGATCCCGGTGATGACATTGGCCGCGACGGTGACCGTGGTGCTCGACGTCAATGTGGGCCCGGTCGCTTCCACCGTCAGCGGAACCAGTTTGCTGACATCGGATCCGTTGTAGAACTTGGCCCATGCGTGCGCGTCCATCGGCAGGAAGGCACGTTCCAGCACGGTGGTGGTCGCGGTATCTGTGGAGCGGAAGCCGCCGTACAAGATCTTGCGCACTTCGTCAATGCGGCTCATGCTCGCCCAGTTCAGGAAGTTGCCGCTCCAGGCGGAGCCGTTGCAGTACTTGTCGGTAGTGACGGCTGACGGCACGAAGGCATGCTGGGTGCTGCCATCGTAGGTGTAGCACTTGTACGAATCAAAGTAGCCGGCGTAGTCGATGCTGTTGGTATAGGTCGTGTCGAGCACGCCGTCACCATTCAGGTCGGTGTAGTCGTTGTAGGCCTTCTGATGCAGTGTATGGTCCTTGGACAGGTCGATCATCACCATGGGCGGCACATTGCCGCCCGCATAAAGGGGGCGCTTTGCCAAGTTCAGCTGCGTGGCGCATGCCGATGCGACGGCCAGGATGGCGGACGCGATGGCCAGCAACAACTGGAGGCCGGTGACGGGGCGGAAACGGGCTTGCTGGGTCATGGTGCGCTCGACGAATGTTTAGGCTGGTTGCGCAGAACGGCTCAGAACCGGACGACTTCCTGCACCAGGACCTTGGTGTTCGGATTGGCTCCGTAACCAATGGCGGTTACGCGGAAGACATAGCGGGTGGCGCCGGAGCGCAGGCTGCCGTCGGCGATGTCCGGAAGGGATTCGATGATGTAGCGCGGTTGCTTTGACACATTCCCGGCGGTCAACGCTGCCTGCTGGGTCATTTCGCCGAGGGTGACGGAGCGCGCGCCATCTTCGATGTAGCGTTCCCATACCGGTTGTCCCGAGGTGGCCGGTATGCAGAAGCCCTTGAAGCTGGCGACATCGCAGGTGTCCGACGCGCCGGTGCGGCCGCTCAGGGCGCGCGTCATGCTGATATCGGTGCGCGCATCCCGCAAAGCCGCTTCCGCCGCCTGCAGGGCGATGTTCTGGTCGCGGGAGTTTCGCGCCATGCGTTCGCCGGAAAGGCTGGTCAGGCTGGCAGACAATCCCAGCATCGTCAGGATCACGAGAAACAGGAGCACCACGATCAGTGACATGCCGCGTTGCGTGCGCACTGGGGCGCCGCGGCAGGTCATGGGACGCTCGGGTCGGTTGTTCATCTCTGGCCTAGTTCAAGCGGTTGCGTACTGCGATATAGAACGTGAAATGCTTGCGCAGGCGCCCGTCCACAGGCAGTTGCACGACGCTGCCTGCATCGCTGGCGGGTGCCACGTTGGCGGGCGCATAGGCTGTGCCGAAGTGATTCAATGTGGTTGAGAGCGGCGCGGGGTTGGTCAGGCTGTCACCGACCAGCACCACAGAAACCATCATCGCCCGGACATTGGCCATGACGGCGACACCCGGCGGTACATAACGATTGATCGCCTGGTCGCCATCGGTGTCCTCGCCCAGCAGTACCTGGAAGCGCTCCACGCCGGGGAATAGGGGGGTGGTGGTGCCATTCGCGGTGCACTGTAGCCACGGCATGCCAGATGCATCGCTGGCGATCGAGAAGGTTTCCGCCTGCAGCACGATATTGCTGACACCTTTGCCGGTGCAGTCGACGATGGTGCCGTCAGGGTTTGGCGTCGGCACGGACGCGCCGGCGGCCAGCGCGTCCGAACCGAAATAACGGAACGTCAGCGTGTCGCTTGTGTTAGTGCCGGTGTCGTTGGTCGCGTCGATGGTGTTGGCGTTGGCAAAGGTGGTGTCTGCCGGGAAGTCGTTGTAGCCGGCCTGGCGCACGTCGCGCTGGAGCAATTGAGCAATCGCGCGCGCGTTTTCCTGGATGCCGGCCAGGTCCGTCTGCGTGCCGTAGGACGCCCGCTGCGACAGGTAGAAGGACGAGATCACGATCAGCAGCAGCATGCTGATGACCAAGCCGACCATCAACTCGACGAGCGTAAAACCGCGCGCGCGGCGCGCCAGTTTGCGGCCTGCCTTTCTCATGGTACGAACGCCGTGACAAAACGTTGATAGACCGGATCCTGGTTAGTCGGCACCTTATCTTCCTGCCACCAGATCTTGATCGCGTAGGGGGCACCGCTTGCGTTGTCGCACTGTGGATTGGCCGGCGTGCCGTCGTCCGGCGTGCTGTCGATGCAGACGGTGCCGAGGCCGCCGGGCAACGCGGTCGCCGTGTCGTCGAGCCAGGCTTTGTAGCTGCTTGCGGCCATCTGGGCTGGCGTGCACCCTGCGGTAGTGAAGCAGGCGACCGTGGTCAGGCCGACGGGCTGGTTGTAGGCACCCGCGGTCATCGCGGCCGCGTTGCTGCGTATCTGGTCAGCAAGGTTGTAGGCCAGCACGGTAGCGATGTTGCGCATGGAGGCGGTACGGCCATCGACGAGTGTGCGCAACTGCAGGGTGGCCAGTGCTAGCACGCCGAATGACAGCACCACGATCGTCACCAGGGCTTCGATGAGCGTGAAGCCGGAAGCGGGGTGACGCCGGCTGAGCATGCGTTTTGGATGCGTTATCTTCATGGCATCAAGGGCAAGCGACTTGCTGCGAGGTGGGCTTGCCGCTGCCCGTGAGCGAGATGCGTTGGCCGGCGCTGGTCGATGACTTCTCGCAGAACTGCCAGGAGCCAAGCGAATCTGGCGCGCCCCAGGAGCGCAAACGGATGCTGGTGGCGCCGGTGCTCAAGCTACTGGCCACGATGACCATGGAACTGGCAGGCGGATCGCTTTTGCGGATTACCTCTTCGCCGTTGCTAATGATGTTGTCGCCATTGCTGTCGACAAAGACCACGCGGCGCTGGGCCCAGTCACGGGTGCAGTTGGTGCCGTCGGCGGTGGGGCAGACGGTGATTGTTGTATTGCGACGTGCTGCTTCGCTACGGGCGATCTCCACGTCGCTGATCAGATTGGATGATTCCGTCGTCATCCTGCTGCGATGGATGAAGGCGCTGAAGTTCGGAACTGCTGCTGCCGCCAGGATGGCGAGAACCGAAAGCGCCACCATCAGCTCGATGAGAGTGAAGCCGGCTTGCCGAGTGGCGCGTAGCGCAGAGGGGAGGGGGGAGAGGTTGGCAGCGCGCCGGAGGGCGTAGGGGCGTGAATCGGCCAACGCTGCCCATGCACTGCGCAGCGCTTTCCCCGGTGCCCACGATAGCCTGGTGCGCACAAGTGCAACCAAGCCCGCTGCCGCAAGGCAGGAAGGCTGACCCATGTTCGACTCCCGTCCGAAAACTGTTTTTTTTCTTGTTGGCGTATTTCGCCTCTCCGGGCGAGTCCACCGTACCTTCCGTTTTTATATAGGAAGGTAGTGCAGATTAAACAACTTTCCTTGGAAGTCTGCTACCCCTTCCGTGGGGTAGACGCCGAAAACTCATCCAGCATGTCGCGGAATTCCGACACATCCTCAAAACTCCGATACACCGAAGCAAACCGGATATAAGCAATTTTGTCCAACCGGCGCAGCTCGCGCATGACCAGTTCCCCGACCTGGCTGCTGGGGATTTCCTTCTCGCCGAGGGCGAGCAGTTTCTCTTCGATGCGGGTGATGGAGGCGTCGATGGCTTCGGCCGAGACCGGGCGCTTGCGCAGGGCGAGGCGCATCGAGTCTTTCAGCTTGTCGCGGGTATAGTCCGCGCGGGAGCCGTTTTTCTTGACGATGGCGGGGAAGAACAGCTCGATCCGCTCATAGGTGGTGAAGCGGCGGTCGCAGGATTCACAGCGGCGGCGGCGGCGCACCGTATCGCCTTCTTCCGACATGCGCGTGTCCAGGACCTGGGTGTTGGAGTGAGCGCAAAAAGGGCATTTCATGCCTGACCACCTCGAAGTATGAGCCGGGGCGCGTGCCGCGCAGGCAGCGTTTTGTCATTCTGTGTCGCGCCGGGCTGGGTTGGCAAGGCCCGCCGCAGGCGCGGCGCGCGCCGCGGCGGGGCTGCCGGCCACCCGCGCGTGGCGGGTGGCGCTGGGCTTTAGCCGTAGACCGGGAAACGCTTGGTCAGGGCTGCCACTTGCTCGCGCACGCGCGCGATGTTGGCCAGGTCGTGCGGGTTTTCCAGCACGTCGGCGACGAGGTTGGCCACCAGGCGGGCTTCTTCTTCCTTGAAGCCGCGGGTGGTCATTGCCGGCGAGCCCAGGCGGATGCCCGAGGTGACGAACGGCTTTTCCGGGTCGTTGGGGATGGCGTTCTTGTTGACGGTGATGTGTGCTTCGCCCAGGACCTTTTCGGCTTCCTTGCCGGTGATCTGCATCGCGCGCAGGTCGACCAGCATGACGTGGCTTTCGGTGCGGCCGGAGACGATGCGCAGGCCGCGCTCGATCAGGGTTTCGGCCAACACGCGGGCGTTCTTGACCACTTGCTGCTGGTAGGTCTTGAACTCGGGCGACAGGGCTTCCTTGAACGCGACTGCCTTGCCGGCGATCACGTGCATCAGGGGGCCGCCCTGGATGCCGGGGAAGATGGCCGAGTTGATGGCCTTCTCATGCTCGGCCTTCATCAGGATCACGCCACCGCGCGGGCCGCGCAGGCTCTTGTGGGTGGTGGTGGTGACGAAGTCGGCGTGCGGCACCGGGTTGGGGTACTCGCCGGCGGCGATCAGGCCGGCGTAGTGGGCCATGTCGACCATGAACAGGGCGCCGATGGACTTGGCTACCTTGGAGATGCGTTCGAAGTCGATGCGCAGGGCGAAGGCCGAGGCGCCGGCGATGATCAGCTTGGGCTTCTTTTCCTGCGCCAGCTTTTCCAGTGCGTCGTAGTCGATGTCTTCGTTGGCGTCCAGGCCGTAGCTGACCACGTTGAACCATTTGCCGCTCATGTTGAGCGCCATGCCGTGGGTCAGGTGGCCGCCTTCGGCCAGGCTCATGCCCATGATGGTGTCACCCGGCTTCAGGGCGGCGAAGAACACGCCCTGGTTGGCCTGCGAGCCGGAATTGGGCTGCACGTTGGCGGCTTCGGCGCCGAACAGTTGCTTGACGCGGTCGATGGCCAGCTGCTCCACGACGTCGACGTACTCGCAGCCACCGTAGTAGCGCTTGCCGGGATAGCCTTCGGCGTACTTGTTGGTCAGTTGCGAGCCTTGCGCGGCCATCACGGCCGGCGAGGTGTAGTTTTCCGAGGCGATCAGCTCGATGTGCTCTTCCTGGCGCTGGTCTTCCTTCTGGATGGCGGCAAAAAGCTCGGGGTCGATCTGGTCGATCGTATAGCGGCTGCGTTCGAACATGGCGAAAACTCGTCTGAAAAAAGGGGAATTCCGAATGGCTTCGGGGTAGGGCGCGCGGGGAAGGCACAGGCGACCGGCGCTGGACGCGTTAGCTATCCGGCGCAGGGCGCACCCTGCTTCCCATTCGCTGCCCAGGCGAGCGGCAGGCGCTTGAAACATCGCGCCAGAGAACTTTGCGCTTCCTCGTGGTAGTGCCCACTGACTTCGCCAGTCGCGCAAGATGGAATGGTTGGCGGCAGTTTAACGCGAGGCGCTGGCCCGCTGCAAGACGGTGCTGCGGGGCCAAAGACCGAAAGTCAATGCCTTGTCCGTCAGGTAATGTAATTGTTGTAATGTCGGGCAAGGGTTTACACCGGGTCGGGCTGGCTGCCGTTACAATCGCGGCCATGAGCAACAATGTGTGGGCCTTGCGGGTGTACTGGGAAGACACCGACGCGGGCGGCGTAGTGTTCTACGCCAATTACCTCAAGTTCTTCGAGCGCGCCCGTACCGAGTGGCTGCGCTCGCTTGGCATCGAACAGCAAGCGCTGGCCGATGAGTCGGGCGTCGTCTTCATCGTCAGAAGCACGGCGGTGGACTACAATGCCCCCGCCCGTCTGGACGACTTGCTTGAGATCCGGACACAGATTGAACGGGTTGGCCCGGCGTCGGTCCAATTCGCCCAAGAAGCTTGGCGTGGTGAGCAATTGCTGGCTACTGGCGCCATCCGGGTTGGGTGTGTTGATCGTAGCACATTTCGCCCGACTCCCATTCCCGCTCCCGTCCTTGCAACCATCAAGACCGCTCGATGAATCCCGTGACCGTCACGCAAGACCTGTCGATCATTTCGCTGGTGCTGCACGCCAGTGTGCTGGCACAGGCCGTCATGGCCCTGCTGCTGGTGATGTCCCTGTTCTCGTGGACATATATTTTCCGCAAGCATTTCTCCCTGCGCGCCGCGCGGACCCAGACCGAGGGGTTCGAGCGCGACTTCTGGGCCGGCGGCGACCTGCAGGCCCTGTACCAGAGCGCAGCCAACAATCGTCACAACACAGGCGCGCTGGAACGGATCTTTGAGTCCGGCATGGGCGAGTACCTGAAGGCGCGCGAGCGCAACAATGACGCCGGCGCGCTGCTCGATGCCGCACGGCGTGCGATGCGCGCGGCCTATCAGCGTGAGATGGATGTGATGGAGTCGCATCTTCCGTTTCTGGCGTCGGTAGGTTCGGTCAGCCCGTACATCGGCTTGTTCGGCACCGTATGGGGGATCATGAACGCCTTCCGCGGCTTGTCAAATGTGCAGCAGGCAACGCTTGCGGCCGTGGCGCCCGGCATTGCGGAGGCGCTGGTCGCCACCGCTATCGGCCTGTTCGCGGCGATTCCGGCGGTCATTGCCTACAACCGCTACGCCACCGAAGTGGATCGCCTAGCCATCCGCTTCGAGAGCTTCATGGAAGAGTTCCTGAACATCCTGCAACGGCAGACCCGCTAAAGCGCCGAAGCCACCAACGTCTTCGGTCAAGGAGAACCAGCAATGGCAGCGATACAGCGCCGTGGCGGCTCGCGCCGCCGGGCCAGTGCCGACATCAACGTCGTGCCTTACATTGACGTGATGCTGGTGCTGCTCGTCATTTTCATGGTGGCGGCACCGATCGTGAATCCCGCCGTGGTTGACCTGCCCAGCGTGGCCAACGCCACCCAGCAGCAAAAGGCCCCCCCCATTGTCGTGACCGTGCATGAGGACGGCGCACTGACCGCGCGCGGCAAGGATAACGCCGGCAACAGCTTTGAGCGCAAGCTCGACAAGCAGGGCCTGATCGACTTCGTGCATCAGCGCCAGAACGAGAATCCCGATCAGCCGGTGGTGATCGCCGCCGACCGCTCGGTCAAGTACGAGGCCGTGCTGGACGTCATGTCAGTGCTCAAGGCCGACGGCGTGAAGCGCGTCGGCCTGATGGTCAAGCCCAAGTAAGCACCGCCCCACGCGATGAAAACCGCCGCCTATCCTTATCAGCCGGCCCCGGAGCGGGGAACCCTGCGTTCCTTCCTGCTCGCGGTTTTCATGCACCTGTTGCTGGGCATCGTGCTGTATTTCGGCGTGCACTGGCAGAGCAGCACCCCGGTGGGCGCCGAAGCCGAGCTCTGGGATGAGATCCCGGCCACTACCGCACCGCCGCCCCCGCCGCCTCCCGCACCGCTGCCCGTCGTGCAAGCCCGTCCCGCGCCTCCTGCGCCAGCGGTGAGGTCTCGTGCCGAAGAAGACGCCGAGATCGCCCTCCAGCAGCAAAAGCGCCGCCAGGCCGAGGCCGCCGCCCGCGAAGAGGCGCGCCAGCAGGCCGACCTGCGCGCGCGCCAGGAAGCCGAGCGGCAGGAAGCGGCCCGCAAGGAGGCGGCCCGCAAGGATGCGCAGCACAAGGAAGACCTGCGCCGCGAAGAGCAACGCCGCGAAGAACAGAAGAAGGACGAGCTGAAGAAAGAGGCCCAGCGCAAGGAAGACGCACGCAGGCAGGCCGCGCTGCAGGAGCAGCGCAAGGAGCAGGTTGAGCGCGAGCGTAAGGAAGCTGACGCCAAGGCCCGCGCCGAGGCCAAGAGCCGTGCCGAGGCTGACGCCAAGGCAAAGGCAGCCGCCGACGCCAAAGCCAAGGCTAACGCCGAGGCCAAGGCCGCCGCCAACGCGAAGGCCAAGGCCGATGCGGATGCCAAGGCCAAGCGCGACGCCGCTGCCAATGCCCAGCGCCACAGTGAACTGGCGCGGCTGCAGGCCATGGCCGGCGGCGGGGCGGCAGTCGGCGGCGCCGGCGGTGTCGGCAGCAGCGCCGGCAGCGGTGCCGGTTCGGGCGGCAAGGCCTCGCCTGGCTACCCGGATCGCGTGCGTCGCCGCGTCAAGCCGAATATCGTATTTACCGAAGACGTGCCTGGCAATCCGGCCGCGGTGGTGTCGGTTCAATTGGCGCCGGACGGCTCCTTGATGTCCGCGCGGCTATCCAAGTCCAGCGGCAATTCGGGCTGGGACAACGCCGTGCTGCGCGCCGTGGAGCGCTCTGATCCGCTGCCCCGCGACGAAAACGGCAAGGCGCCAGCCAGCTTCACGATCACCTTCAAGCCTAAGGATTAAGAGGGGCGGCGATGGTGACGACATGGGAACATTCGAATTGCAACATATTGCAACCTACGTCGATGCACCGCAGTCCCAACGCTACGATGACAGGTTGCCTGACGCAGCCGGCAAATGTGCCCGGGGCACGCGATACGGGCATGCGACAAGCCTTCAGCATGCTTGCCCGTTCCACGGCTCCCGTTTGCCGGCCGCGCTCGATGAATATTGATCTCGATTGAGGAGCAGCATGCGAAAGCTTTGGGCCCCCCTTTGGCTGGCCGCGCAGCGGCACGGCACCCGCGCGCACGCCCTGTTTGCCGGGCTGGCCGTGGTGCTGGCTTGTTCGGCCGGCAGCGCACAGGCGCAATTGAACGTTGAAATCACCGGCGTCGGCGCCAGCCAGCTCCCCATCGCCACGGCCAACTTCCAGGGCGAAGCTCAGGCCCCGCAAAATCTCACCGCTATCATCCGCAGCGACCTGCAGCGCAGCGGCCGCTTCCGCAATGTCGACCCGGGCGGCGCCACGGTGGCGGAGTCTGCCAATGCCGATCTTGGCAGCTGGAAGGCGCGCGGCGCCGATGCCTTCGTGGCCGGCAGCGTCACACCCACCGGCAACGGCCAGTACGACGTGCGCTTTCGCCTCTACGACACCGTCAAGGGCACCAGCCTGGGTGGCCTGGCCTTCACTGTCAGCGCAAACCAGCTGCGCGTGACCGGCCACAAGATCGCCGACTACATCTACGAGAAGCTGCTGGGCGAGCGCGGCGTGTTTGCCACGCGGCTGTCCTATGTCTCGCGGGTGGGTGGGCGTTTCCAGCTGCTGATCTCGGACTCCGACGGCCAGAACTCTCAGGTGGCGCTGACCAGCAACGAGCCGATCATCTCGCCTTCGTGGTCGCCGGATGGCAGCAAGGTCGCTTACGTGTCCTTTGAAGCCAAGAAGCCCGTGGTCTACGTGCACGACCTGGCGACCGGCAAGCGCACGCTGGTGTCGAACCAAAAGGGCAACAACAGCGCGCCTTCGTGGTCGCCTGACGGCCAACGCCTGGCGGTGGCGCTGTCGCGCGATGGCAATACCCAGATCTACCAGGTTGGCGCCGATGGCTCCGGGCTCAAGCGCCTCACCCGCAGCAGCGCCATCGATACCGAGCCGCAATACGCGCCGGATGGCCGCAGCATCTACTTCACCAGCGATCGCGGCGGTGCGCCGCAGATCTACCGCATGCCGGCCGGCGGCGAAGAAGGCGGCGCAGCCCAGCGCGTGACCTTCAAGGGCAGCTACAACGTGAGCCCGCGTATTTCCCCGGATGGCAAGCAGCTGGCCTACATCACCCGCAGCGGCGGCTTCAAGCTGCAGCTGATGGATCTCGGCAACGGCGATGTGACCTCGCTGACCGACACCGCCAACGACGAGGCTCCGAGCTTCGCCGCCAACGGCAAGTACATTCTTTATGCCACCCGGGTGGGAGGTCGCTCGGTGCTGGCGGCAGTGTCCACTGACGGGCGTACCCGGCAGGTTTTGTCGCTCCAGTCCGGCGAGGTTCGCGAGCCGTCCTGGGGACCATTCATGCAATAAACGAGGAGTTCCTAGCCATGACCAATATGATGACCAAAACCCTTGCCGTCGCCGCTCTGCTGGCCCTCGGCGCTTGCAGCTCCGGTGTCAAGCTGGACGACACCGCCAACGCCGGTGCCGGCAACAAGGGTACGCCTTCGACCGACGCCCGCGCCGTGGCGCCGGTGGACGTGTCGCGTGATCCGCTGAACGATCCGAACAGCCCGCTGGCCAAGCGCAGCGTGTACTTCGACTTCGACAGCTACAGCGTCAAGTCCGACTACCAGGGCATGCTGTCGGAGCACGCCAAGTACCTGGCCGCCAACAAGGGCCGCCGCATCCTGATTCAGGGCAACACCGACGATCGCGGCACTAGCGAATACAACCTGGCACTGGGCCAGAAGCGCGCCGAAGCCGTGCGCCGCTCGCTGTCCTCGCTGGGCGTGCCGGAAACCCAGATGGAAGCCGTCAGCCTGGGCAAGGAAAAGCCCAAGGCAACCGGCCACGACGAAGCCGCCTGGGCAGAAAACCGCCGCGCGGACATCACGTACTAATCTGCGGACAGCCATCTCATGAAAGCACGCGTCTCCAAGTTGGTATTGCTTACTGCGATGTCCTGCGCCAGCCTGTTGCCGTTGGCACAGGCGCGGGCCGGCGTGTTCGACGATGACGAGGCGCGCAAAGCCATCGTCAACATGCGGGACCAGTTCAACGGTTTCCAGGCGACGGCATCGCAGCGCATCGACCAGAACAGCCGCGCCCAGCTCGACATGCAGAACCAGCTCGAAGGTCTGCGCCAGGAAGTGGCGCGACTGCGCGGCCAGAACGAGATGCTGCAGAACGAGGTGACGACGCTGCAAAAGCAGCAGAAGGACTACTACGCGGACCTGGATGCGCGCCTGAAGAAATTCGAGCCGCAACAGGTCACCGTGGATGGCCGCGAAGGGCTGTCGCAACCTGGCGAGAAGACCGAATACGATGCCGCGCTCAAGCAGTTCCAGACCGGGGACTTCAAGGGCGCCGGCAACGTGTTCGCGGGCTTCATCAAGAAGTACCCGCAGAGCCCGTACGTGCCGCTGGCGCAGTTCTGGCTCGGCAACTCGCTGTACGCGCAGCGCGACTACCGCGGCTCGACCTCGGTGCTGCAGAACATGGTGCAGGCCTATCCGGATCACCCCAAGGTGCCGGATGCGCTGATCGCCATCGCCAACAACCAGATCGAATCGGGCCAGAAGCCCGCAGCCCGCAAGACCCTGGAGCAGGTGGTAGCCAAATACCCCGGCACCGAGGGCGCGCAGGCGGCGAGCAATCGCCTCAAGACGCTGAAGTAAGCGCCTGAGAGGGCGGGGCGCTGTTAAGCGGCCCAGGTAGCAGTCAGTACACTAAAGGCCCGCATCCGCGGGCCTTTAGTCTTGGGCGCGCTAAAATACCCGATTCGCCTCGAATTTTGCGTGGCGCCTCCAGGCGCCGCGCCGTGCCATCATGAAAAAACGCGCTATCGTCCTGCTTTCCGGCGGCCTGGACTCCGCCACCGTCCTTGCCATGGCCAATGCGCAGGGCTTCGAGACTTATGCATTGTCGATGCGCTACGGTCAGCGCCACTCCTCGGAACTGGAGGCTGCAAAGCGCGTGGCCGCAGCCCTGGGCGCGGTGCGCCATGAGATCATCGACCTGGACCTGCGACGCTTCGGCGGCTCCGCGTTGACCGACGATAGCCTTGAGGTGCCTACGGATGGCGCCGTCGGCGGCATTCCGGTGACCTACGTGCCGGCCCGCAATACCATCATGCTGTCGCTGGCCCTGGGCTGGGCCGAGGCCGTTGGCGGCCGTGACCTGTTCTTCGGTGCCAACGCGGTCGACTACTCTGGCTATCCGGATTGCCGGCCCGAGTACGTGTCTGCCTACGAGGCGCTTGCCAACCTGGCCACCAAGGCCGGCGTCGAAGGCGAGCGCATCCGCGTGCATGCGCCCATCATCGACATGACCAAGGGCGAGATCATCCGCGCCGGCGTCAAGCTCGGGGTGGACTACGGCATGACGGTGTCGTGCTATAAGGCCGACGACGACGGCCGGGCCTGTGGCGTGTGCGACTCTTGCCGCATCCGCCGCGCGGGCTTCGAGGCCGCTGGGGTGCCTGATCCCACCCGCTACCAGGGCGCAGCCTGACGGTTGTCGTTGCCACCAGCGCGCTTGCGCGCACCCACCCGTTCCGCTTCCCCCGCCGGACACCCATGCCCGAAATCGATATTGCCGCGCTCAGCCGTACCATACTGGCGAGCACCTTCATCCTGACCTTCCTGTTTGGGGCGGTGCTCCAGCGCACGCACTTCTGCACCATGGGTGCGGTCTCCGACATCGTCAATATGGGTGACTGGACCCGCATGCGCATGTGGGGGCTGGCCATCGGCGTGGCCATGATCGGCACCGCCGCACTGGCTGCGGGCGGCTACATCGATCCCACCAAGACCATCTATGCCGCCAGCAAGCTCAGCTGGCTCTCCGCCCTGGTGGGCGGGCTGATGTTCGGCTTCGGCATGGTGCTGGCCTCGGGCTGCGGCAGCAAGACGCTGGTGCGTATCGGCGCGGGGAACCTGAAGTCGGTGGTGGTGTTCGTCTTCCTGGGGCTGTCGGCCTATATGACGCTGCGCGGCTTGTTTGGCGTGATTCGCGTGAACACCGTCGATGCCGTGGCGCTCACTCTGCCCACCACGCAGGACCTGCCCTCCGTGCTGGCGCACGCCAGCGGCATGGCGCGCGCCACCCTGCAAGTCGGCATCGCGCTGGTGGTGGGCGGGGCGCTGGTGATCTGGGCGCTGGCGGGACGCGGCTTTCGCACCTTCGATAACCTGCTTGGTGGCCTGGCCGTGGGCCTGATCATCGTGGCCATGTGGTACGTGTCCGGGCACCTCGGCTATGTCGCTGAGGATCCCAATACGCTCGAGGAACTGTTCGTTGCCAGCAACAGCGGCCGCATGGAGAGCCTGAGCTTTGTCGCTCCCTACGCCTACACGCTCGACTGGCTGATGATGTTCAGCGACAAGAGCAAGGTGCTGACCATCGGCATCGTCAGCGTGTTCGGCGTGGTGGCCGGCGCCGCTGCGTACGCACTGGTGACCCGCACCTTTCGCTGGGAAGGCTTTGGCAACGCCGAGGACGTCGGCAACCATCTGGTGGGTGGCGTCCTGATGGGCGCGGGTGGCGTGACCGCGCTGGGCTGCACCATCGGCCAGGGGCTGTCAGGCGTATCCACGCTGGCGATTGGCTCGTTTATCGCGCTGGCCGGCATCCTGCTTGGCTCGGTGCTCGGCTTCCGCTACCAGATATGGCGCCTTGAGCGCATGATCTAGCACGAGTAGTTCGTGTTCAAAGGTTGACTTTAGGGCCAAGATATTCCTATAATCGCGGCTTCAGTTTTTCCGGGTCGTTAGCTCAGTCGGTAGAGCAGCGGACTTTTAATCCGTTGGTCGCGTGTTCGAGTCACGCACGACCCACCAGCATTGCGAAAAGGCGTAGCGGGCAACCGTTACGCCTTTTTTGTTTCATTTGCCCGCGCCCTATGTGCGGGCGCGGAGCGGTTGCAAATCAGCCTTCGCTGGCCAGGTGCCTGCCGAGAAACGCTTCCATGGCTTCGTAGAAGTCGAAGGTGTTTTCCTCGTTGTGGAAGCCGTGGCCCTCGTTTTCCTTTAGCAGGTATTCCACATCCACGCCGCGCGAGCGCAGTGCCTGGACGATCTGGTCGCTCTCCGCCTGCTTGACGCGCGGATCGTTGGCGCCTTGCGCCACCAGCAGCGGCGTGCGGATCTTGTCCGCGAAGAACACCGGCGAGGCATCGTGCAGGGCTTGGCGCTCGGCTTCCACGTTGGGGTTGCCGACCATCTCGTACAACATGTCGAGCATCGGTTTCCAGTACGCGGGAATGGTCTCCAGCAGCGTGAACAGGTTCGAGACGCCGACATAGTCGATGGCCGCGGCGTAGCGCTCCGGCGTGAAGGCGACGCCCGCCAGCGTTGCATAGCCGCCATAGCTGGCGCCATAGATCGCGATGCGCTTAGGGTCCACGATGCCTTGTGCGACAAGCCAGTCGACGCCGTCGTCGATATCGTGCTGCATCGTCTTGCCCCACTGCTTGAAGCTTGCCTCCCAGAATGCGCGACCGTAGCCGGTGGAGCCGCGGAAGTTGATCTGCAGCACGGCATAGCCGCGATTGGCCAGCAGTTGCACCTCGGGGTTGAAGCCCCATACGTCGCGCGTCCACGGGCCGCCGTGCGGGTTGACCACCAGTGGCAGGCCCCGCGGCGCAGGCTCGCCCGCGCTGGCCACCGGCAACGTCAGGTAGCCGTGGATCTGCAGGCCGTCGCGCGAGGTGAAGCGGATTGGCTGCATGCCGGCCATGTCGGCTTCATCCAGCCAGGGCTGCACCTTGCCTAGCGTGACCAGCTTTTGCGTGCCGCTGTCGTACAGGAAGCGCGTGCCGGTGGTCTTGTCGCTCGAGGCGGAGACGATCATGCGGGTTTCGTCGCGGGTGATGCTGGTGACGTGGTGCTCGTAGCCCGGCAGTTGCCGCTCCAGGTCGGCATGGATCTGCTCGGCATGGGCGTCGAAGAAATGGCGGTGTGTCTTCCAGTCGGTGTACCAGGCGGCGGTCAGCACGCGGCGATGCCGCGAGTAGGACAGGCCGCCGACATCTACCTCGTCGTGCTCGAAGACCAGGCGGCCTTCCTTGGCGGTCTGCGGATCGAATTCGAATATCGCCGTCTTGTCGCGGCCGCGATTCGACTGCACATACAGCTGCTTGTCGTCGAAGGTGAAGAACAGCGGCGAGACCGTCTCGCGGAAGTCGGTGGTCAGGATCGGGCGGAAAGGCTCGTCCTCGGCATCGCGGTAGAGCAGGGTGGTGTTCACGCCGTCGCTGGCGGTCGCTACCCGCAGGCGGCCTGCGTGGTCGGTGCCCCAGCTCATCACGTTGCCCGGGTTTTCCGCGATCTGCACGGACTCGCCCGTGACGACATCGACGCGCAGCACGTCGAATACTTCCGGGTCGCGCTTGTTGTGCGACAGCAGGATATGGCGGTCATCGTCCTCGAGATCGTCGATGATCTCCGCGCGCACGCCCGGGTACGGGGTCAGGTCGACAGGTTCGCCGCCGTCGATCGGCACCGACAGCACGTGGAAGTTCTCGTCGCCGCCAAAGTCCTTCGCATACAGGATGTGCGCGTTGCCTTTCCACGTGTGGAAGGGCAGGTCGCGCTCGCTCTCGTGGGTCAGTGGCCGGGCTTCGCCCAACACGTTGCCTTTGGTGTCGATGGCCTGCACGAAGACGTTCTGGCGGCCCTGGTGCCGGGCGAGGAAGGACAGGTGGCGGCCATCCGGCGAGATCGAGAACTGGGAACGGTCCGGTTTGCGGAACAGCTCACGCACGCCGTAGTGCTTCACCTTTGCCGGCGCCTGTGCACCGGTTGATGGGTTGTCTTGACGCAATGCTCACTCCTTGGTGTGTCTGGGGCCGGCAAGCGGCGCCAGGGCTCAGTCCGTGCGCGCCGCCTCGGGGCCCGGTGCCTGGGCGCTGGCTTGCCCGGTTGCGCCTGTGGACGGTGCGGGCGGCGTCGGGTCCTTGTCGTGCGCGGCGTCCCGGCGCTCGATTTCTTCCCGCGTGGACGTGGACAGGTCCCAACTGGCGATAAACAGCGCGGCGATCAGCGGGCCGATGACGAAGCCGCTCAGCCCGAACAGCGCCATGCCGCCCAGCGTGGAGATCAGCACTACCCAGTCGGGCATGCGAGTGTCCTTGCCAACCAGGATAGGGCGCAGCACGTTGTCCACCGCGCCGATCACCACCGCGCAGAAGCCGATCAGGATGGAGCCCTTGCCCACGTCGCCGGTCAGCAGGAAGTAGATCCCCACCGGTCCCCAGATCAGTGCGGCGCCCACCGCAGGCAGCAGCGACAGGAAGCCCATCAGCACGCCCCACAGCAGCGAGCCCTGGATGCCGAGGAACCAGAAGGCCAGGCCGCCCAGCGCGCCTTGCACCGCGGCCACGGCGATGTTGCCCTTGACGGTGGCGCGGGCCACGGTGGTGAACTTGCGCAGCAGGTGCTGCTTGTGCGGCTCGCTCAGCGGGATCGCCCGCATGATGATCTTGGAAAGCTGCGGGCCATCGCGCAGCAGGAAGAACAGCAGGTACAGCATCACGCCAAAGCTGACCACGAACTGGAATGTGTTCTGCCCGATGCTGAGCGCCTGCGCGGCGATGATCTGGCTGGCCTGGGCGGCCCCCGCAGTGAGCTTTTGCTGCAGGTCGCCGATATCGGTCAAGCCGAAGCGGTCCAGCACCCTTGTCACCGACGGCGGCAGGGCGTGCAAGGCTTGCTGGAAGTAGGCGCCGAAATTGAGCTGGCCGGACTTGATCTGCTGATAGACGGTGCTGCCTTCCTGGATCAGGGCGCCGGTGACAAAGATCAGCGGCAGCACGACGATCAGCAGGCATAGCGTCAGCGTGGTCAGCGATGCCAGGTTGCGTCGGCCGCCCATGCGCCGGGTCAGCCAGTTGTTGGGTGGCGTGAAGATGATGGCCAGAATGGCGCCCCAGAACACGGCGCCGAAGAAAGGTCGCAGGACGAAGCAGAAGGCTATCGACACGACTGCCAGCAGCAGGTAGAACGCCTTTTGCTGCATTTCCGCTCGTTGGGTCATTGTGCTGTCACCTTGCGTCGAAAAAGCGTTGGAGCGCGCGCCGCTATGGTGGCGTACGGCGGCTCGCCGCGGCGCGTGGCGCTGATTGCCTTCATTGCCTTATGACAGGCCCTCGGTAGGCAAGACCGACGCAGGTGGCGGCCTTGCATGGCGCATCGCGGTGCTAACGCACCAGCGGGTCGCGGAACCCTGTGTCGACGGTGTCGGACGGGGTCTTGCGGGCATCCTGGACGGAGCTTTTCTGAAAAGTCTCGTAGGCCCAGTAGCCGGCCGCGGCCAGCGCGCCGAGCTTGGACAGCTTCCAGCCCCAGCGCAGCACCGGGGTCTTGCGCAGCAGCGGCAGCGCCAGGGACACGGCTGAGCTGAGCAACGGGTAGTCCTTGGCGAGTCCAAGCAGCTTGAGCCAGGAGGCGGGCCGGGTCATGCGCGGCAGCCAGGTGCTGAAACGGCCGAGACGGGTCGCGCTGCCACGGACGTGATGGAGCGCCTGGGCGCAGTCGTAGCGCTCAAGCGCGGCGCGCGTGATCAGCAGCTCCTTGCGAATGGCAAGGGGCAGGCGCACCTCCCGCGCGAAACGTACGGGGCGTTGGTGCGAGCGAGGCGCTTTGGAGGTGGGTGCGGTGCCGGCCGCGTTGTCGGCCGGCTCGCCTGGGGTGTGTGGTGTGCTCATCGGCGCAGGATCTCCCGGTCTTTATCGATCTCGGCCAGCGTCGCTTCGAACAGGGGCGGGGCATTGCGTACCAGATGGCGGGCAACCGCGAGGCAGATTGCGCAGGCGGCCAGGTATAACGCAGCCAGCACGCCCAGGGCCTGCCAGCGGTAGGTGTCCCAGAACACGATGGCGATCAATACGGTCAGCGTCACCATGGCCAGGCCAAAGAACACCAGGCCGAAACAGGCCAGCAAGGCCATCTTCATCAGCCGGGAGCGTTCTTCCGCGAGTTCGACACTGGCAAGTTCAAGGCGAGTCTGCACCATTGCCACCAGTGATCCTGCCAGGCTGCGCAGGGCATCCATAAACTTGGGGGAAGAGGTGGGGTCGCTCATTCAATTCCGGCGAAGGCGTGCAGCGGCGAAGCGCTGCACCTGCTGCAGACGGGGAGCCCCGCCAGCGGTGCGGGACTGCTGGCGGGGCGTTGCCCGGCACTGCGCCGCGACATGCTGCGGCCCAGGTGCAAGGCGTTCGGGTTCATGCGCGAGGCCTGCGGCCTGGCGAATTACTTGCGGTTCAGCAATAGGCCGATCAGCAGGCCGACGCCGGCGGCAACGCCGACTGCGCGCCACGGATGGTCATGGACGTAGTCGTCGGTGGCGCGTGCAGCCGCCTTGCTCTTGGTGACCACGGCGTCCTGGAGGTCTTGGGCCTTTTCTTTGGCTTGTTTCAGCAGGCCCATGCCGCGCTCACGCAGTTCGGCAGCTTTTTCGCCTGTGGTCGAGGCCGCTTGCTTAAGCAGTTCTTCGGCATCGGACAAAACGGTCTTGACATCGCTCATCAGTTTCTCCTGTTGCGGGCGGTGGTTTCGGATTGTGACATTTTGCCTTCCCCGCACGTTGTCGGGCAGCTTCTCGCCCTCTTTACTAGCATATGCGGGGAACCGCCGTGGTTTCAACACCACGAGTCCGACACAGCGTGTAGGACTGTGACGCAGGACAAAGGTCTTAACAAAGGTCTTAATACAAAAAGGTGATTTTGTAGTGACTTTATATTCGTTTGGGTTGGATCGCAATCGCACTAGAGTGGTTCCACCCTATTTTGCCTCTTGAGGAGACCCGCATGGCTCTACGTCTCGGTGACATCGCGCCGGATTTCGAACAGGATTCCAGTGAAGGCCCGATTCGCTTTCATGAATGGCTGGGCGACAGCTGGGGCGTGCTTTTCTCGCACCCGGCCGATTTCACACCGGTCTGCACGACCGAACTCGGCCTGACGGCGAAGCTGAAGGGTGATTTTGCCAAGCGCAATGTCAAAGTCATCGCACTGTCGGTCGATCCTGTCGAGTCCCATCGCGAGTGGATCAAGGATATCAACGAGACCCAGGGTACCACGGTCAATTTCCCCATCATCGCCGATGGCGACCGCAAGGTTTCCGAGCTGTACGACATGATTCACCCCAATGCGAACGCGACCTTGACGGTGCGCTCGCTGTTTGTGATCGACGCGGAAAAGAAGGTGCGGCTGACCATCACCTACCCGGCCAGCACCGGGCGCAACTTCAATGAGATCCTGCGGGTGATCGATTCGCTGCAGCTCACCGACAACCATAGCGTTGCCACGCCGGGCAACTGGCAGGACGGCGAGGATGTGGTGATTGTGCCCTCGCTGAAGGACGAGGACGTGATAAAGCAGAAATTTCCGAAGGGATACAAGGCCGTGCGGCCTTACCTGCGGCTGACGCCGCAACCCAACAAGTAAGCAAGCAGCCGGCCGGGGCGCGTAGCGCCGGGCCGGCGGACCGGTGTTGTACAACGATGGGCTCGCCCGTCGTCTCTCCTTGGTAGTGTGCTTGGCCCGGCTTCGCAGCCGGGCCTTTTTATGTCTTGCGAGAGAGCGGGCGGGCCCGGGCGGCGTGCTTTAGAAGAACGCCTGGATGCCGGTCTGGGCGCGACCCAGGATCAGCGCGTGGATGTCATGGGTGCCTTCGTAAGTGTTGACCACTTCGAGGTTGACTACGTGACGGATCACGCCGAACTCGTCCGAGATGCCGTTGCCGCCGAGCATGTCGCGCGCCACGCGGGCGATGTCCAGCGACTTGCCGCAGGAATTGCGCTTCATGATCGAGGTGATTTCCACCGCGGCGGTGCCTTCGTCCTTCATGCGGCCCAGGCGCAGGCAGCCTTGCAGGCCCAGCGTGATCTCGGTCTGCATGTCGGCCAGTTTCTTCTGCACCAGCTGGTTGGCGGCCAGCGGGCGGCCGAACTGCTTGCGGTCCAGCGTGTACTGGCGCGCGGTGTGCCAGCAGAACTCGGCGGCGCCCAGGGCGCCCCAGGCGATGCCGTAGCGGGCCGAGTTCAGGCAGGTGAAGGGACCCTTCAGGCCGGACACGCCCGGCATCAGGTTCTCTTCCGGCACGAACACCTGGTCCATGACGATTTCGCCGGTGATCGAGGTGCGCAGGCCAACCTTGCCGTGGATGGCAGGTGCCGACAGGCCCTTCCAGCCCTTTTCGAGGATAAAGCCGCGGATCGCTTCCTTGCCGTCGTCGCCGACCAGCTTGCCCCACACCACGAATACGTCGGCGATGGGCGAGTTGGTGATCCACATCTTGGCGCCGGACAGCTCATAGCCGCCTGCCACCTTCTTGGCGCGTGTGATCATGGAGCCCGGGTCGGAGCCGTGGTTCGGCTCGGTCAGGCCGAAGCAGCCGATCCACTCGCCGGTTGCCAGCTTAGGCAGGTATTTCTGCTTCTGCGCTTCGCTGCCGAATTCGTGGATGGGCACCATCACCAGCGACGACTGCACGCTCATCATCGAGCGATAGCCTGAATCCACCCGCTCCACTTCGCGCGCGATCAGGCCGTAGGCCACGTAGTTCAGGCCGGGGCCGCCGTATTCCTCGGGAATGGTGGGGCCGAGCAGGCCCAGCTCGCCCATCTCGCGGAAGATCTCGATGTCGGTCTTCTCATTGCGGAACGATTGCAGTACGCGCGGGGCGAGCTTGTCCTGGCAATAGGCCAGGGCGGCGTCGCGCACCATGCGCTCGTCGGCGCTCAGTTGGTCGTCCAGCAACAGCGGGTCAGCCCAGTGGAATTCGGCGTTGGCAGCCATGTAGGTCTCCTTCGGTAGTGCAGGTCTAGTGCAGATCGGGATGGGCGGCCTCGCGAGCCAACCCTGAATTCAGGAAGTATCGGCGCATTCCGCGGTCCGCCGTGGTGCTATTGCGGTTCCGCATTGCGGAACTGTGTTCCGATGATGTAGTATATCGCAATGCGCGATCCATGCAATAGGGCGCGCTGCCTCCATCCAACCCGCGGAGATCACTTTTGGCCACTGAATCGCAAGCCACGCCTGCGGCGGATGCCGCCAGCGCCACACCGCGCGAGAGCGATCCCAATTTTGTTGCCGCGCTGGCGCGCGGCCTTGAGCTGCTGCGTTGCTTTCGCACTGGCGAGTCGATGCTGGGCAACCAGGATTTCGTGCGCCGCACGGGCTTTCCCAAAGCCACCGTGAGCCGGCTGGCCGGCACACTGGTGCAACTGGGCTACCTGCGCTACGACGATAGCCTGGGCAAGTACGCACTCGATGCCGGCGTGCTGGCACTAGGCTATTCCTACCTGTCCGCGTCCAATGTGGTGACGCTGGCGCGCCCGCACATGCTGGCGTTCGCGCAGGCTTACGGGGTGTCGGTCTCGCTGGGCAAGCGCGAGCGCATGGAGGTGATCTATCTTGAATCGATTCGCAACGATGCGGGCGTGATGCTGGGGCTGGGCGTGGGGTCGCGGCTCTCGCTGGTATCGAGTTCCATGGGCCGCGCTTACCTGGCGGCCTTGCCGGCAGCCAAGCGCGAACGGGTGCTGGCAGAGTTTGCCCTGGCCTATCCCGAACAGTGGAAAACCCAGGAGGCGGCGATGCGTGCCACGGTGGAGCAGGCGTCGACCCTGGGCTATGCGGCGTCGTTCCGTGACTGGCACCCAGCCATCCACGCATGCGCGGTGGCATTCCGTCCGGTGGGGGAGAAGGAGCTCCACATGCTGAGTTGCAGTGCGTCCTATGGCTCGGTCGAGGAAGCGGTGTTTCACGACAAGCTGGCGCCGGCCTTGCGCGCGCTGGCGGCGCGGCTGTCGGACCCGGCGCTCTGAAGCGCGGCGACGCCGGCCTTGGCCGGTGTCGCGTTCCCAATACGTACGGCCCGCTTACAGATCCGTTCGCAGCTTCCACAACTCCGGGAACAGCACCACGTCAAGCATCTTGCGCAGGTAGCTGACGCCTTCGGTGCCGCCGGTGCCGCGCTTGAAGCCGATCACGCGTTCCACGGTGGTGACATGGCGGAAGCGCCACTGCCGGAAAGCATCTTCCAGGTCGACGAACTTCTCGCCTAGTTCATACAGTTCCCAGTGCGCCTCGGGCTTGCGATAGACCTCTAGCCATGCCGCTTCCACCGAGGCGTTCTCGCCGGCCGGCTTGGTCCAGTCCCGCTCGATGCAGGCCGCATCGATGGCAAAGCCGCGCCGCGCCATCAGGCGGATCGCTTCGTCATACAGCGACGGCGTGCGCAGGGCTTCTTCTACCAGCGCCAGGTGTTGCGGCTGGTGCGCATGCGGGCGCAGCATGGCCGCGTTCTTGTTGCCGAGGATGAACTCGATCTCGCGGTACTGGAACGATTGGAAACCAGACGACATCCCGAGGTAAGGGCGCATCGCCGAGTACTCCGGCGGCGTCATCGTCGCCAGCACGCTCCACGCCTGCACCAGTTGCTCCATGATGCGCGAGACTCGCGTGAGCATCTTGAAGGCTGGCGGCAACTGGTCCTGGCGCACGCATTCGCGCGCGGCGCGCAGCTCGTGCAGTGCCAGCTTCATCCACAGCTCGCTGGTCTGGTGCTGCACGATGAACAGCATCTCGTTGTGCTCGGGCGAGAGCGGATGCTGGGCGTTGAGAATCTGGTCCAGCGCCAGGTAATCGCCGTAGCTCATGTCCTTGGCGAAATCCATCTGGGCGTCGTGCCAGCTGGCATCGCTGGTCTCGGTGGCGCCTGCGCCCGACATCGGGCATCCCTTGTGGTTGCTCATGGCGTGCTCCTGCTCAGGTCACCAGGCCGCGCGTCTGGTGACGCTCGGCCTTGTAGGTGCCGCTGTCGAGCACGTCGCGCAGGATTTCCACCGCATCCCAGACTTCGGTGAAGCTGGTGTACAGCGGCGTGAAGCCAAAGCGCGCGATGCGTGGCTCGCGGTAGTCGCCGATCACGCCGCGCTCGATCAGGGCCTGCACCACAGCAAAGCCGTCCGGATGGGCAAAGCTCACATGGCTGCCGCGGCGCGCATGGGCGCGCGGGGTCACCAGTTCGAGCGGATGCGCGGCGCAGCGTGTTTCCACCAGTGCGATAAAGAGGTCGGTCAGCATCAGCGACTTGGCGCGTAGCGCTGCCATGTCGGTCTGGGCGTAGATATCGAGCCCGCATTCGACCATGGCCAGCGAGGCAATGGGCTGGGTGCCGCACAGGAAACGCGCTACGCCTTCGCGCGGGCGGTAGCAGGGTTCCATCGCGAACGGCGCGGCGTGGCCCCACCAGCCGGACAGCGGTTGCCAGAAGGCATCGCGCAGCGACGGCGCGACCCACAGGAAGGCGGGCGAGCCGGGGCCGCCGTTGAGGTACTTGTACGTGCAGCCGACCGCGTAGTCCGCACCCGATGCCTTGAGCGCCACGGGCACGGCGCCGGCCGAGTGGGCCAGGTCCCACACCGTGAGCGCGCCGCGGGCATGCGCCATCTCGGTCACGCTGGCCATGTCGAGCATTTCGCCGGTCTTGTAGTTGACATGGGTCAGCATCAGCACGGCGGTGTCGGCGTCCACCGCCGCATCGATCTCCTCGGGCGCATGCACCAGGCGCAGCGAATAGCCTTGCTGCAGCAGGTCAGCCAGCCCCTGTGCGATGTAGAGGTCGGTGGGGAAGTTGCTGGCTTCCGATACGATCACCTTGCGCTTCGGGTCGCGGGTCTGCTGCACGCGCAGCGCGGCCGCCAGCACCTTGAACAGGTTGGCGGAGGTGGTGTCGGTCACCACGACTTCGTCCTCGCCGGCGCCGACCAGCGGTGCCAGCATATTACCCAGGCGCTGGGGCAGTTCGAACCACCCGGCCGTGTTCCAGCTGCGGATCAGGCCCGTGCCCCATTCCTCGCTCACCACTTCGGCGGCGCGTGCCGCGGCGCTGCGCGGGCGCGCGCCCAGCGAGTTGCCATCGAGGTAGATCACGCCTTGCGGGAGCGCGAACTGGTCGCGCAGGTGGCGCAGCGGATCTTCTTGGTCGAGGGCGAGGCATTGCTCGCGGGTCAGTGCGGTCATGTGTGAGAGGTTTCCTGGGGGGAGGTTGGGGTCGGGTCGTTCAGTGCGATCGTTCAGGCCAGGCTGCGCAGCACGGCACGCACCGGGCTTGCATCGAGTCCGGCAAAGCGCAGGGGCAGGGCAATCAGTTCGTAGTCGGCCTCGGCCACGGCGTCGAGCACCAGGCCTTCGAGGATGGCCAGGCGATGCCGGCGCACCATGTTATGCGCGGCCATGGTCTTGGATTCCTGTGGGTCCAGCGAGGGCGTGTCGATGCCGACCAGCGTCACACCGTGCTCTGCGAGCAACGCGATGGTTTCCGGCGCGACCGCGCAGAAGTCCGGGTCCCACTTCGCCAGCGGTGCTTGCTGGTAAGTGCGCAGCAGCACACGCGGCGGTACGCCTGCCAGCGCGTGTTCGATGTGGCGGGGCTCGACCAGCGGGGCCGCACCGATGCAATGGATCACCCGGCACGGGCCGAGGTAGGGCGCCAGGTCCACCGCGCCGATGGGCGCGCCGTCGGCGGCGTAGTGCAGCGGCGCATCGGCATGGGCGCCGGTGTGGGGCGACAAGGTAATGCGCCCGACATTGACGGGGCAGTGGGCGTCGATCTGCCAGTTGCGCTCGAGCTGGAACGGCGTGTCGCCCGGCCACACCGGCGTGTCGGGCGAGAGCGCGGGACTGATATCCCAGAGCTGGCGCGGCCTATCGTTGGTATCGGGGGTGGGGCGGTTCGTCATCGGGGGCTGACGCCTGGGAGCGGCGTTCCAAGGCTCTTCATGGAGCGGATGACGGCATGATAGTCAATATTACGGACAAGAGGCTTGCGAAATGGCCCGTGGATTCCAATGGTTTTCGCATAGAATTTCATTTGTGAAGAGATTTATGGAAGAATCTGCGAAATGAACCTGGATCCCATCGATTTGCGCATCCTGACCTGCCTCCAGGAGAACGGGCGCATCAGCAACCAGGACCTGGCCGACCGCGTGGCGCTGTCGCCTTCGGCCTGCCTGCGGCGGGTGCGTTTGCTGGAGGAGGACGGTGTGATCGGCGGCTACCGGGCGTGGTTCGACGCCGAGCGGCTCGGCCTGGAACTGGAGGCGATCGTGCAGGTGTCGATGCGCCCCGAAACCGAGGGCTGGCACGATACCTTCAACGCGGCGGTGCAATCCTGGCCTGAAGTGGTGTCGGCCTACATCATCACCGGCGACAGCAATTACATCCTGACCGTGCAGGCGCGCAACCTCAAGCACTACTCGGATTTCATCGTGAACCGGCTCTACCGCACGCCGGGCGTGATGGATATCCGCTCGAACATCGTGCTGCAAAGGATCAAGACGGATGGCTCGCCGCTGGCGGTCGTCAAGGGCGAGCCGCGGCCCTGAGGGCTGTCGCCACTCAGCGCGGCGCGTGCAGCGCGATCAGGCGGCGCAAGGTGTCCTTGAGCTGATTGCCCTGCGCGACGCCAAAGTCATCCAGCACTTGTTGCTCGTGGGCGGCGGCTTGGTCTAGCAAGGCGCGGGCGCGGCTGCGCCCGCGCGCGGTGATCGATACCAGCGCATGGCGGCGGTCCAGGGCGCCGTTGCGCCGCGTGACGAGGCCGTCGGCGGCCATGCGGTCGATCAGCTTGGTCAGGGTGGGCTGCTTGGTGAGCGTGATATCGGCCAGCGTGCCGATGGTGCAGTCCGGCCGGCCGGTCAGCGTGGCCAGCACGCGCCATTCGGGCACGGAGAACCCGGCTGCCTCGACCTGCCGGTGGAACTCGCCCGACACAAGGTGGCTGGCCCGCGCCAGCAGATAGGGCAGGTAGCCATCTACAAAAGCGTCTGGGGCCGCCGGGGCCGGCTTGGGCGAATCCTTCATGGCTGCTGCGCCCGGACTTCAGTCCGTCAGCGGATCGGTGGTGGCAAAGCGGCCGTCGTGGAACACCAGCGGGTTGCCCGCGTTGTCGTGCACGCCGCAGCGCTCCACCTCGCCCACGAAGATGACGTGGTCGCCCTCGTCGTAGCGGCTGCGGTTGTGGCATTCGAACCAGGCCAGCGCGTTGGCCAGGATCGGCAGGCCGTTCTCGGACAGGCGGTAGTCGACACCCGCGAAGCGGTCGCCCTTGAGCGTGGCGAAGCGCTGGCACAGGTCCAGTTGCGAGGCCGACAGCACATTGATGATGTAGTGCGAGCCGTCGCGGAACATCGGCAGGCTGTTGGCGCGCGTGGCCATGCTCCACAGCACCAGCGGCGGATCGAGCGAGACCGAGTTGAACGAGCTGGCGGTAATGCCCACGAACGGCGCGCCCGGCGGCGAACCAGGGCCCGCGCGGGTGGTGATCACCGTCACGCCGGTGGCGAACTGGGACAGCGTGCGCCGGAAGTGCAGCGTATCGAAATCGGGAGAAGCGGCCTTGCCGATGATGCTTGGCGTGGCCTCAGGCATGCCCATAGCGCGGGCTCCACTGGGATCCATGAAATTTCATATATTATTTGCGCCAGCGACAAGAATCACAAGCACAAAGCTAATGCGTCCGGCGGGAGGCATCGGTGGGCTGGCGCACCAAGGCCATTCCCCCGGGACCCTGCCAGGATCGCAGCAGATCGCACCAGGAGGAGACCTATGCTCATCGAGCAAATCGAGCACCGCTGGCTGGCGGCTTTTCGGCGCACCCTTGAACTGTGCGCCCTGTCCGCCCAGGAAGTGGTTGGGATTGTAACGGAGTCCCAATCCCGACGCGTCAATGTGGAGTTGGCGGAACTGGCGGTGCAATCGCTGGGCGCCACGCCCGTGCGCATCCGGGTGCCGTCCCCGGCGCTTGCCGCCCCCGCGCCCGTGCGTTCCACCGGCGCCAGCGATGCCTTGCAGCAACTCGCCCCGGTGGTGGCCGCCTTGCAGCGCTGCCACCTGGTGATCGATTGCACCGTGGAGGGCCTGCTGCATGCGCCCGAACTCCCGCTGATCCTCAAAGGCGCCGACGGCGTCGTGCCGCGCCTGCTGATGGTCAGCAACGAACATCCCGAGATCCTGGAGCGCTGCCTGCCCGATCCCGCGCTGGAGAGCAGCGTGCGCGCGGCCATGAAACGGTTGCGCGGCGCAGGCGAGATGCGCGTGCATTCGGCCGCCGGCACCGAGCTGCGCGTCGGGCTCGCAAGCGCGCGCGTCGGCGGCGTCTGGGGCTACTGCAACAAGCCCGGCCAGGTCGCGCACTGGCCCGGCGGCCTGTGCCTGGCCTTCCCCGCCGGCGGGCAGGTCAACGGCACGCTGGTGCTCGCGCCGGGCGACGTCAACCTGACCTTCAAGACCTACCTGCGCGACACCATCGTCTGCCATATCGAGGATGACTACATGGTCGGCATCGAAGGGCAGGGCATGGACGCCGACATGATGCGCGGCTACTACGCGGCGTGGGCCGACCGCGAAGGCACGCGCGACGCCTACGCGGTTTCGCACGTGGGCTGGGGCTTGAACCCGCAGGCCCGCTGGGATGCGATGACGTTCTACGACAAACGCGACTGCAACGGCACGGAGCTGCGCGCCTTCGCCGGCAACTTTCTCTACTCCACCGGCGCCAACGAGGTCGCCGGCCGCCACACGCTGGGCCACTTCGACCTGCCGCTGCGCAACTGCACGATCACGCTCGACGGCGTGGGCGAGGTGGACGAAGGCCGGCTCGCCGGCCCGGCCACGCCCGAAGCGGCCCAAACAAACAACAAGGCAAGCGCATGAACGAGAACGTGAATCCTGGCCCCCAGCCCCAGCCCCATGCCAATGGCATCTCCATCATCGCGCAGGGCACCGGCCCCGTGGCCGTCGTGATGCTGCATGGCATCGGCGGCGGCAAGGCCGCGTGGCCGGCGCAGATCGCTGCGCTGGTGCAAGCGGGCTATCGGGCGGTGGCCTGGGACATGCCTGGCTACGGCGACAGCGCCATGATCGATCCCTGTGATTTCGCCGGGCTGGCGCATGCCTTGCAGCCGGTGCTGCAGGCCGAGCGCGACGCGGGCCGGCGCGTGGTGCTGCTAGGCCACAGCATGGGCGGCATGGTCGCGCAGGAAGCTTACGCAGCCATGCCAGGACTGATCGACGCAATGGTGCTGTCCGGTACGTCGCCCGCATTCGGCAAGGCCGATGGCCAGTGGCAACGCGACTTCGTGGCTGCGCGCACGGCGCCGCTCGATGCCGGCAAGACCATGGCGGAGATGGCCAACGGGCTGGTGCGCGCCATGGTCGCGCCGCAGGCCGAGCCTCGCGCGGTGGCGTTCGCCGCCAGCGTGATGGCGGCCGTGCCGCCCGACACCTATCGCGCCGCTTTGCAGGCGCTGGTGCGCTTTGACCGGCGCGAAGTGCTGGCGCGCATCACCGTGCCGGTGCTGGTGCTGGCCGGCGAACACGACGCCAATGCCGCGCCCGCCGTGATGGAGCGCATGGCGCAGAAGATCGCTGGCGCCGAGTACCTGTGCTTGCCCGCGGTGGGCCACCTGGCTTGCATGGAGCGCCCGGCGGATTTCAATGCCGCCGTGCTCGGCTTCCTGGGGCGGCATTTCCCGCTGCACTGAATCCACAAGAACATCGAGGCATCGCCACGCGTGTGGCCGATGCCCGGGAGACACGATCATGCCATTGGACTTCATCCCCGCCGTCGGCAGCGCCGATTTCACCGAGGCGCAGGAGCGCCTGCTGACGCTCGCCAACCGGCTTGGCCGCGAGCGCTTTGCCCCGCGCGCGGCGCAGTGGGACCGCGAGGCCAGCTTCCCCTTTGCCAACTATGATGATCTGCGCGAGGCCGGCCTGCTGGCCTTGTGCGTGCCGCGCGAGTTTGGCGGAGAGGGCGCGGACTTCGCCACGTATTGCATGGTGGGCGCGGAGATCGGCCGCTTTTGTGGCGCCACCGCGCTGACCTACAACATGCACATCTGCTCCACCATGTGGACCGGCATGCTGGCCGACGGCATCGCCATGACGCCCGAGCAGCGCGCCGAGCACGAGGCCCGGCGCGAGCTGCACTTTGCGCGCGTGGTGAAGGACGGCGCGATCTACGCTCAGCCCTTCTCGGAGGGCTCGGCCGCCGCAGCCGGGCGCGCGCCCTTCGGCACCAGCGCACGCAAGGTCGAAGGCGGCTGGGTGCTCAATGGCCGCAAGATCTTTGCGTCGCTGTCGGGCGCGGCGGACTACTACGGCATCCTCTGCACGGAGGAGTGCGCGGACCACTCGCCCGATATGCGCGACACGCTCTACATCGCGGTGCCGGGCGAGGCCGAAGGCCTCACCGTGACCGGAGAGTGGGACCCGATGGGCATGCGCGGCACGGTGTCGCGCACGCTGCTGCTCAAGGATGTGTTCGTCGCCGACCAGGAGCAACTGATGCCGCGCGGCGTCTATTACAAAGCGGCGCAGACCTGGCCAGCCATGTTCTTCACGCTCTCGCCGACCTATCTCGGCGTGGCGCAGGCCGCATACGACTTCACCGTGCAGTACCTGCGCGGCGAAGTGCCGGGCCAGCCGCCGGTGAAGCGCCGCATGTATCCCACCAAGCAGATCGCCGTGGCGCAGATGCGCATCCAGCTGGAGAACATGCGCTCGATCTTCTGGCGCGTGATTCATGAAGCCTGCGCCAGCCCGGGGAAGGATGCGCGCATGCGGCTGTACGCTGCGCACTACAGCGTGATGGAAGGCGCTAACGACATCGCCCGGCTGGCGATCCGCACCTGCGGCGGCCAGTCCATGCTCAAGGACCTGCCGCTGGAGCGGCTCTATCGCGATTCGCGCTGCGGCGCGCTGATGCTGCCCTGGACCGCCGAGCTGATCCTGGACCGCATGGGGCGCGAGACCCTGTACGAGTCGGGCGAGCGCGACGAATGAGCGAGCGCGCCAACCGGCTGTTCGCTGGCACGCCGGAGCCGGGCGCGCTGCTGCGCACACTGCATGCGCATGTCAGTGCCGCGCCCCTGCGCCCGGCGCTGCATAGCCTCGGCTACACCATCGACTATGGCAAGCTGTGGCGCCGCGTGGAACGCGTCTGCGCACACCTGGCTGGCACCTGGGGCGTGCAGCCGGGCGATCGCGTGGGCACGCTGTGCCTGAACCACGATCTGCAGCTCGCCATCCTGTTCGCGTGCGCAAGGCTCGGGGCCATCTTCGTGCCGCTGAACTTCCGGCTGGCCGTGCCGGAGCTGAGCGCCATCGCCGCGCATGCGGGCATTCGCCTGCTGTTCCACGATGCGCCGCACGCGCAGGCTGCGGCGGCGGTGGCAGCCGCCCTGCCGGAGCCTGCCGCGCGGGCGCCGATCGATAGCCTGATCGACCGGCCGGCGCCGCTGGACACGCCCCTGCCGAGGCCATCGCAGCCGCCCGGCGAGGCGCCCCTGCTACTGGTCTACACCTCCGGCTCCACAGGCCATCCCAAGGGCGCGCTGCACACGCAGGCCGGCTTGCTGGCCAACGCGCGCGCGAGCTGGTGGGCGCACGGCATGACGCGGGACGACCATGTGCTGTCCGTGCTGCCGCTGTTCCATGTGGGCGGCTTGTGCATCCAGACGCTGCCGGCATTGCTGGCCGGGGCGCAGGTGACGTTGCACCAGCGTTTCGCGCCGGATGCCTGGCTCGATGCGTGCGCGCAGACGCAGCCCACGCTGTCGCTGATGGTGCCAGCCACGCTGCGCGCCGTGCTGGAACATCCCGGCTGGCCAAGCGTGGACCTCTCTTCGCTGCGCGGCGTGATGGCTGGCTCCTCGCCGATTCCCCGCGCGTACATTGATGCCTTCCATGCGCGCGGCGTCCCGCTCGGGCAGGTCTACGGCGCTACAGAGACCGGTCCCGTATCGGTCGTGCTGCGCCTGGACCAGGCCAAGGCCCGGCCCGGCTATGCCGGCTGGCCCCAGCCGGAGGTACAGGTACGGCTAGCCGATGCGCAAGGCATTGCGGTCGCCGATGGCGAAGTGGGCGAGCTCTGGCTCGCGGGCGCCAACCTGATGCAGGGTTACTGGCGGCAGCCGGAGCATCCGGATTTCCGCGATGGCTGGTTCCGCTCGGGAGACCTAGCGCATCGCTATACCGATGGTTGCATCGAGGTGGTCGGCCGCAGCAAGGACATGATCATCTCGGGCGGGGAGAACATCTATCCGGCCGAGATCGAGAACGCGCTGCTGGGCCTGCCCGGCGTGCTGGATTGCGCGGTGGTGGGGCTGCCGGACGCGCGCTGGGGCGAGGTGCCGGTTGCCGTCGTGGTGGCTGCCGCCGGCGCGGATCGCGCCGCGCTGGCGCCAGAGGCGCTGCGTGAAACGCTGGCGCTATCGATTGCGCGGTTCAAGCTGCCGCAGCGGGTGGTGCTGGTGGACAGCCTGCCCAGGAGCGCGCTTGGCAAGGTGCTCAAGCCCCAGTTGCGGGCGATGGTGGCGGCGTCGTTGCGCTAGCGTCCGGCTGGCCTTGCAGAGCCTCGGCCAGGAACGCCACGAACGCGCCCACCTTCCGTTGCAGGTGCCGGTGGCTGGCATAGAGCGCATAGATGCTCCGGCCGGCCAGCGCATGCTCCGGCAGCACCCTGACCAGCTCGCCGCGCGCCAGCAGGGGCAGCGCGATGAATGAGGGCAGCGCGCCGATGCCTAGCCCGGCCAGCAGCATATCGCTGAGCAGCAGGCTGTTGTTGGCCGAGAAGCGCGCGGGCACTTCGATGCTGGTGGTGCCTTGCGGCCCTTCCAGGTGCCAGCTGCCGGGATAGTCGGCCAGCTGGTAGGCCAGGCAGTCGTGGTTGCGCAGATCCTCGACGGTGCGCGGCGTGCCGCGCGCTGCCAGGTAGGCGGGGGCGGCGCAGATGGTTTGCTCTACCTTGCCCAGCCGCCGCGCGATGAGGGACGAGTCCGTCAATGCAGAGCGGATGCGCAGCGAGACGTCGAAGCCCTCCGACACCACGTCCAGCAAGCGGTCGTCCAGGGTCAGCTCGACCTGTACCTGCGGATAGCGCGCCATGAACGTCACCAGCAGAGGCGAGAGCACCTTGAGCCCGAACGATAGCGGCGCGTTCACGCGCAGGCGGCCGCTGATCTCATCCGTGCCGGCGGCTGTGGCCCGCTCCAGCGCATCGAGCTCGTCGAGCAGGCGGCAGCACTCGGCAAAGTAGGCGCGGCCGGTTTCCGACAGGCGCATGCGGCGCGTGGTGCGCTGGATCAGCAGCGCGCCCAGGCGCGCCTCCAACTGGCGCACCTGCTTGCTGACCGCGGCGGTCGACTGCCCGAGATCGGCGGCAGCCTGGCTGAAGCTATCGCGTTCCACCACGCGCCGGAAGGTGCGCATCGCCGCGAGCAGATCCATATATTTTCCTGCTGGTTGAATATGTTTGTCTGAATTTGCAGATTATCTACCATCACGTGCCTAATAGGATGGCGGCATGCCTTCCACGTTGCTGTGGAAACCGCCAATCCAGTCAGGAGTCCACTATGTCCTTTCGTCTTACCCCTGCCGCCAGCGCCACGCGCCGCCTGGCCGCTTTTTCCCTGCCGCTGCTGTTCGCGCTACTGAGCGGCGCCGCTGGCGCGGCGCCCCAGGTGGGCGTCAGCCCCTGGGGCCCTAAGGATGAGATCGGCCGCCTCAACCTGATTACCCCGGCCTCGCGCGCCGCCATCATGGCGCGGGTTTCCGGCACGCAGGCCTACGACCTGGCGGTGGACTACTTCATCGGCATGCCGAGCTGGCAGGCCGCCGGCGATCCGCCCTACCAGATGTGGATGACCCATACCCCGCACGGCAACCTGGTGGCTGATTCCATGCAGGTGGGCGAGGCGATGAACCGGCATGTCAGCTACAGCGGCTCGGCGGTTTCCATGTATGCCCACATGGGCACGCATATCGATGCGCTGAACCACTTCGGCCTGAACGGCAAGATCTGGAATGGCTATTCCGCTGCCGAGCACCTGGGCGATCGCGGCTGGAAAGTGACAGGCGCGGAGAAGTTGCCGCCGATCGTCGCCCGTGGCGTGCTGATCGACGTGGCCGCGGCCAAGGGGCTGGACATGCTGCCCGACAACTACCGCGTGACGCGCAAGGACCTGCGCGAAGCGCTGGACAAGCAAGGCGTGGCGCTGGAGCAGGGCGATGTGGTGCTGATCCGCACCGGGCGCATGCAGCACTATGAAAACGCCCAGGCCTATATGGCCAACCCGCCGGGACTGGGACTGGATGCAGCCAGGTTCCTGGTCGAGGAAGGGGGCGCGATGGTTGTGGGGGCCGATAACCTGAGCTTCGAGACGTTCCCGGCGGAGGTGCCCGACAACTACATCCCGGTCCATACTTATTTGCTGGCGCAGCAGGGCGCACCGATCATCGAGCTGGTGAACCTGGAGGCCTTGTCGCGCGAGCGCGTCTACCAGTTCGCTTTTATCGGCGCCTCATTGAAGTTCCGCGGGGCCGACGCCGCGCCGATCCGGCCGGTCGCTTTGCCGATCCGTTAGGCGCGGCGTCCATTGCAGTCTCGGGCGACGTGAAGGGTGGCGAACGAGTATGCTACCTATAGTCATGAGCCGGAGAGATCAAGATGGACAACGAGCATGAGATTGCCACGCTGGGCGGTGGTTGCTTCTGGTGCCTGGAAGCGGTGTACCAGCAAGTCAAGGGCGTACGGGCCGTGGAGTCGGGCTATACCGGCGGCCACGTAAACCATCCGACTTACGAGCAGGTGTGCAGCGGCGACACCGGGCACGCCGAAGTGGTGCGCGTGACCTTCGATCCCACGGTGATCAAGTTCCGCGAGATCCTGGAGATCTTCTTTGCCATCCACGATCCCACCACCCTCAACCGGCAGGGCAACGATGTCGGCACGCAGTACCGCTCGGTGATCTTCACCAACACGGAGCCGCAGCGTGCCATGGCCGAGTATGTGATGCGGGAGGTGGCGGAGCACAAGCTCTACGATGCGCCGCTGGTGACGCAGATCGAGCCCACGCAACCGTACTGGCGCGCGGAGGAAGGCCACCAGAATTACTTCCAGAACCACCCGAACCAGGGCTATTGCTCGTTTGTGATTTCACCCAAGCTGGCCAAGTTCCGGCAGAAGTTCGCGCATCACCTGAATCGCTGATGCGCCGGGCCTGCGCTCAGCTTGCTTCCAGGCGCTCGGCAATGGCCTCGGCCAGCCGCACGCAAGTCAACGGCGCCGAGCCTTCCGCCTTGTTGCTGACGATCACATAGGCGGGCTGGCCCGCGCGCAGCGTGCGCACCACCTGCTCGGCGATCACCGCGCGGGTATGCGGGTCTTCGTCGATCAGCCGGTCAAACGGCGCGTAGCGGGATTCGGCTTGCTCGTAGGCAAAGCCCGCATGCAACATCCACCGCAGCACCAGCGGTCCTGGTGCGCCCTCGTCCATGAGTGCTTGTGCTGGCAGTTGCCGTTCGGCCGGCGGCATGCGCTCGCGCGCGGACAGGCAGAAACGCACGCCGCGTGCGCGCAGCAGCTTGATGAAGCGCGGCGTGAGCAAGGCGGCATCGCGCAACTCCACAGCGTAGCAGGCGTGCGGTGTCGTGGCGGCGTCGAGCGCGGGCAGGGCGCCGAGGAAGGCGTCGAGCCGCGACAGGAAGCCGGCGCTGTCGGTGGCCATCGCACCTAGCGGGGAAAGCTGGAACAGCAGCGGCCCGCACTTGGCGCCGAGGCCCGCGGTGGCCGGCGCGATGAAATCGCGCGCGGCGATCTCGGCATCGAGGAAGCTGGCGTTGGCCAGCCGGCCGGCGCCTTCGGACGTGCGCAGCCACGGATCGCAAACGCTGGCAGGTGCCTTGATCAGGAAGCGGAAGTGCGCGGGCACCTGGGCCGCGTAGGCAACGTAGTCGGCAAGCGGGATCGGCGCGTAGAACCCGCGATCGATGCCGGCGGCACGCAGCAAAGGATGCTGCGAGTAGGCGGCCAGTCCTTTGCGCGAGAGCAGGCTGTCGGTGTACTCCCCCTGGTAGACCAGGCCGTTCCAGCCGCCATAGGACCATGATGATGTGCCGAGATGCAGCCCGGCCGGCAGGCGTTCGGCCAGCGCGAGCAGGGCAGGGTCCGGGGCCGGCGCCAGTACACTTTTGCCGCGCGATGGCTTGGCGGCAGCGGTCGGGGAAGCTCCGGCAAGTGGTGCGGCGCCGGCAGCGGCCACCCCTGGCGGCTCCAGCAGGCCGCCGAACAGGTCTTCAGTCAAGCCGATTTTCAGTCAAGCGATTTGTCGTAGATGTAGCGGCGCGACCAGGGCAAGCTCTGCGACGAGAGGCCGGCCTTGTGGCAAACCACCTGGTAGATCGACATCTGGTCGGTATCGAAGGCATGGCCGCAGCCTGCCAGGTAGACGCGCCAGATGCGGTATTTCTTCTCGCCCACCATGGCCCGGATGGTATCACCCTGCGCTTCGAAGTTGTCCGCCCAATGTTGCAGCGTGCGCCGGTAGTGGCCGCGCATCAACTCTACATCGGTGGCTTCCAGGCCGCCGCGCTGCAGGGTGTTGAGCACCATGCCGATGTGCGGCAGCTCGCCCTGCGGGAACACGTAGCGGTCCATGAACTCGGAGCCGTCCATGGGCGTGGCGCCGCTGTCGGGGTCGGGCGACGTGATGCCGTGGTTCATGGCGAAGCCATCATCGGCGAGCAACTCGCGCATGCGGCCGAAATAGGCGGGCAGGTTGTCCTTGCCGACGTGCTCGAACATGCCGACGCTGGTGATGCGGTCGAAGGTGCCGGCCGTGTCGCGGTAATCCTGCAAACGGATCTCGATGCGGTCGGACAGGCCCGCCTGCCTGACGCGTTCGGTCGCCAGGTCGAACTGGTTCTGCGACAGCGTGATGCCCACGCAGCGCGCGCCGAACTTTTCCGCCGCGCGGATGACCAGCGCGCCCCAGCCGCAGCCAATGTCGAGCAAGGTCTGTCCGGGCTGCAGCCGGATCTTGGTCAGGATGTGGTCGATCTTCTTGCGCTGGGCGGTGGCAAGGTCTTCATTGCCATGCTCGAAGTAGGCGCAGGAGTACACCATGCCCGGGTCCAGCCAGAGCCGGTAGAACGCGTTGGATACGTCGTAGTGATACTGGATCGAGGCCTTGTCCGCCGCCTTGGTGTGGGCGAAATGCTGGGCCACCCGTGCCAGTGCGCCACCGGCCTGCGCGCTGGCGGCAGCCGAGAAGCGGTAAGCCACGGCGATGATGTCGCTGAGCGTGCCGTCCAGGTCGATCTTTTCCTGGACATAGGCTTCGCCGAGATTGTCGAGGCTGGGCGTGAGCAGCAGGGGCAGGGCACCCGCCTCGCGTATGGTCAGGGTCACCGCGGGATGATCGAAGCGGCCGAGCGGATACTCGTTGCCGTTCCATAGCCGCAGCCTCACAGGGAGATTGGCCCGGTCGCGCAGATCGGCGATCCAGTGGTCCAGTTGCTTGTCCAGTGCTTGCTTGAAAAACATGCGGCCTCCCTCCTGATGGTTGCGGCACACTCCTCGAACTACAGCACAGGGCAGGCGGGGCCTGCTCCTGGTGGCCGCTTCCTCACAAAACCGGAAAGCGACCCTGACTTACTTTACGACAATTCCTAATTTTGTGCAGTGCGCGGCCTCGGCAACCGGTGGCACCGCGGCTCATGGCGCTCAGGGCGACAGACGCACGATTTGCCAGCTGCCGTCCGGCGCCAGGCGGTAGGCGATCCGGTCGTGCAAGCGCGACGGGCGTCCCTGCCAGTACTCGATGCGGGTCGGCACCAGCCGGTACCCGCCCCAGTGCGCCGGCCGCGGCGGGTTATCGCCGAACTTGGCGCGGAAATCCGCTTCGCGCTGCTCCAGCACCGTGCGGTCCGCCACCTCGCGGCTCTGCTCCGAGGCCCATGCCCCGAGGCGCGAGCCGAGCGGACGCGTCGCGTAGTAAGCATCGCTCTCGCTATCGGTAACCTTTTCAACGCGTCCTTCCACGCGCACCTGGCGCTCCAGCTGCACCCAGTGGAACAGCAGCGCCGCGCGCGGGTTGGCGGCAAGGTCCAGGCCCTTGCGGCTTTCGTAGTTGGTGAAGAACGTAAAGCCCTGGGTGTCCATGGCCTTGAGCAGCACAATGCGTGCCGAGGGCTGGCCGTCGGCGTCGACGGTGGCCAGCGTCATGGCATTGGGTTCCGGGAGCTTGGCGTGGATGGCTTCATCGAACCAGCGCTGGAACTGGCTGATGGGATCGGACGCCACGTCGGATTCGGACAGCGATCCGAGTACGTAGGTGCGGCGGAGGTCGGCGAGTTGGGTCATGTCGGATCAGGTATCGAGTCAGCAGGCCGCGCGCGGGGCAAGCATGCACGGCGCCGGCGGCCTGTCTGATTTGAGTATAGCGAAAGCGCAGCGGACCGCATTTGCGCCTAAGCAACTCATGCGCGATGCCGTGGGCGCCTCAGGCCGGCGGCTGGGGCAGCTTGCGGGCCTGGCCACGCGAGTAATAGCCGGCCACGCCCATTGCCCCTGCCATCGACAGGAAAATCGGCAGCATGCCAAGCGCCGTGCCGACCACGCCAAAGGTCAGCGGCCACACCACCTGGCTGGTATTGAGCACGGCCGAGCGCAATCCCAGGGCCTCGCCGGCGCGCCCGGTGGGCGAGGCCGTGTGCAGGATGTTCATGACGTTGGGCTGCGCGCTGCCGAGCGCCAGGCCTAGCAGGAAGGCCAGGCAGCACATCAGCCAGAACTCGGCCGCGAAGGGGTAGAGCAGGTAGGCCACCGCCCCGACCAGCAGCGCGACCCGAATCACCTTCCACTCCGAGAGCCGGCGCGACACCAGCGGCATTGCCACACGGATGGCGAAGGTGGCAATGGCGAAGGCACCCAGCACCCAGCCGACCGACGACGGCGAAAGGCCAACCCGGGTGCCCTGGATGGGAATGAGGAAGGCGTGCAGGTCCCAGGCCGCCGACAGGACCGCGCTGGCGATAAAGACCGCGCGCAACTCCGGGTGGGCAAGCAAGCCCAATGTGGAGTTGCGGGTGCCGTCCACGATGGCGCCGCGCGCGGCGCGCCCGCCGTGTGCCGGCAGCCGCCCGCGCATGAAGTACAGGCCGACCAGCCCTGCGGCCGCTACTGCCACCAGCACAAAGAAAGCCGGGCGGTAGCCAGCGTGCTCGATCACATAGCCCATCATCACCGGGCCCAGCGTGCCGGAGAACGAGAATCCCAGCGCTTGGAGCGTGTAGTTGCGCAGCCGCGTGCCATCGGTGGAAATCTGCCCGATCAGCAACTGCATGGCGACCTGCACCAGCATGAAGCCGACGCCGATCAGCGCGCAGGAAAGGTAGAGTGCCGCGATGCCCGGCCACAGCGCCGGCAGCAGCGTGCCCGCGACCACCATCAATGAGCCCGCGGTCATCGGCTTGCGTGGCCCGATCTCGTCGATGCGCTTGCCGGCATGGATCGCCAGCAGCATCGGCAGCAACGCATAAAGCGACATCAGGATGCCGAGCGTGACGGTCGAGGCTTTGAGCGAGAGGGCAAACAGTGACACCACGACGCGGCTGGCATTGAAGGCTACGTGGTTGCACACCGTTAGGGCGATCAGGCAGCCGATCGGCGGGACGGTGGCATGTAGCGGCGTCATGCAGGGGCGGGGGCTGGAGGGGAAATCGGGAAAAACAAGTGCGGCCGAAACCGCACCCTGAGAAGGACGCCAGCCTCGAAATGCATCGGAGCCAGACATCCGCTTCATGCCACGTATTGGAAACTTCGTTGTAAATGGCCGTTTAATTATGCGGCCGAATGTGGGCGATGCACAACGATGCCTTGCATTGCAATGCACCAAAGTGTTGCGTAATTGCGTCGACGGCGGGATGGGTGTCGCAAGGTGTCGCAAGGTGTCGCAAGCAGGCAACGCCCGGCTTGCAACCGAGCGGCGCACCGCCGGTCAGCCGCCCTGATAGAGCGTATTGCCTGGTGCTGGCCGATCGGGTGCGCCGGGGCGCGACGGTGCAGTGGGCTTGACCGGTGCCGAGGCGGCGGGCGTGGCTTGCGCGTCCGGCGAAGGGGCAGGGCCGGCCGCCTGGCTGGTCTTGCCGGCCTTCGGGTCGCGGTAGGCCTGCCCCGGCGGCGGCGCGGTCGGGCGCGTGCGAATCTCCGCCAGCAGCTTGCCGCACTGGCTGTCGGGCGCAGCCGATAGATCGATCAGGGGCAGGACTGCCGTGGCCACCGGCGCGACCAGCGCCAGTGCCACCACGCCGCCGGCGCGCAAGGCCAGCACGCCGATGTCCGGGCTGACCGAGGGCTTCTTCAGCGTGCCGCCCACATAGAGCGGCGAGCGCAGCGAGAAGATGCGCAGCCCCTTGGAATCCGGCCGCACGGTGAGCGCTAGCCGCTCGCTGCCAAGGTCGATGGCGCCGCTGGTGTCGATCACGGCGTCCTGGGTGTCGATGACGAAGACGCGCGAGCGCGCCACGCCGTTGGTGAAACTGAAATCGCTGACGCCGCAATGGATCTGCACCGGCTTGTCGCCGAACAGCTTGGAGATCACCACGCTGCCCACGTTCAGGCCCATCGCCTCGAGCAGGAACTTGCTGACCGTGCCGTTTTCCACCAGCAGCTTGGCCTCGCCATTGGACGAGCCCAGCAAGGCCGCCACCGAGTTGCCGGTGGCGCTCAGCTTGGCGCTGCCATTGACCTCACCCACGCTGGCGCGCATCGACTCGAACTTCGGGAACAATTGCTTGAGCTGGAGGTGGCGCGCTTTCATGTCGATGGTGGCGGCGAGCGGCTCGCGCTTGCCGTTGAGCTGCAGCGAGGACATCAGGTTGCCGCCGGCCACGCCGAAGTTCAGCGGGTCCAGTGTCAGCACGCCATCGTCGAGCTTGAGGTGGGTGACGAGGTCGGTGATCGGCAGGTCGGCGGTGCGGATGATGCGCTTGCCGGTGAACTTCACGTCGGCGTCGATGCTGTCCCAGCGCTCGGTACGGAACGGCGCCACCGGCAGCGCCTTGTCGGCGGGCTGGCGCACTGTGCTGTCGGATGCTGCCTGCCCGGGCTTGGCGTCCGCACCGATCAGCGGAGCCAGGTCCTCAAAGCGCAGTTGCTTCGATTCCAGTTCGCCCGACAACAGGGCGCGTGGCTGGCGCTGCGTGTAGGTGAGCGAGCCGTTCAGGTCGCTGCCGCCGACGCGCCCGGAAAACTTGTCGTACCGGTACACGGAAGCACCTTTGCGCAAGGTGGCAACCAGCCGGCCGCGGGTCTCGTAGGGCGGAGTGCTCGGCAGCACGATGCCGGTCAGCGCGTACAGCTTGGCCATGTTGTCGCCGGACAGCTGTAGGTGCATGTCGAGCGCGCCCAGGTGGGCGGGGTTGGTCAGCGTGCCCTCCACGACCGCACGGGTGTTGCCCACCCGCACATCGGCCTGCAGCGGGAAGGGGTCCTGTGTATCGCGCAGGCTCAGCACGGTGCCGGCCTTGCCGGTGGCGTTGATGGTGGCCTGGTTGTAGCGTCCCGTGGCCTTCCAGCGCAGGCCATAGCGCTGGCCGGCGCTGCCGGGCTGGCCGACGGCGCCGGCCGTGCCGGATGCCGGGGGCGCGATCAGGGCGCCGTCGCGGGTCTTGTCGTAGAGGGCGGCGTCGCCGATGGTGTCCAGGCGCGCCTGCAGCTCAATCTTCATTGCCTTGTCGTCCAGCGCCAGGTCGCCGCGCGCCAGCGAGATCTCGCCGATGTCGAGCCGCCATGGCGATGGCGCCTTGCCGGCGGGCGTGACGAAGGTCCAGTTGTTGCGCTGGTCGGCCAGCCGCTCCAGCCAGACCGCGGGGCTGTCGACGGTAATGCTGGGGATCGAGATCTGGTGGGAGAGCAGGGGCAGCGGGCGTAGCACGAAGATCAGCTCGCGCACGGTGGCAAAGTTGGCCTCCTGTGCCCATTCCGGGTTGCCGACGGTGATATCCCGGGCAGACAGGCGTGGCCAGGGGACCCAGGTGTGCCAGCCGGTCTCGCCCTCGGCGCTGCGCCAGGTCAGGGTGAGGTCGCCATTGACGGCAAAGGGCCGGCCGATGGCCTCGGTAACCTTCTGGTTCAGCCACGGCTTGAGGCGGTTCCAGTCGAAGGTCAGAATGATCACGACAAGCGCCGCGATCAGCACCAGCGGTGTCAGTACACTCCAGAGAACGGCCTTGCGGCGCAGGGGCATGGGATCGGTTTCCTGGTTGGCGCCGGCAGCCGCGCGCACTCTGCGAGACAATGCGGCGGTCGAACCACTGCTGTGGGTATTGTATAGTTGCGCGCCCCGCTCCCCTGTCGGCGCTTGGCTGACAAGGTGCGGCAACGTGCGCTTTTCCCCCGCAGTGTCCTCCAATTCAGCCAGCTTCGAGCGTAGAAATGAGCAACCCCGTCCCCGCAATCTCCACCCAGCCGGAACCGGAGCTGGCGCAACTGCCGCCGGCCCTTACCCACGAGAGCCCGGAGGATGACGACTACCACCGCCGCTTCGGCGGCGTGGCGCGCCTGTACGGCGCGGCGGGCCTGGCGCGGCTGGAGGAGGCCAGCGTTTGCGTGGTCGGCATCGGCGGGGTGGGCAGCTGGGCGGCCGAGGCGCTGGCGCGCAACGCGGTCGGCCGCGTCACGCTGATCGATCTGGACCATATCGCGGTATCCAACACCAACCGCCAGATCCACGCGCTGGGCGACGCCTATGGCCGCGCCAAGGTGCAGGCCATGGCGGAGCGCATGGTGCAGATCAACCCGCGCTGCCGGGTAACCGAGGTGGACGATTTCGTGACCCCGGAGAATCTGGTCGAACTGCTCGACGGGCACGACTACATCATTGATGCGATCGACTCGGTCAAGGTCAAGATCGCCATGCTGGGCTGGGCCCGCCGCGTGGGCCGGCGCATCATCACCTGCGGCGGCGCCGGCGGCCAGCTCGACCCGACCCGCATCCGCGTGGTGGACTTTTCCCGCACCGTGCAGGACCCGCTGCTGGCCAAGGTGCGCTCCACCCTGCGCAAGGACTGGGGCTGGCCGCGCAACCCCAAGCGCAAGTTCGGCATCGACGCGGTCTTCTCCGACGAGCCGCTGCGCTATCCGGAGCCCGAGCAGCAGTCCTGCGAGATCGACGAGGCCCCGCAAGCCGCGCCAGGCACCTCGGCTGAGCCGCCGGCCGGCCCGCAGGGCCTGGCCTGCGCCGGCTTCGGCTCCTCGGTGGCGGTCACCGCGGTGTTCGGGATGGTGGCGGCGTCCAGCGTGCTGGCCGCCCTCACGGCGCCGGACGTTTCGACGGCGCCGGAATGAGCATCGCGGCGGCTGGCTACGCCGCGAGCGTGGCCAGCAGGGCGTTCAGCGCGGCGTCGTCCGGCGCCGTATTGTCGAAGTAGGCCAACTCGGGGTACTGCGCCGGCTCGGGCATGAAGCGCCGGGTGCGGTAGTCGTCCCAGTGCGCCAGCTTGTAGGCATCGTTTGGATTGGCACGCTTGACGATGCGCGCATGCGCCTCGTTCTCCGGCAGGTGCACCCACAGGGTGCGCACGATGGTGCCGGCGGGCACGTGCAGCCATTCGGGATCGTGCAGCAGGTGGTCGCGCACCTCGCGCGATAGCGGGCCCACCACGATCACGCTGATGCCCAGGGCGAGGTTCTCCCGCGCGGTATCCAGCAGGCCATGATATTCCGCATTGCGCAGGTACTTGAGGTAGGTCGGGCTGTCGCGGTCGTTCGGGTCCCCAGTCAGCGCGCCCATTGCGGCGGCGCTATAGCCGCCGTAGAGCGTGTCCTTGTCGAGCAGGCAGAACGGCTCGCCGGTGGCCTGCATCAGTGGGCCGATCAGGCGGTGGGCCAGGGTGGTCTTGCCGGTGCCGGCATGGCCGCAGAAGAAGAGCAGTCGGGGCATGGGAAGCCAGGAATCAGCCTGGTGCGGTGATGGAGCCAGCCCTGAGCATACCCTGCGCGTGCCGCCGGCCTTGGCGGCGCTGCGGTTTGTCCTGGATCAGTCCGGGCCGCCGCGGATTCGGTATCCTTGCGGTTTTCGCGATGTTGTCCCTTCCGATATGACCGATTCCTCTTCGCCTGGCACCGCCACGCTGGCCCCCGACCTGTTGTTGGGCGAGCCGGTCACCGATGCCACCCACGCCGAATTCGTCCAACTGCTGGATGCCGCCACGCGCGCCGACGATGCGGGCTTCCTGGCAGCCCTGGACGAGTGGATCGACCACACCCGCCATCATTTCGGCCAGGAAGAAGCGTGGATGGAGGCGATGGCCTTCGGCCCGCAGCATTGCCACCGCGGCGAGCACGAGCAGGTGCTGGCGGTGGCCGGTGCGGTGCGCGACAAGGTGGCCGAGGGCGACCTGGCGCTGGGCCGGCGGCTCTTGTCGGAGCTGCCCGGCTGGTTCGACCAGCACGTGAAGGCGATGGACGCGATGATGGTCAACCACATGCGCGAGAACGGCTTTAGCCTGATCGAGGCGCCCTCGGAGCAGGCGGGCTAAATGGCCTGGATGGCCTGGATGGCCTAGATTGCCTAGCTGGCGTCGGCGGCAGCCCGGTCCAGCACGACAAAGTGCTTGCGCACCGGTTCGAGCACCTCGAACAGGCCGGTGAAGCCGGCCGGGATCACGCAGGCGTCGCCGGGCCCGAATTCACGGGCGTTGCCCGCGTCGTCGCTGATGCGCAGGCGGCCGCTGATGACATGGAAGAACTCCTCCTTGCCAGCCGGAAACGCAATGCGCCACGCGCCCGGCTCGCAAGCCCAGATGCCGCAATCGAAATCTCCCTGGCTGGCGCTGTAGTGCGTCCAGGTGGTGCGGTCCGGGTTGCCGGCAACCAGCCGGTCCGGGCGTGGGCGATCGTGGCTGGGAAGCGGTTCGGGGTCGGTCTGGAAGTCGATCAGGCGGGGCGGGGAGGCAGTCACGGCGGAACAGGGCGGTTGCAAGGAAATAAAACGGCGGGCCCGGCCCGCCGCGTTCACCCGCCAGTTTAATTGAGCGCCGAGGCCAGCAGCCGGCGATAGCGCGACACCACGTCAGGCTGGTCGCTCATCAGCTTGAATACCGACAGCATGGCCGTGCGGCCGATATCGTCCTCGAAGGTGCGATCCGTGCGCGCGATGGCCAGCAGTTGCTCCAGCGCCGGCTCATATTGCCGATGCGCGATCAGCGCGCGCGCCAGGTCCAGCCGCGCCTGCAGGTCACCGGGGGCGTCGGCGACACGGGCCGCCAGGGTGGCCGCGTCGGGCAGGTCCGAGGCACCGCGCATGGCCTCGATCCGGGTGCAGAGCGCAGCGTAGCCGTCCTCCTGGGCCGCGTTGGGGGACAACATGCCGAACTCCGACTGGGCCTGGTCCAGCGCATCCTCGTCCAGCAGGAAACCGATGTATTCAAGGCGAGCGGCATCAAAGCCAGGATCGAATGCCAGCGCCGCCTGGAACGCCGACCTGGCCGCCTCGCGGTCGCCCGCGCCGGCAGCGTCGCGGGCAGCACGCAGGGCCACCCTGCCCGGGTCGGGCATCACCCGGGCAACAAACTCGCGCAGCCCGGATTCCGGCAGCACGCCGGTGAACTGGTCCACCGCCTGGCCGTCGGCGAACGCCACCACGTGGGGAATGCTGCGCACGCCGAAATGCGATGCCAGCTCCTGGTTCTCATCCACGTTCACCTTGGCCAGCCGCCATTTGCCGGCCGCCTCGCCCTCAAGCTTTTCCAGCATCGGCCCCAAGGTGCGGCAAGGGCCGCACCACGGGGCCCAGAAATCCACCAGCACGGGGATGTGGCGCGACGTCTCGATCACGTCGGCGTCAAAATTCTGCAGGGTTACGTCGCTCATGGCTTGGCCTCGGAGTGTGGAACGCCGGCGCGAATGGCTCCACTCGCGCAAAGACGTCTTGTGTCTCATATTGGGACCGCCCCGCCGAATGCAACCTTTGCACGCCGCGCGGCATGGATGCCGGTGCAGGCAAGGGTAAGCGATGGATTGAAAAAAGAACGGTCGTTCGGTTATATTGCTTGACTGATTGCTGGTTTCGACAAATTCATCTCTCGCCTCGCATCCAAGACCAGGTCGGATAGACCGCACAGGAGACCTTTATGCAGACCCCCCAGCCCGCGCGCCCGCATTTCCAGTTCTGGCCCAAGCGCGTGCCCACCAAGATCGTGCTGCCGGAGACCTCGCTCTGGTACAACCTGGTGGTCTCCGCCCATCGCTACGCCGACAAGGCGGCCATCCGGTATTTCGGCAACGCCATCACCTTCCGGGCGCTGGAAGCCCAGGCCAGCGCCATGGCGGGCTGGCTGCAGCAAAAGGCTGGCGTGAAGAAGGGTGACCGGGTGCTGCTGTATATGCAGAACTGCCCGCAGTTCATCATTGCCTATTACGCGATCCTGCGCGCGGATGCCGTGGTCGTGCCGGTCAATCCGATGAACCGGTCTGAGGAGTTCAAGCACTACATCACCGACGCGCAGGCCAGCGTGGCGATCTGCAGCGCGGATCTGGCCATGGGCGCCGAGCAGGCCAATAACGAGTTGCCGCCCGAGCAGCGCCTGCAGCACCTGCTGGTCACGCAATACAGCGATGCGCTGCCGGCCAGCTACGAGAACCCCGAAGACGCTCCAGGCGCCTGGCTGACCACGCAGCATCCGCTGCCGGCCGGCGCCACCCCCTGGGCCGAGGCGCTTGCCGCGCAACTGGTGCCTGGCCCGCATACCGCGGGCCCGGACGATATGGCGGTGATGCCCTACACCTCGGGCACCACCGGCTTTCCCAAGGGTTGCATCCACACCCACCGCTCCGTCATGCATAACGTGATCGGCGGCGGCATCTGGAGCGGTAGCGGCGCGGAATCGACGATCCTGGCGGTGCTGCCACTGTTTCACGTGACCGGCATGCAGTACGGCATGAACGGCCCGATCTACAGCGGAGCTACCGTGGTGATGCTGCCGCGCTGGGACCGCGAAGTCGCGGGCCGGCTGATCTCGCGCTTCCAGATCACGCACTGGACCAACATCCCGACCATGGTGATCGACTTCCTGGGCAGCCCGAACCTGGACCAGTTCGACCTGTCGAGCCTGCGCTATATCGGCGGCGGCGGCGCGGCCATGCCGCAGGCGGTAGCAGAGCGCCTGAAGCAGCAGTTCGACCTTAATTACATTGAAGGCTATGGCCTGTCCGAGACCATGGCGCCGACCCACAGCAATCCGGGCGAGCGGCCCAAGCTGCAGTGCCTGGGTGTGCCCACCTTCAATACCGACGCGCGCGTGATCGACCCGGTCACGCTCAAGGAAGTGGCGGTCAACGAGACTGGCGAGATCATCGTGTGCGGCCCGCAGGTGTTCAAGGGCTACTGGGGCAAGCCGGATGCCACGCGCGATGCCTTCATCGAGTTCGAGGGCAAGACCTTCTTCCGTACCGGCGACCTGGGCCGCATGGACGAAGAGGGCTACTACTTCATCACCGACCGGCTCAAGCGCATGATCAACGCGTCGGGCTTCAAAGTGTGGCCGGCAGAGGTGGAGAACTTGCTGTACAAGCACCCCGACGTGCAAGAGGCCTGCATCATCGGCACGCGCGATGCGTATCGTGGCGAAACCGTGAAGGCGGTGGTGGTGCTCAAGACGCATGCCAAGGGCAAGACCACGCCCGAGGAAATCATCGAATGGGCCAAGGAAAACATGGCGGCCTACAAGTACCCGCGTGTGGTGGAGTTTGTCGACGCGCTGCCCAAGTCGGGCACGGGCAAGGTGATGTGGCGCGCGCTGCAGGAAAGCGAGAATGCGCGCAGCGCGGAGTCGAAGCCAGCGGCCTGAGTGGCCCGAGCGGGTAGCGTCGCATCGGCGGGATGCGCGGGCACGTCCGTGCCCGCGTCAGTGCCCGCGCACGCGCACCAGCATCTTCACCATGGTCTTGTAGCTGCGCTCGCGGGCGTGCCGGGTTGGGGTGGTGCCATCCCGGTCGGCAAGGTTGGCGTCCGCGCCCGCATCCAGCAGCAACTGCACGGTGTCTTCATACCGCGCGCTGCCGTCGCCCATGACGATGGTCTCCAGCAAGGCGGTCCAGCCCTGGCGGTTGATATGGTCGACCGCCACACCGGCTTTCAACAATACCTTCACCACTTCGGTATTGCCATGCTCGCACGCGGCGATCAGGGCGGTGTTGTCGTAGCTGTCCGTGCTGTTGAGGTCGGCCCCATGCGCCAGCGCCAGTTGCACCAGCTCGAGCTGCCCGGTGGCCGCGGCCAGCAGGAAGGGGCTGTTGGATTCCATGTCCTTGCGGTTGACATCGGCGCCCGCCGCCACCAGCGCCTTGGCTACCTCGGTATGGCGGCTATAGACCGCCACCAGCAAGGCACTGCGGCCGCGTTCGTCGGCGGCCTGGGCGGAAGCGCCCGAAGCCAGCAAGCGCTTGACCAGTTCGAGATCTCCCAGCGTTGCCGCGGCAAGGAGATTGCGGTCGAGCCCGCCAACGCCATCGTGCGCGGCAGCGGCGGAGCCCGCAGAGCCTTGCCCATGCGAGCGCGGCGATGACTGGGCCGGGCCATTGCTGGCAGGGCGCGCTGCCAGCGTCGATCCGCCGGGTCCGGCCAGCAGCGCGCCGCCCATCAGCAATCCGGTCAGCCCCAGCACTTCGGCAAGCACCAGTCGGCGGGGGCGGGCAGCAGGGCGTGGCATCCTGGTCGATCCTGGGTCAGGCGGGTTCGCTGACAGCCTGTGCGGCCGTGGCATCCGTATCCTGCAGCCGGCGCCAGAGCCGGCCCAGGTAGGGGTCGTCGACCCCGTTGGTGGCAAGGCCAAGCAGCGTCTGTTGCAGGTACTCGCGGGCCGGGCCATACAGGCCACAGGCGTGGCGCAGGCAGGCCACCACGCGGTCGTCCGGCAAGCGTCCGGCATAGGCTTCGTGCTCGCGGTTCATCACGAAGGCCAGGGCGCGCTGCCGCGGGCTGCCGTTCATCTTCACATTGAGCCAGCGGGGATGGTAGGCGCCGGTCAGCATCTCGCGGCGCCACAGCAGACGGAATTCCTGCTCGATCATGTGATGGGGGATGCGGAAGACGACGCCCTGGCACGAGCCGCCGCGGTCCAGCGCGAGCACCAGGCCCGGGTCGTCCCAGGTGCCGCGATTGATGCGCGAGTACAGGTAGAAGCCGCGGTGGTAGCCATGCACGGTAGCCAGCTGGCGGTCCGTGTGAATCACCATCGGGTTCCAGATCAGCGAGCCATAGCCGAACAGCAGGACATCGCCGGCCAGCCCGGGCGTATCCGGCCGCTGGTCCAGCGTAGCGCGCAGAGAACGCTCGAAAGCTTCTTCGGGAAGTAGCGAGGAAGCCACCGGCGTGCTGCAAAGAGAAGCACGCAGCCGATCTGTTTCGAGATCTTGTCGGGTGATGGCCATGATGCAAGCATAATCCAAAGCTGCGCGGCAGGCGGCATGGAAACCACATGGCACGCAGAAATGTCTGTAAGGTCCGGCAGGCTGTATGCGACTGACAACGGTCAGGCAGCCTTCGGAGGTCCAGCATGCACAAGCATCTCGAACAATGGGCGCAGGCCAATGCCATCGCGCACCGGGCAGCCGGGCCGCGCACCCCATCGCGGAAATCCTGCAAGCCCAGGTCTTGGCCTGTGCGCTGGGCACCGGTGCTGATGCTCGCCGCGCTGGCCGGCCCGGTGCGCGCGACGGCAGGCTCCGTGCCGGCAGCATGCCTGCACGACAGCCCGCCCCAGCGGCTAGCGCTGATCGAGCTCTACACCTCGGAGGGCTGTAGCAGCTGTCCGCCGGCCGATCACTGGCTCGGCACGCAGGCCGCTCGGCTGCCGGCCTCGCAGGCACTGGCGCTGGCGCTGCACGTCGACTACTGGGACAGCCTGGGCTGGCGCGACCGCTTTGCCAGCCCGGTGTTCACCGCTCGCCAGCGCACGCTGGCGGGCGCCGTCGGCAGTCATACGGTATATACGCCCGAGGTGTTTGTCGGCGCGCGCGAGCAGCGCCGCTGGCACGATGCAGGCGAGGTCGCGGCGCGCGTCGCCGAGATCAACGCGCAAGCGCCCGGCGCCTCGCTTCGGCTGGGCTGGCAGGCGCTCTCCGCCGGGCAAGTGCAGGTCGCGCTGAACGTGACGCCCGCGGCCCGCTCCGGGCCACTGCAGGCCTATGCCGCGCTGGTCGAGGACGGGCTGGTGTCGTCGGTGAAGGCCGGCGAGAACCAAGGCGCCACGCTGCATCATGAGCGTGTCGTGCGGCTCTGGCTGGGCCCCTTCGCGGTGCCGGCCGAGGGGCTGGCCTGGTCGGGCAGCGTGCCGCTGCCAACCGGGGCCGACCCGCACAAGCTGGCCTGGGTTGCCTTCGCGCAGCAGCCCGGCGCCGAGGTGGCGCAGGCGGTGCTGGCGCCGCGCTGCGAATTGTCTGGCTGACGCAGGGATTCCTGTCGCGGACTGGCACTATCTGCCGGGCAAGGTGGCGGTATCGCCTGCTATGTCTTTACAATGGGGCATCAACCAGGAGAACAGGCTATGGCGCGCACGCTCACGGTAGTTTTCGGTACCGGCAAGGAATTTGGCTTCACCATTGGCGACGCAGAGTTGGCGGCGGTCACCGAGGATGCTGGCTGGCGCTGGTTCGACCGCGAGTACGCCGAGCTCGATTGCCAGGCCTCCAGTCCGGTCGGCAAAGTGCTGGTGATCGACAAGATCCTCAGCGTGGCCAAGTTCTCTGGTGAGCAGCGCTTCAGCGGCGATGCCGCGTGGGCCCAGGACTACGCCCGCCATGCCGCCCGCCTGCTGGACCGCGACAAGGTCCGGGTCGACGTGGGCAACGCCGCGATCAGTTTCTGATCGCGGCCTGTCCGCGGCGCAATGCAAAGAGGGGCGCCGGTGGGCGCCCCTCTTTCTTGTGCGATCCGCGCAAGGTGCGGATGGATGCGATCGGCCGCTGCCGCAGCGGCGGCCAGCGATCAGACCGCCAGCAGTTCCACTTCGAACAGCAGGGTGGCGTTCGGCGGGATCACGCCGCCCGCGCCGCGCGCGCCGTAGCCCAGCTCGGCCGGGATCACCAGGCGGCGGGTGCCGCCAACCTTCATGCCTTGCACGCCTTCATCCCAGCCGCGGATGACGTGGCCGGCGCCCAGCGGGAACACGAACGGGTCGTTGCGGTCCTTGCTCGAGTCGAACTTGCGGCCGGCTTGCTCGTTTTCGTAGAGCCAGCCGGTGTAGTGCACCGTGACATGCTTGCCTGCCGTGGCTTCGGCGCCTTCGCCGGTGACGGTGTCTTCAAATTGCAGGCCGGAGGGAGTGGTATTCATGGATGGCTTCCTTGTGCTGTATCAGCGAGGGTCACGGGTTCGGTGAGGCCGGCGGCAAACCGGCCGCACCGGGCGGATTGGTTGAACGGGTTTGGCTCAGCCCGCGGGCTGTTGCAGGACTTCGAGCGTGATGCGGACGTTGTGGTCGTCGTCGCTGACCCAGATCTCGCTATCCTGGATTGTCACCGACAGCCGCATGGCGCGCTGGGCCAGGGCAGCAAGTGCTTCTACCGCCTCGGCCGGCACATTGTAAATGGTCACGTTGCGCAGCTTGCCCGCCTTGCCGGCCATGCCCTTCCACCATTCACGCGCGCTCGCACCATTGTAGGTGAACACGGTGACGCGATCGGCACGGGCCGCGGCGCGCTTCAGGCGCGATTCGTCGGGCTGGCCCAGCTCGATCCAGTGTGCGATGTCGCCGGTGAGGGTCTTTTCCCACAGGTCCGGCTCGTCGGGCTCGTCCAGGCCGCGGGTGAAGGTCAAGGTGTCGCTGGCTTCGCAGGCAAAGGCCAGCAGCCGCACCATCATGCGCGCGTCGTTTTCCGACGGGTGCTTGGCAATGGTCAGGGCGTGGCTGCCGTAGTAGGGCCGATCCATGTCGGAGACGGACAGTTCGGCCTTGTAGATGGTGGATTTAAGAGCCATGAAGGAAGCGGGGGCGGCAAAGGCTGCGAGAAGCGAAAGGCCGCATCATACGTGAATCGGGCGGGGCGATCTCGCGCCGGACTTTCAAGTGCGCGCTCAGGCGCCCACGGCGCGTAGCGCGATCGTGCTCAGCCGGTTGGCAAAGCCGGGCTGGTTCTGCCAGGCCTCGCCCAGCAAGTGGCCGGTATCCGGCAGGTCGATCACCTCCACGCGCTCGGCCAGGCCGGCGCGTTCGGCGAGCGTATCGGCGATGCCGGGCGGAATGACCGCATCCTCGGCGCCGCGCACCAGCGTCAGGCGGCCGCGGAACCCGGCAATGAGGTCGAAGGCGAGCGAGGCGCGCCAGCTGCCGGGGGTGCGCAGCACTGCCGTAAAGGCCGGGCCGAAGGGGAGTTCGAACGCGGCCGGGGCATAGGCGGCGCCCACCAGCGTCAGCAGCCGCCCGATATGGTTGCGCGGGTCGGCGGCCAGCCGCACGGCGATTTCCCCGCTCATGCTGATACCGATCACGGCCCGGGGGGCGGTGCCGTCAAGGTGCGCCAGCGCCGCCTGGGCCTCGCGCAGGCGCTTGGCCAGCGAGTTGGGCGTGCGCGCCGAGCTTTCGCCGTGGCCGGAAAAATCGATGGCAACGCTGCCCACGCCCCGCGCGGCAAGCGCCTGGCGCAAGGCCAGCCAGCGCGCGCGGTGGCTGGTGCCCGCGCCGTGCAGCAGCAGGCAGCTCGCGCCGTTGCCGGCGTCCAGGCGGTCGGCGGCCAGCGTTTCGGCGCCGGCCTCGATGTCAAAGCGCAGGGGCGTGCTCATGGTGGGCCTGGCGGCGCTTCAGCGGGATTTCTTGTAATCGCTCAGGTAGTAGCGCAGCAGCGCCGACGCCAGCGTCAGGCAGAGAAAAGCGAGGGCAATCACCATGGCGTGCCCGGCGGGGCTGTCGATCTGTCCCGACAGGGCCAGGCTGGCCAGCCAGCTGCCTACCGGCAGGATCATCAGGGGCACCAGCAGCGCGCGGCGCCCATAGGTGCGCAGCGCCCACGCGGGGAAATTGCGCAGGAAGGCCATCGGGATGCTGCAGATCAGGCAGGCGCCCGCGGCGGCTAGCGAGGCCGCCACCACATCCCCAACTTGAATCGTGATCATTGTTCTCGGGTTCCCCGTTCAGGAGGGGGCCGGGAAAGGGCCGGCCGGAAAAATGCAAACCGCTGATTCTACAGAAGAATTCCGGCTTTCAGGTGCCGCTGGGCCGACATGCCGCAGCGGCAGGAAGGCGAGCGTGACGTGGCTATCACTCCAGCGCCGGCAGTGCCGGCGTGGCTTCCACCGACAGGGTCAGAACCACGGTATCACCCACGTCCGGCAGGAAGCGCGTCATGCCAAACGCGCTGCGCGACAGCACGGCGCGGAAGTCTCCGCCGCACACGTGGCGCTTGATGCCGAACAGGGAGATCTCGCCGCAGCTGAAGCGCTCGGCTTCCAGCCGCAGCGGCTGCGTGACGCCGTGCAGGGTCAGCTCGCCTTCCACGGCCACCAGCCGGTCCCCGTCTCGCACGAAGCGATTCGCGCGTAGCCGGACCACGGGAAAATTCTGGGCATCGAGAAACTGGGCTGAGCGCAGGATGCCGTCCAGCGTGCGGTTGCCGGAATCGACCGAGTCGGCATCGACCGTGAAATCGATCGCGCCGCTGCCGCTGGCTTCGTCAAAGCTGATGCGGCCATCGATCTTGCCGAAGCGCCCGCGCACCGAGGTCCGCTCAAAGTGGCTGGCGGCGAAGTACACCGTGGTGTGCGTCGGGTCCACCGCGAAGTTGACAGGCTCAGCCTGCACCGCGCCAGGCAGGCACGGCGTCAGCAGGCAGAGCGCGCAAGCGACAGTTGTCGAAAGCCGCATGATGCGTGTCCTTAGTGGACGAACACCGGCAACAGGAAGATACCGATCACCGACAGGAAGCCGATGGTCCAGCACAGCGTGCGCAAGGTGGCGCGATCTGCCAGGTAGCACACGGTGTACAGGATGCGCGCGGCGAGGAAGACCAGCGCCAGTTCATCGATGCGCGCCGCCGGTGCTTGCAGGTGCGTGGTGCACAGCACGGCCGCGGCGAAGAAGGGGAAGGCCTCGAAGTGATTGCGGTGCGCCATGTCGGCGCGCCGCGCGCGCCCGCCCTGCTTTTCCAGCCAGCCGCGCGGGTCGTGGTTGTCGTAGGCGCGTCCGCTCGCCTTGGCCACGCCTACCGTCACGACGGGCAGGATCCCCGCCAGCAGCACACACCAGAATGCGATCGGCATTGTCATTTCCTTTGCTTGGAGGAAAACGCCCGGCGACCGGACTGGGCGGCCGCCGGGCGTGCTCGCGAACGCGACGGCCTCAGGCCGCCACCACGCGGATTTTCACACCAGCCACGCTGACCACCTGGCCGGCGCGGATCTTGGCGGTCTTGCGCGATTCCACCGCGCCGTCGACCGAGACTTCACCGGCCGCCACCAGCGCCTTGCCGGCGCCGCCGCTATCGCACACGCCGGCGACCTTGAGCAGGTCGTTCAGGGCGATATGCTCGCCCTCCAGCGGGAAGGTTACGGTTTGCATGGGCCTATTTCCCCCAGCTGTCGCGCAGCCCGACGATGCGGTTGAAGACCGGCTTGCCCGGCTTCGAATCCACGCGGTCGGCGACGAAGTAACCCTGGCGCTCGAACTGGAAGCGCTCCTCCGGAGCGGCTTGCGCCAGGCCGGGTTCCAGGTAGGCCGTGACGATCTTCTTCGAGTCCGGGTTCAGCGCGTCGAGGAAGTTCTTGCCGCCGGCGTCCGGGTTCGGGTCGTTGAAGAGGCGGTCATACAGCCGCACTTCGGCTTCATAGGCATGCGCCACACTGACCCAATGGATGTTGCCCTTGACCTTGACGCTGTCCGCGCCCGGCGTGCCGCTGCGGGTCTCGGGCAGGTAGTTGGCGTGCACGGCGATGACCTTGCCGTCGGCGTCGCGGTCCACGCCCGTGCATTCGATCACGTAGCCGTGGCGCAGGCGCACCTTGCTGCCCGGGGTGCCGTCCTCCTTGGGCGCGAACAGGCGGAAGTAGCCCTTGGGCGGCGCTTCGCTGAAGTCGTCGCGCTCGATCCACAGCTCGCGCGTGAGCGGGAAGACGCGCATGCCGAGCTCCGGCTTCTTCGGATGCACCGGCGCCGTGCAGTCGTCGCTCTGGCCTTCGGGGTAGTTGTCCAGGATCAGCTTGAGCGGGTCCAGCACGGCGGCGCCACGCGCGGCGCGCGCGTCGAGGTCGTCGCGCACGGCGCCTTCCAGCGTGCTCATGTCGATCCAGCTATCGGACTTGGCCACGCCGATGCGCTCGCAGAACAACTGGATCGATTCGGGCGTAAAGCCGCGGCGGCGCACGCCCACGATGGTAGGCATGCGCGGATCGTCCCAGCCGTCCACGCGGTTTTCAGTGACCAGTTGCAGCAACTTGCGCTTGCTGGTGATGGCGTAGGTCAGGTTCAGGCGGGCGAACTCATACTGGTGCGGCAGCGGCTCGCTGAACACGCCGCATTCGCGCAGCTGCGCCAGCACCCAGTCGTACAGCGGGCGGTTGTTCTCGAACTCCAGCGTGCACAGCGAATGTGTGATGTTTTCCAGCGCGTCCGAGATGCAGTGGGTGAAGTCGTACATCGGGTAGATGCACCACTTGTCGCCCGTGCGGTGGTGATGCGCGTGGCGGATCCGGTAGATCACCGGATCGCGCATCACGATGTTGGGCGCGTTCATGTCGATCTTGGCGCGCAGCACGTGCTCGCCGTCGGCGTACTTGTCGTCGCGCATGTCGCGGAACAACTGCAGGTTTTCCTCGACGCTGCGGTCACGGTACGGCGAAGGCGTGCCCGGGCGGGAGAAGTCGCCGCGGTTGGTGGCGATCTGCTCGGCGCTTTGGCTATCCACGTAGGCGACGCCGCGCTCGATCAGCTTTTCGGCGAAGGCGTAGAGCTGGTCGAAGTAGTCGCTGGCGTAATACAGGTGCGGCTGCTTGCTGCCGTCCTTGGCCGTGGTGTCCCAGCTGAAGCCGAGCCAGTGCACCGCGTCGATGATGGAATCGACGTATTCGGTGTCTTCCTTGACCGGGTTGGTGTCGTCGAAGCGCAGGTGGCAGCGGCCGCCGAAATCGCGCGCCATGCCGAAGTTCACGCAGATGCTCTTGGCGTGGCCGATATGCAGGTAGCCATTGGGCTCCGGCGGGAAGCGGGTGATGACGGGGGGCAACGGCTCGCCCTGGGCATCCTGGCGGCCGGCGTAGGTGCCGGCGGTGAGGTCCTGGTCGATGATGCTGCGCAGGAAATTGGATGCGGCGGTCGTGCTGTCGTTGGCTTTGGGGTCGTTGCTCATGGTGGCGCCGGTGGGCGGTTAAGTCAGGAGGCGGGGCGGCGGCCGGAGTCTGGCGCGCAGCCTGCCGCGCTGCTCGATTGCATGGCGGAATGCCGGATCGGGTGATTTTACCGTGCCGGGGACCAGAGTCGTGCAAACTCCGCGCACGGGCGCAAAAACACCCGGCACGGCCTAGGATGGAGAGAGCGCACCCGCCCTGTGGAGCCTTGCCGCCATGCCGACGCCAACGATTTCCCAAGCCACCCGCCCAACCCCGCTGGAGGCCGTCGCCGGGCTCTGGCTGGCCGCCGGGCTGCCAGCCGCAGCCCTGGACCGGCTGCAGCTCAGCGGTGCCGATCCGGTGCTGCCGTCGTCGTTCGCCGTGGGCACGGCCGCCCAGGCCAGCCTGGGCGCGTCGGCGCTGGCCGCCGCCATGCTGTGGCAGCAGCGCAGCGGGCGCTGGCAGGACGTGGCCGTCGACATGCGCCACGCCGTGGCCGAGTTCCGCAGCGAGCGCTACCTGCGCGTGGGCGGCGAGCCCGCGCCGGAGTTCCGCGACAAGGTGTCTGGCCTGTACCGCTGCGGCGACGGCCGCTGGGTACGCGTGCATGCCAATTTTCCCCATCATCGGGACGGCGTGCTGCGCATCCTGGGCTGCCCGCACGATCCCGCCGCGGTGCGCTCATCCTTGCAGAAATGGGACGCCGAGGCCTTCGAGGCCACCGCCTCCGAGGCTGGCCTGGTCGTGGCCGCCCTGCGCAGCTTCGACGAGTGGGACCGCCATCCGCAGGGGCAGGCGTTGCACGGCATGCCGCCACTCACCATCGAGCGCATCGGCGAAGCGCCGCCGCAGCCGCTTGCCGCGCTGCCCGCGGCCGGCGCGCGCCCGCTGTGCGGCGTGCGCGTGCTGGATTTCACCCGCGTCATCGCCGGGCCGGTAGCCGGACGCACGCTGGCCGCGCACGGAGCCGATGTGCTGCAGGTGAGCGCGGCCCACCTGCCCAGCATCGCCCCGCTGGTGATCGACACCGGGCGCGGCAAGCGCGCCTGCCAGCTGGACCTGCGCGACCCCGACGACAAGCGCGCGCTGCACAAGCTGCTGCACGGCGCCGACGTGCTGATCCAGGGCTATCGCCCGCAGGGGCTGGCGGAGTTGGGGGTGGGGCCGGAGGCGGTGGCCCGCGCCCGCCCGGGCATTGTCTATGTGACGCTAAGTGCCTATGGACATGTGGGCCCCTGGGCTGGCAAGCGCGGCTTCGATTCGCTGGTGCAGACTGCCAGCGGTTTCAATCAGGCCGAGGCGTTCGCGGCGCGCAGCGAGGAGCCGCTGCCGCTGCCGGCGCAAGTGCTGGATCATGCGGCCGGCTACCTGCTGGCGCTTGGCGCCATGGCCGGGCTGCATCGCCGTGTGGCCGAGGGCGGCAGCTGGCATGTGCGGGTGTCGCTGGCGCAGGTAGGCCAGTGGTTGCGCGGCCTGGGCCGGGTCGAGGGCGGGTTGCAGGCGCCGGACCAGTGCTTTGAGGACGTGGAAGACCTGCTGGTGACGTTGCCGTCGGGCTTTGGCGAATTGCGCGCGGTGTCGCACGCGGGACGCTTGTCCGAGACGCCCGCGTACTGGGCGCTGCCGTCGGTGCCCCTGGGCACGCATGCGCCTGAGTGGCTGCCGCGCGCCTGAGCAGCGCATGGGCTGGGTTCGAAGCTGGCCGTGAGGGGGGCTTCGGGCGTTCTTCAGGCGCCAGTCATGCGCGCCATCCAGTCCGCCATGTCGCGCTCGATGGGGTTGCCTTCCCGCTGGGCCGCGAGAATGCGGACGCGGTCGCCCTCCGGGCGGTTCTGGCTGAGCTTGAACTTGGCTTCGATGCGCGTGGGCACGATGCGCAGGCCCACGATGGCGCCCAGCATTTTCTGCTGGAAATCCTCCGGCAGCGCACGCCACTGTGCAGCGTAGCCGGGCTCGTTCTGCGCGATCAACCGCTTGAGCAGCGCATCCTTGGCGCCGGCGTCATGGATGGTGGCGATCTCTGCGTACACATGCACGGCCACGTAGTTCCAGGTCGGCACCGACAGCTTTTGTTCGTACAACGATGGCGACACATAGCCATGCGGCCCCTGGAACACCAGCAGGGCGCTTGGCGTCTGCTCCAGCCAGCGCCAGTGCGGGTTGGCACGCGCCATATGGCCTTCGATCTGCCAGGCGTCGCCGCTGCGCTGGGCCACCACCGGCAGGTGGGTGGCGAACGGCAGCCCGTCGGCGTCGTTGCCGATCAGCGTGGCAAAGGGGTAGCGGCGCATGACCTCGTCGATGGCGTCGCTTTCGATGCTGGCGAAGTGGGATGGCGTGTACATGGGATCAGTACAGGGTTTGCTTCATCCGCGCGGGCTGCGACTCGTCGTAGGCGGCGCCGTCGAAGGGCGCCTGGCTCACGGCGGCGAGGATGGTGCCGTTGCTCGGCAGGCTGCTGCGCGCCACCTGTGTTTCCGGGGCCCACAGCTTGGAGCGCACCAGCGCGCGGGCGCACTGGAAGAACACCGACTGGATCGAAATCACCAGCACGGTGGCCGGCGCCTTGCCATCCACTATGCAGCGCGCGATCAGCGCCGGGTCCACCGAGACATGGGCGGTGCCCGCCACGCGGATGGTCTCGTTGACGCCCGGTATCAGGAACAGCAGGCCCACGCGCGGGTCGGTGATGATGTTGCGCAGGCTGTCCAGGCGGTTGTTGCCGCGCCGGTCCGGCAGCAGCAGCGTGCGCTCATCCAGCACCTGCACAAAGCCCGGCGCATCGCCGCGCGGGGAGACTTCCGCGTACTCTGCGCCCACCGTGGACAGCAGGCAGAGCGGGGCGGCCTCGACGAAGGCACGGTAGTGCGGGTGCAGATAGTCGACTTCCTTGGCGAGCGAGGCTTCGCCGGCTTCGGCGTAGTGGGCCTCCAGCTCGGCCAGCGTGGTCAGGGCGTGCGGCGTGGTCATGTCGGTTGGCGCATGTGGGTGGCGCATGTGGGTGGCGCATGTGGGGGCGCTCGTCAGGGCGTTGGGAAGACCTAGCAGACGCTCACTGTAACGCAGTAGCGCGCCCTTTGTCGCGTTGACGCCGCAGTCCTGCGTGTTACAGGTTGATGGTGCCGCGTCCCAGCTCGATCACGCGCCCGCCCACGCGGATGGCCTGCTCGCCGGTGACCTCCAGGCGCAGCGTGCACGGCCGGTCGACCGCCTCGCCCTGCGAGACCTGGTAGGCGGCCGGCAGCGCGTGGTCGTTGGCGATCAGCCAGCCGCCCAGGTTGGCGCAGGCCGAACCGGTGCCCGGGTCCTCGGCCACGCCACCACCTTGCTTGGTGAAGAAATAGCGCGACACCACCTGGCCCGGCCGGGTCGGGTCGAACGCGAAGACGTAAGCCGTCTTGCGGCCCAGGCTGCTCTGCGGCCAGGATGCCAGGCGTGCGCTGTCAGGCTGCGCGCGGCGTACCGCATCCACGCTCTTCACGGCCACCATCAATTGGTCGGCGCCGGTGTCGACCCAGATCGGCGCCGCCAGCAGGTCGGTCTCGGCGAGTCCGAGCAGCGATGCCATCTGCGCGTCCGGCAGGCCCGCCGGCGCGGTCCTGGGCGCACCCGCATGCGGCGCGGTGAAGGTCCACACGTCGCCCTGCGCGGTCACCGGCACCACGCCCGCCTTGAACTCCAGCGTGAGCGCGTCGCCGGTAGTGGCCAGGTCGCGCACCACATGGGCGGTGCCCAGCGTGGGATGGCCGGCAAAGGGCATCTCGTAGCCCGTGGTGAAAATCCGGACGTGCGCGCTGGCCTGCTCGGAGGGGAGGATGAAGGTGGTTTCGGACAGGTTGAACTGCAGTGCCAGGGCCTGCATGGTGGCCGTATCGAGCCCGCGCGCATCCTCGAACACGCACAGGGGATTGCCGCCGAAGGTGGATTCGGCGAAGACGTTGAGCAGGCGGAAAGCGTAGGTGGTCATGGCGGCCGGGGCGAAAGCAAAGGTGAAGGCCTCAGTGTAGTGCCCTACGCGGCGCACACCATGCACAGTCGTCGCCATGGCAAGCAGGCCAGTTGCAGACAGTCGGATGAGGCGCCCGGCTTAGCGCCGGCCCGGCGTGCAGATGCCGTCCGCGCAGCCGTAGCCCAGCAGCCGGCTGGCGCGATAGCGGTTGCGCGCAAACCAGCGGTAGAGGTGCTGCCACGCCGGGCGGGTAGCCTGCAGCCTGAGCGGCCACACCAGCCAGCCCAGGCCGATCAGCGCATAGCTCTCGGCGATGCAGTCGATGCCAACCAGCAATTGGCCGTCGGCGCGCACGCCATGCAGTGCCGTATCCATGGCGGCGAAGGTGGTGCCATAGGCCGCGGGATCGAAGCCCTCGCCGCGCATGTCGAGGTATCCCAGCCGGCCGTGGCGGTCGAGCCTGGCCATGCGCCGCATTTCGGCGGCGCAAAGCGGGCAACTGCCGTCGAAGAACAGCGTCAGTGCGGGCGTGCTCATGTCATGTTCTCCTCCGCGTGGTGCGATCTGGCTTGCGTTTTGTCAGTAATTTCTGTCAATACAGAAATTTAAGGTGAGATCGGTCGCCACGTCAAGGTGATCTGCACTGGCGGTGCACAGCCAAAAAAAAGCCCGCCTTGCGGCGGGCGCTCCCAGTGCTACTTACGGGTACTCAAAACCCTACGGCCTGCCCGTCGCGCCGGCTGTCGCTGGCGGCCACATAGCCATGCTCGGCATCATCCGACAGGCGCCAGATAAACTGCCCCGAGCCGAAATCCATGTACGGGTCGTCGACCGACTTGAGCTGGTGGCCGCGAGCCTTCAGGCCAGCAACGACCGCCGGATCCATGGTGGATTCGACGTCCAGCGTGAAGTCGCGGTTGACCTTCCAGCGCGGTGCGCAGCAGGCGGCCTGCGGCTGCTGGTTGTAGTCCACCATGCGCACCACGGTCTGCAGATGGCCCTGCGGCTGCATGTCGCCGCCCATCACGCCGAAGCTCATCACCGGCTGGCCGTCCTTGGTCAGGAAGGCCGGGATGATGGTGTGGAAGGGGCGCTTGCCGCCGGCCACCACGTTGGGGGATTTCGGGTCCATCGAGAAGCCCACGCCGCGGTTCTGCAGGCTGATGCCGGTGCCCGGCACGACCACGCCGGAGCCGAAGCCCATGTAGTTCGACTGGATGAACGAGATCATCATGCCGTTCTCGTCGGCGGCGGTCAGGTAGATGGTGCCGCCGACCTTGGGCATGCCGAAATCGAAGTGCGTGGCGCGCTCCATGTCGATCAGCTTGGCGCGCGACTTCAGGTATGCGTCGTCCAGCATCTGCTCGGGCGTGACTTCCATGCTGCCAGGGTCGGCCACGTAGCGGTAGAGATCGGCAAAAGCCAGCTTCATTGCCTCGATCTGCAGATGCTGCGACTCGACCGAATCCACCGGCAGCGCGGCCATGTCGAACTGGTCCAGGATGCCCAGCGCCACCAGCGCGGCGATGCCCTGGCCATTCGGCGGGATCTCGTGCAGCTCGTAGCCGCGATAGGCCTTGCTGATCGGCTTGACCCAGTCCGGCTTGTAGTTGCGCAGGTCGTCGGCCGTCATGGCGCCGCCGCATTCCTTGCTGAAGGCGACGATCTTCTCGGCGATCTCGCCTTCGTAGTAGGCGCGGCCATTGCTGGCGCCGATCTTGCGCAGCGTGTCGGCGGCAGCCTTGAGCGTGAACTTCTCGCCCACGTTGGGTGCGCGCCCATTGGGCATGAAGGCCTCGGCGTAGCCAGGCTGGTCCTTGAGTTCCGGCACGGCGGCGGCCCATTTGTGCGCCACCACCGGCGGCACGGCATAGCCGCGCTCGGCGATCTCGATGGCGGGCTCCATCAGCTCGGCAAAGGGCAGCTTGCCAAAGCGCTCGTGCAGCGCGGCCCAGCCGGCGATCACGCCCGGCACGGTGACGGCGTCCCAGCCGCGCACGGGGCGCTTGGCGATGCCGTTGGCGTCCGTGCCGTACTTGCTCTTGAAATACTCAGGGTTCCATGCCGCCGGCGCCACGCCCGAAGCGTTCAGGCCATGCATTTCCTTGCCGTCCCACAGGATTGCGAAAGCGTCGCTGCCCAGGCCGCACGAGACCGGCTCGACAATGGTGATGGCCGCCGCCGCGGCGATGGCTGCATCGACGGCGTTGCCGCCCTTGAGCAGCATGCGCAGGCCGGCCTGCGCCGCCAGCGGGTGCGAGGTGGACACCACGTTGCGCGCGAACAGCGGGATGCGCACGGAAGGGTAGGGATTGGTCCAGTTGAAGTTCTGCATGCTTGTCTCGGTTCGATGCGCTGGCAGCGCTTAGCCGCAATGCCGCGGCGGGCTTGCCAGCGTTCGTACGTTATTCCACGGTGATCTTGCGATCCTTGATCAGCTTACCCCAGCGCGCGCTGTCCTTCTTGACCATAGCGGCGAACTGGGCCGGCGTGCCGCCAACGGGTTCCGCGCCCAGCTTGCCCAGGCGCTCCTTCACGTCGGGCGCCTGGATCGCCTTGTTGAACTCGGCGTTGAGGCGGTTCACCAGCTCGGCCGGCATCTGCTTGGGGCCATAGATGCCGAACCAGGTATCGGACTCGAAGCCGGGCAGGCCGGACTCGCTGGCGGTCGGGATCTCGGGCGCCAGCGGCGAGCGCTTCAGGCTGGTCACGGCCAGCGCCTTGAGCTTGCCGTCTTTCACGTGCGGCAGGCCCGAGACGATGCTGTCGAACAGGATCTGCACCTTGTTGGAGATCAGGTCGGGCACGGCCAGCGCGGTGCCGCGATACGGGATGTGCGTGATGAATACGCCAGCCTGCGCCTTGAAGGCTTCGGCGGTCAGGTGCACCACGGTGCCATTGCCGCTGGACGCGTAGTTCAGCTCGCCCGGATGCTTCTTGGCGTAGTCGATCAGCTCCTTGACGTTCTTCACCGGCAGGCTGTTCGGCACCACCAGCACGTTGGTGGCGATGGCCACCTGGCCGATCGGCGTGAAGTCGGTCTCGGTGTTGTACGGCAGGCGCGTGTTGATGTACGGCCCGATCGAATGCGTGCTGGTAGTGGCGATCAGCAGCGTGTAGCCGTCGGCCGGGGCCTTGGCGGCCATGTCGGAGCCGATGGCGCCGCCGGCGCCGGGCCGGTTGTCGACCACGATCTGCTGGCCCATGTTGGTGCCCACTTTCTGCGCGATGGCGCGAGCCAGCAAATCGGTCGCGCCGCTGGCCGGGAACGGTACGATCAGGCGGATCGGCTTGTTCGGGTAGGTGTCGGCGAGTGCCGGGACGGCGCTCAGCGCAAGTCCCGTGGCGAGGCTCGTGCCAAAGAGGCGCAGCCAGTGTTTCATGGTGATCTCCGGATCGGGGAAGCAAGGCAAACGCAGGCCGGGGCCGGCCCTCGGGCAACACACCCCGCCGCGGATGCTGCCAGGCGGTGCTGCGGATCAATTATTCCGTGCAGGTCATCATAATGAAAGCTAATATTTCTTTCTTATGTCTAAAGGTTTTCTTAAGTATTAGTGCGCCGAATAAGACATACGCCAAGCCACGCACCAAGCGACACACCAAGCCACACATCATGACGTTCTCCCCATGAGCACCATCCGTTTCCTGCGCACCTTCGTTGCCGTGGCCGACCACGGCTCCTTTGCCGCCGCCTCCGAGCGAGTCGCCCTGACCCAGGCCGCGGTCAGCCTGCAGATGCGCGCGCTGGAGATGGAACTGCGCCGCGAACTGTTCGACCGGGGCGGCCGGGTGGTGGCGCTCAATGCCGGTGGGCGCGAGCTGTTGCCGCAGGCGCGCCGCATGCTCGCGCTCTACGACGAGATGCGCTTGCCCCCGGAAGCGCCGGACGCGATGGCCGGCGCGGTAGCGGTGGGCGCGGTGGTGTCGGTCATGGGCGGCCTGTCGCATGTGGTGGCGCGCATGAAGCGCGAATACCCGGCGCTGGACGTGCGCCTGGTCAGCGCCAAGTCGATCGAACTGGCGGCGCAGGTGGAGTCCGGTGAGCTGGACGCGGCGATGCTGGTGGAAGGGGCGGGCCGCCTGCCCGGCACATTGGTGTGGACGCCGCTTTACCAGGAGCCGCTGGTGGCGATTGCTGGGCGCGACAGCCTGGGCACGAACGCGCGCGAAGCGCTGGCGGCCAACCCCTTCCTGCGTTTCGACCGCGGCCAGCGCACCGGCATGCTGGTTGCGCGGGCGCTGCGCCGCGCGCATCTGCGCGTCAATGAGTTCCTCGAGCTGAACTCGATCGAGGCGCTCGTCGAACTGGTGCGTCAGCAGGTCGGCGTGACCGTGGTGCCGTTGCTGCAGCGTGCGCGCTGGCTGGAGGACGAAGCGCTGCGCATCCTGCCGCTGGAAATCGGCGGCGCGCCGGTGCTGCGCACCATCGGCATGCTGGAGCGGCGCGACCAGGCGCGCCGCCACGTCACGGCAGCCGTGCGGGACGCCTGCGCAGGCCTGTTCGATGCCCCTGGCACTGGCGAAAGGCACCTCGGGGGGGCTTGACTCTGCCCCTAAGGGCAAGCCTTACCCTTTGAGGCGCTTGCGGCAAGGTTCGCGCCCAAGGTTCGCGCCATAAGCCAAGCCAGGGCAAGCCGCCGGATGCCACTGGCGTTTCGTGCTTTCGTACCAATACCAATGCAAGGAGGAACGGGGATGTTCATCGGAGAAATTGCCAGGCGCACGGGCGCGTCGCCGAAGGCGATCCGCCACTACGAATCGCTTGGCTTGCTAGGGCAGGTCACGCGCGCCGGCTCATACCGCGTCTACGCGGACGACGCAGTCAGGCAGGTCGGGTTGATCCGGCAGGCGCAGGCCCTGGGCTTTCGCCTGGCCGAGCTGCTCCCGGTGATGGATGCGGGCGCGGGGGAGCCGGACTGGCACCGGCTCGTGCAGCAGGTCGACAGCAAGCGCGCGAGCCTGCGCGAAGAAATCCACAGGTTGCGCAAGCTGGACGCAGAGCTTGGCGAGATCGGCGCGGAAATCCGTGCGTGCCTTGGCCGTGGCGAAGCGCGCGAAGCGGCTAGCGATCCGCCGCACGACGCAATGGCGTGCCCGCAGCCTTGACTCTGCCTCAAGGGGCAAGCCTTACCCTCGCGGCGTCAACCTTTTTTGGAGAGCGTCGCGATGCGGCAGCGAGTACTGGTGATCATGGGTCACCCTTCTAACCATGGCTTGTGCGGCGCCATCGCCAGGACCTATGCGGCCTGCGCCGAAGCCGCGGGGCACGAGGTCCGGCTGCTCAGGCTGGATGTGCTGAAGTTCGATCCCATCCTGCATGCGGGCTACAACGCCATCCAGGGCCTCGAGCCCGATCTGGTCGAGGCACAGGAAGCCATGGCCTGGGCGGGACACCTTGCCTTCGTCTTCCCGATCTGGTGGGGCGGCCCGCCCGCCTTGCTCAAGGGTTTCCTGGACCGCGTGTTGCTGCCCGGCTTCGCCTTCAAGTACCGCGCCGGCAAAGCGTTTCCCGAGCAGCTCCTGAAGGGCCGCTCGGCGCATCTGCTGGTGACCATGGATACGCCGCCCTGGTATTTCAAATGGATCTACCGCATGCCGGGCATCCGCCAGATGCGCAATACCACGCTGGAGTTCTGCGGGATCAAGCCGGTCAGCACCATGGCGTTCGGCCCGGTACTGGGCTCGCAGCCCGGGCAGAGGGATGCCTGGCTGGCGCGAGCCGGCGCGCTCGCCGCCAGCATCCGGGCGCCGCAGCGGGCAAGGCATGAAAAAAGGTGCCTTGCGGCACCTTGAGGGTCTTCTCTGGCATCGTCGCTCGCGGCCGGCACGGATACCGGCCGCGGGACTTGCTCTCTTATTCTTCCTGGAAAGCTTCTTCGCGCTTGTTCTTGATCGACGGCAGTGCCACGATCAGGACCAGCACGGCGGCTGCGATCAGCAGGCCGAGCGACAGCGGGCGGGTCAGGAACACGCTGAACTCGCCGCGCGACAGCAGCAGGGAGCGGCGGAAATTCTCTTCCATCATCGGCCCCAGCACGAAGCCCAGCAGCAACGGCGCCGGCTCGCACTTGAGCTTGATGAACAGGTAGCCGATCACGCCGAAGGCCGCGGTCTGGAACACGTCGAACGTGGTGTTCTGGACCGAGTACACGCCGATGCAGCAGAACACCAGGATGGCCGGGTACAGGTAGCGGTAAGGCACCTTGAGCAACTTGACCCAGATCCCGATCAGCGGCAGGTTCAGGATGATCAGCATGAAGTTACCGATCCACATCGAGGCGATCAGGCCCCAGAACAGCGCGGGGTTGCTGGTCATGACCTGCGGGCCCGGCTGGATGTTGTGGATGGTCATTGCGCCCACCATCAGCGCCATCACGGCGTTGGGCGGAATGCCCAGCGTGAGCAGCGGGATGAAGGAGGTCTGCGCCGCGGCGTTGTTGGCCGATTCCGGACCCGCCACGCCTTCGATGGCGCCCTTGCCGAACTCATGCGAGAACTTCGAGGTCTTCTTTTCCAGCGAGTAGGCTGCAAACGAAGCCAGCGCCGCACCGCCGCCCGGCAGGATGCCCAGCGCGGAGCCCAGGAAGGTGCCGCGAAGCACTGCCGGGATCATGCGCTTGAAGTCTTCCTTGGTCGGGAACAGGTTGGTGATGTGGTCCGTGAAGGTTTCGCGGGCATCTTTTTGTTCCAGGTTCGCGATGATTTCCGCGAAGCCGAACACACCCATGGCGACCGAGACGAAGTTCAGTCCGTCGGTCAGCTCAGGCACGTCGAACGAGAAGCGCGCTGCACCCGAGTTCACGTCGGTGCCGACCAGGCCCAGCAGCAGGCCCAGCACGATCATGGCGATGGCCTTGACCAGCGAGCCCGAAGCCAGCACCACGGCGCCGATCAGGCCCAGCACCATCAGCGAGAAGTACTCGGCAGGGCCGAACTTGAACGCCAGTTCCGACAGCGGCGCTGCGAACGCGGCCAGGATCAGGGTTGCCACGCAGCCGGCGAAGAACGAGCCTAGGCCGGCGGTGGCTAACGCCACCCCCGCTCGCCCTCGCCTGGCCATCTGGTAGCCATCGATGGTAGTCACCACCGACGACGATTCACCCGGCAGGTTGACCAGAATGGCGGTGGTGGAGCCACCGTACTGGGCGCCGTAGTAAATACCGGCCAGCATGATGAGCGCGGCCACCGGCGGCAGCGTGTAGGTCACCGGCAGCAGCATGGCGATGGTGGCCAGAGGCCCCAGGCCCGGCAGCACGCCGATCAGGGTGCCCAGCACGCAGCCCAGGAAGGCGTATGCGAGGTTTTGCAGGGTCAGGGCGGTCGAGAAGCCCAGGCCCAGGTTGGCTAGTAGTTCCATATGGCCGTCTCCTTATCCTGCCAAGAATGCCGGCCACACCGGCATCTGAAGATTGATGCCGTAGACGAAGGCGCCCAGGCTGATGATCACCAGGACGATGGCGTTGACAACGGCACCCTTCCAGCTGAATTCATGGCTGGCCATCGACGACACCAGCACCAGCACCAGCACCGACAGCACCATGCCCAGCGGCTTGAGCATCAGGCCGAACAGCACCACCGAACCCAGGATCCACAGCAAGGTCTTGATGTCCCAGCGTGCGAGCTGGTCTTCTTCCTTCTTGGCGGACAGGGAACTCCACAGCACCAGCGCGCCCAGCAAGGCGAGCACGATGCCGAGCCAGAACGGGAAATACCCGGGGCCCATCTTCGCGGCAGTACCCATGGAATACCCGCGTGCGACCCAGGAAAAGCTGAATCCGACCAGGATGAACATCAGGCCGGAGGCAAAGTCCTTTTGGCTACGAATGCGCAAAATGATTCTCCTCGAAAAAACTGCTTGAAATCCGTGCGGCTAAGGATGTTGCGGTGCGTCAAAAGCGCGCGCGCAACCGTCCCGCCGCTGGCAGGGAGGAAATTAAGGGGAAGACCTTTCAGCTACCTTTCAGATGTCTGCAAAAATGGTCAATCTGCGGGTATCTCCCTAGGAGACATCCAGGGGCCGCTTGCTTCGTTGCCGGGTGCCGCTTTCACGTCTGCGCGGCAGAGTGGTCATAGGGCTGCGCTATCATCGACGGCTGCACTGCCGTTGCCGATGCGTGCGCAGCCCGTGGCCGATGCGGCACGGCATGAAAAGGTAAAAGGGAAAGCCGTTTTGGAAAGCATTGACCATGTCATCCTGATCGGCGCCGTCGTGATGTCGCTGGGCATTGTGGTGGGCGCCTTCTCGGCGCGCGCGGGCGTGCCTTTCCTGCTTGTCTTTTTATCGGTCGGCATGCTGGCCGGCGTGGATGGCCCCGGCGGCATCCGCTTCTCCAATACCTGGCTGAGCTTCCTGGTCGGCAATCTCGCGCTGGCGGTGATCCTGCTCGATGGTGGCTTGCGCACCCGGCTGGCCACCTTCCGGGTGGCGCTGAAACCCTCGCTGTCGCTGGCGACCGTCGGCGTGCTGGTCACGACCGGCCTGGTGGGCCTGTTTGCCGCCTGGGTGCTGGAGATCGACTGGAAGCTGGGCCTGCTGCTGGGCGCCATCGTCGGCTCGACCGATGCCGCGGCGGTGTTCTCGCTGCTCAATACCAGCGGCATCCGGCTCAAGGAGCGGGTGGCGAGCGTGCTGGAAATCGAATCCGGCATCAACGACCCGATGGCGATCTTCCTGACCCTCACCCTGATCGACTGGATCGCCGCGCCCGCGGGCCTGAGCCCCGGCGCGCTGTTGTGGCGCCTGGTGGTGCAGTTCGGGGTCGGCGGATTGCTCGGATTAGGCCTGGGCTACTGCATGGCCAACGTAATGGAGCGCATCCGCGTAGCCGAAGGCCTGCAGGCCATCCTGCTGTGCTCGGGCGGCGCCATGGTGTTCGCCATCGTGCAGACGGCGGGCGGTAGCGGCTTCCTGGCCGTCTACCTGACCGGCATCCTGGTGGGCAACCGCGACCGCGCGGTAGGCCCCGACACCATGCGGGCGATGGATGGCATGGCCTGGCTGTCGCAGTCCGCGATGTTCCTGCTGCTTGGCCTGCTGGTGGCGCCGCACCGGATCTGGGAAGTGGCGCTGCCGGCGGTGGCGGTGGCGGCATTCCTGATGCTGGTGGCGCGCCCGGCGGCGGTCTGGCTGGCGCTGCTGCCGTTTCGTTTCAGCGCCCGGGAGAAGGGCTTCGTGGCCTGGATGGGCTTGCGTGGGGCGGTGCCTATCGTGCTGGCACTGTTTCCCATGCTGCAGGGCATGCCTGATTCCGGCTTGCTGTTTCGCATCGCCTTTGCGGTGGTGCTGGCCAGCCTGCTGCTGCAGGGCACCACCGTGCCGCTGGCGGCGCGGCTGGCGCGCGTGCTGCGTCCCGCCTATCCGGAGCCCGTGGCCCGCTCGCGGCTGCAGGGCACCCATGCGCCGGCGCTGGAGGTGATGCAGTTCAGGGTCGAGGCTGATTCGCCGATTGAAAACCTGCGCGCCGACCAGCTCGAGTTGCCGCCCCGTTGCCGGCTGCTGACCGTGGTGCGGGACAAAGCGCTGGCTGCGCCCGATCAGACCGTGCTGCGGGCTGGGGACATGGTGTCGATCCTGGCGCCGGGGACCAGCGTGCCGATGCTGGCGCTGTTGTTCCATCGGCCTGGGCCGGCACCTGCCTGGGGCAAGGCTAGCCATGATTTCCTGCTGTCCGGGGAGGCCATGCTGCGGGATGTGGCGGGGCTTTACGGGACGCGGGAGTTGAGCCCTGCCGAGGCGGCACGGACACTGGAGGTCGCTTTGCAGGAGGCCTTTACATCACCACCAGTGGAGGGTGATGCCGTGGAGATCGCCGGGCTGAAGCTGACGGTGACGCGGATGGATGGGCCGCGGATTATTCAGGTGGGGTTGTTGTTGCCGCGCGCGGAGCCGGGAGCGATCTGACAAAGCAGGATTTGCGCCGGTGGTCTCCCCTCTCCCACTTGTGGGAGAGGGGCTGGGGGAGAGGGCGGGCGCTCGGTGCGCCTGCGTGCTGGAAAAAACCACGGGCTTAGCTTGAAGTGGCTCCTAGCTAAGCCACCCCTCTCCCCGGCCCTCTCCCCCTGAGGGGCGAGGGAGAGACAGCCGTCGTCATGGCGCGCGGCTTTGGCCCGGCTGGCGGCTTCGGCAAATGTCTCGAGGCGGATCAATCCACCTTGGCGCCCGACACCTTCACGATCTGCGCGTACTTCTTCAGCTCGCGCTGCACCAGTGCGCCGAACTGCTCCGGCGTGGTTGGTGCCGGCTGGGCGCCGATGCGGGCCAGCTTTGCCTTCATGTCGTCGGTCTTGAGAATGGCGACGATCTCGTGGTTGAGGCGGTCGACGATCTCTTTCGGGGTGTTGGCCGGGGCGAACACCCCGAACCACGTGGAAATGTCGAAGCCTTCCAGGCCGAGCCCCTTGCCGGCTTCCGCGATAGTGGGCAGCTCGGGCAGGGCGGCGGCGCGGGTGGCGGTGGTGACGGCGAACGCCTTGAGCTTGCCGGCCTTGATGTTGGCCGCCGCGGAGGCGAGGTTATCGAAGATCATGTCGGTCTGGCCGGACAGCACCGACAGCTGCGCAGGCGAGGCGCCGTTGTAGGGGATGTGGACCATGCTGACCTTGGCCATGCTCTTGAACAGCTCGCCCGACAAATGTCCCGCGCTGCCGTTGCCGCCCGAGGCGTAGTCCAGCTTGCCGGGGTTCTTGCGCGCGTATTCCACCAGCTCACGCACATTGTTGATATGCAGTTCGGCAGCCTTGCCGGGATGCATGACGAGTACGTTGGGCACGTCGGCCACCAGCGTGATCGGGCTGAAGTCCTTCACCGGGTCGTACGGCATCTTGGCGAAGAGGCTGGGGTTGATGGCGTGGGTGGCCACGGCGCCCATCACGATGGTGTAACCGTCGGCCGGCTGCTTGGCCACGTAGTCGGCGCCGATATTGCCGCCGGCGCCCGGGCGGTTTTCCACCACCACGGGCTGGCCCAGGCTGTCCTTGAGCTTGTCGCCGATAGCGCGCGCCACCGTGTCCAGCGGGCCGCCGGCCGGGTAGGGCACGACGAACTTGAGCGGCTTGGTCGGGTAGGCGGCTGCCGCTGCGGAAGCCGGCGCGGCGCTAAAGGCGCTAAATGCGATAAGGGTGCCGATAGCGGGCAGGGCGGCGGCGAGCAGCGCCGCGGCGAGTTTTTTCTTTAGCATGGAGATACGTCGGGTTGGATCGGGAATCTGGGTGCGCCAGGCGCCCTGGGGCATCTGGCGGCGAGGGCGCTGCGGCCTATTTCATGCCGATGCCGCGCGCCATCATTACCGCGCACAGCGGCAGCAGGATCAGCAGGTGGGCCTGGATCATGACCCAGCGCCGCGCGGACTTCAGTTCGGCGGGCATGGGCACGAAGTCCGGCAAGCTGCGCGCCTGGCGGCGCCACCGCTGGATGGCGAAGGTGGGCGGCAGCGAGCACAGGGCGATCACCACGAACACGGTGATCTTGGCGTGGAACCACGGGTTGTGCAGGTAGAACTGTGCGCCCTTGGCGCCGTAGAACAGCCGCAGCAGGCCGGTTGCCAGCACCGCCATGGCAGTGAGGAAGTAGAGCAGGTCGTAGATCGACAGGCGCTTGAGCACGGGCGGCGTCATGCCGGGGCGCAGCACGACCGCCTCGGCGGTCATCAGGGCGATCAGCAGGAAGATGAAGGTGTAGTGCAGGAAGGCCAGCAGGGCGTCGGTCAGCATCCAAACTCCTTTTGTGGTCAGGCATGCGCCGTACGCCGGCGCGCGCGGTGTCAGGGTTCTTGCTTTTTCTCGCTACGGCAACGGTTATGGGAACAACGACGACAAACTCCGGCTCGCCGCCCGCGCGCCGCCACTGCAGGCACACAGGCGGCCAGCACCTTACAGCACGCCCTTGGCGCGCAGCGCGGCTATCTGCTCCGGCGTGTAGCCCAGCATGTCGCCAAGCACGGCGTCGGTGTGCTCGCCCAGCAGCGGCGGGTGGCGCACGGCCTCGGGCGGCGTCGCGCTCATCTTGATCGGGCTGCCCACCAGCTTGACCTCGCCGGCGCTCGGGTGCGGCAGGTCCACGCGCAGGCCGCGCGCCTTGACCTGGGCATCCTCGAACACGTCGTCCAGCGTGTTGATCGGGCCGCAGGGCACGCCGGCGGCTTCCAGGTCGAGGATCCACTGGGCGCGGGTGCGCGGCTTGACCATGTCGGCGAGGATCGGCACCAGCACATCGCGATGCGCAACCCGCTGCGGGTTGGTGGCGAAGCGCGGGTCGTCGGCCAGTTCGGGGCGCCCGCCGGCAACGACGAACTTGCGGAACTGGCCGTCGTTGCCCACCGCCACGATGATCCAGCCGTCGGCCGCCTGGAAGGTCTGGTAGGGGACGATATTGGGGTGCGCGTTGCCCCAGCGCCTGGGCGCTTCGCCGCTGGCCAGGTAGTTGGTGTTCATGTTGGCCAGCATGGCCACCTGCACGTCGAGCAGGGCCATGTCGATGTACTGGCCTTCGCCGGTGCGCTCGCGGTGGGCCAGCGCGGCCAGCACGGCGATGGTGGCGTACTGCCCGGTCATCAGGTCGGAGATGGCCACGCCGGCCTTCTGCGGGCCGCCGCCGGGCAGGTCGTCGCGCTCGCCGGTCAGGCTCATGAAGCCGCCCATGCCCTGGATGATGAAGTCGTAGCCCGGGCGCGCCGCGTAGGGGCCGGTCTGGCCGAAGCCGGTCACCGAGCAATAGATCAGGCCCGGCTTGATCGCCTTGAGGGAGTCGTAGTCCAGCCCGTACTTCTTCAGCTGGCCGACCTTGTAGTTCTCCAGCACCACATCGCTCTGGGCGGCCAGCGCGCGCACCAGTTCCTGGCCCTCGGGCGTGCTGATATCGCAGGTCACCGAGCGCTTGTTGCGGTTGGCGGCCAGGTAATAGGCAGCTTCCGCGGTATCGCGGCCTTCGCCGTCCTGCAGCCAGGGCGGGCCCCAGGTGCGGGTATCGTCGCCGGCGCCGGGGCGCTCGATCTTGATCACGTCGGCGCCGAAGTCGGCAAGGTTCTGGGCGCACCATGGCCCGGCGAGAACGCGGGTCAGGTCGAGGACGCGGAGGTGGCTTAAAGCTCCCATGGGGTGTATTGCGGATCCGGCAAGGGGTGGGCGAGGGAAGGCCGGGCGGCCCCGCCGTCTGGTCTGGGTGGCGGCTTGCAGGGCAATCGGAGGCTGGCGCGAAACCAGGCTCGGGGGCGTCCGGCTGGGACAGCCAGCACTTTACCACCGGCAGGCCGCCGGGCGCACATCGCGGCCGGCCCGGATCGCGGCGGCGCGCGGTATTGCGGGCGGCGCAAGGCGAATCCCCGGCGGAATGCCGCGCGCTCAGGCTTCCCCGTATAATCAACGGTTTGCAAAACCATCTTGACCGACAGCGCCCTGCCACGACGTGGGACGCCCTTGCCCAGAACATGAAAGTCTCCGACATCCGCAGCAAGTTCCTGCAGTACTTCGAATCGAAGGGCCATACCGTGGTCCGCTCGTCCAGCCTGGTGCCGGGGAACGATCCGACGTTGCTGTTTACCAACTCCGGCATGGTGCAGTTCAAGGACGTGTTCCTGGGCACCGACAAGCGCCCGTACACCCGCGCGACCTCGTCGCAGCGCTCGGTGCGCGCCGGCGGCAAGCACAACGACCTGGAGAACGTGGGTTACACCGCGCGTCACCACACCTTCTTTGAAATGCTCGGCAACTTCTCGTTTGGCGACTATTTCAAGCGCGAGGCGATCCAGTACGCGTGGGAGCTGCTGACCAAGGTCTACCAGCTGCCGGCCGAGAAGCTGTGGGTCACGGTGTACGCGGAAGACGACGAAGCCTATGACATCTGGGCCAAGGAAGTCGGCGTGCCGCCCGAGCGCATCGTGCGCATCGGCGACAACAAGGGCGCGCGCTACGCCTCCGACAACTTCTGGCAGATGGCCGACACCGGCCCCTGCGGCCCGTGCTCGGAAATCTTCTACGACCACGGCCCTGACGTGTGGGGCGGCCCCCCGGGATCTCCCGAGGAAGACGGCGACCGCTACATCGAGATCTGGAACCTGGTATTCATGCAGTTCAACCGGGACGAGCAAGGCAATATGCCGCGCCTGCCCAAGCCCTGCGTCGACACCGGCATGGGCCTGGAGCGCATCGCCGCGGTGCTGCAGCACGTGCACAGCAACTATGAGATCGACCTGTTCCAGGCACTGATCAAGGGCGCTGCGCGCGAGACCGGCACCACCGATCTCAACAACAATTCGCTGAAGGTCATCGCCGACCACATCCGCGCGTGCTCCTTCCTGATCGTCGACGGTGTGATCCCCGGCAATGAAGGCCGCGGCTACGTGCTGCGCCGTATCATCCGCCGCGCCATCCGCCACGGCTACAAGCTGGGCCGCAAGACCCCGTTCTTCCACAAGCTGGTGGGCGATCTGGTGGGTCAGATGGGCGAAGCCTATCCGGAACTGTCCGACGCCGAATCGCGCGTCGTGGAGGTGCTCAAGGCAGAAGAGGAACGCTTCTTCGAAACCATCGAGAACGGCATGTCCATCCTTGACTCGGCACTGGCCGACGTCAAGGCCAAGGGCGGTACCGTGCTCGACGGCGAACTTGCCTTCAAGCTGCACGACACCTTTGGCTTCCCGCTGGACCTGACGCAGGACGTGTGCCGCGAGCAGGAAATGACGGTGGACGAAGCCGCCTTCGACGCGGCCATGAACCGCCAGCGCGAGCAGGCCCGCGCCGCCGGCAAGTTCAAGATGGCGGCCGGCCTGGAGTACAAGGGCGACAAGACCACCTTCCACGGCTACGAAAAGCTGGGCGTGGACGGTGCGAAGATCACCGCGCTGTATGTGGACGGCGCATCCGTCGACACGATGCAGCCCGGCCAGACCGGCGTGATCGTGCTGGATAACACGCCGTTCTACGCCGAGTCCGGCGGCCAGGCCGGCGATCAGGGCGAACTGAAGAGCGGCAGCGCCGTGTTCAGCGTGGTCGATACCACCAAGGTGCAGGCCGATGTGTTCGGCCACCAGGGCACCCTGGCGGGCGGCGCGCTCAAGGTGGGCGACAGCGTCACCGCGCAGGTGGATGCGCAGCGCCGCGCGCGCACCGTGCGCAACCACTCGGCCACCCACCTGATGCACAAGGCATTGCGTGAAGTGCTGGGCAGCCACGTGCAGCAGAAGGGCTCGCTGGTCGACGCGGACAAGACCCGCTTTGACTTCTCGCACAACGCGCCGATGACCGACGAGCAGATCCGTCGCGTCGAGGAGATCGTCAACGCCGAGATCCTGCAGAACGCAGCTACCGGTGCTGAAGTCATGCCCTTCGACGACGCGGTCAAGAGCGGCGCGATGGCGCTGTTCGGCGAGAAGTACGCCGACGACGTGCGCGTGCTGTCGATCGGCAGCTCCAAGGAACTGTGCGGCGGCACCCACGTGACCCGCACCGGCGATATCGGTGTGTTCAAGATCGTGGTGGAAAGCGGCGTGGCAGCGGGCATCCGCCGCGTCGAAGCCATCACCGGCGACAACGCGCTGCATTACCTGCAAGCACTGGACGCCAAGCTGAACGAAGCCGCCGCCGCGCTCAAGGCGCAGCCGTCCGAACTGGTGCCGCGTATCGGGCAGGTGCAGGAACAAGTGCGCGCGCTGGAGAAGGAACTGGAGCGCCTCAAGAGCAAGCTGGCTGCTTCGCAAGGCGACGAGCTGGCGGCGCAGGCCATCGACGTCAAGGGCATCAAGGTGCTGGCCGCACAGCTCGACGGCGCCGACGTCAAGACGCTGCGCGAAACCATGGACAAGCTCAAGGACAAGCTGGGCACCGCGGCCATCGTGCTAGGCGCGGTGGCCGACGGCAAGGTCAGCCTGATCGCTGGGGTGACCGCCGATGCCACCGCCAAGGTCAAGGCCGGCGAGCTGGTCAACTTTGTCGCGCAGCAGGTCGGCGGCAAGGGCGGCGGCCGTCCGGACATGGCGCAAGCTGGCGGCACGGAGCCGGCCAACCTGCCCAAGGCGCTGGCAGGTGTCGGCGAGTGGGTCGCGGGCAAGGTTTGAGGCAGGTCTGAGGCAGATCTGAGGCATTCGCCGAAGCCGAGGAATGGGCCAAAGCCGCGTGCCATGACGACGGCTGTCTCTCCCTCTCCCCTCAGGGGGAGAGGGCCGGGGTGAGGGGTGGCTTAGCTAGGGGCCACTTGAAGCGAAGCCCATGGTTGTTTCCAGCATGACGGCGTGACGAGCACCCGCCCTCTCCCCCAGCCCCTCTCCCGCCCGCGGGAGAGGGGAGTGACCCCCTGCGCAGATCTACCTTTGTCAGCAGTCTGAGGCGCCCCAGGCGCCTTTTTTCACGTCGACTCGCGGCTCAGCTTTCCCACCAGCGTCAGGATGTCGATGGGCAACGGAAACACGATCGTCGAGCTCTTGTCGCCGGCAATCTGCGTCAGCGTCTGCAGATAACGCAGTTGCATCGCTTGCGGTTCCCTTGCCAGCATCTGCGCGGCTTCCAGCAGCTTCACCGAGGCCTGCAACTCGCCCTCGGCATGAATCACCTTGGCGCGCCGTTCGCGCTCGGCCTCGGCCTGGCGCGCGATGGCGCGGATCATGGTTTCGTTGAGGTCGACGTGCTTGATCTCCACGTTGGAGACCTTGATGCCCCAGCTATCGGTCTGGGCATCGAGCGCTTTCTGGATGTCGATGTTGAGCTGCTCGCGCTCGGCCAGCATCTCGTCGAGCTCATGCTTGCCCAGCACCGAGCGCAAGGTGGTCTGCGCCAGCTGGCTGGTGGCCTCGAGGAAGTTCGCCACCTGGATGATGGCGCGCTCCGGGTCGATCACGCGGAAATACACCACCGCATTCACCTTGACCGACACGTTGTCGCGCGAGATCACGTCTTGCGGCGGCACGTCCATCACCACCGTACGCAAGTCCACGCGCACCATCTGCTGCACCGCCGGGATCAGGATCACCAGCCCTGGGCCTTTCACCTTCCAGAAGCGCCCCAGCATGAACACCACGCCGCGTTCGTACTCGCGCAGCACGCGGATCGAGGAAACAATGAGCAAGGCAACGATGAAGACCAGACCGCCTGCGCTGAATCCAAATGCCATGATCATGCTCCTTGGGTGGATGGGGGAATCGGGCCGGATGTCGTTCCAGACGCGTGGAGGGAGCGCACTTCGAGCAGCAGCCCATTGCGCCCGATGACCAGCACCGGCTCGCCGCGCGCCAGCGGCCGCAGGCTATGTACCCGCCAGCGCTCGCCACGCACCTCGGCCCAGCCGTCTTCCTGGAGATCGTCCAGGATCACGCCGGGCGTGCCGATCATCGCGTCGCCGCCATTGATCGCGGGCATGCGCCGCGCGCGCCAGAGCAGCGTCCAGACGGCGAACAGGAACACCGCGCTGGCCAGTGCCAGGCTGCCGATCAGCCACAGCGGAATGCCGAAGCCGGGCACATTCGTATCGATCAGCATCACCGCCCCAAAGATAAAGGCGATGATGCCGCCCACGCCCAGCGCCCCAAAGGTGGGCAGGTATAGCTCCGCCACCATGCAGCCGATGCCCAGTGCGATCAGCCCCAGGCCCGCGTAGCTGACGGGCAGCATATGCAGCGCGAACAGCGCCAGCAGCAGGCAGATCGCGCCGCCAATGCCGGGTACCACCATGCCCGGCGTGGAGAACTCGAAGATCAGGCCGTAGATGCCGGCCATCATCAGGATCAGCGCCACGCTGGGATCGGTGATGACCTCCAGGAAGCTGTCGCGCCAGTCCGGCTCCAGCACCTGCACCGGCGCGTGCGCCGTGCGCAGCACGCGGTCCACGCCGGCGGCCTGGATGTGCTTGCCGTCCACGGCGCGCAGCAGTGCAGGCAGGTCGGGCGCGATCAGGTCCGCGACCTTCTGCGCGACCGCCTCGCTGGCCGACAGGCTGACCGCCTCGCGCACCGCGCGTTCGCCCCACTCGGCATTGCGCCCGCGCAATTGCGCCAGGCCGCGGATATAGGCCGAGGCGTCGTGCATCTGCTTGCGCTCCATGGTGTCCTGCGGCGGCGCGCCGGCAGGGGCGGAGGCTGGGGCCGCCTCTGGCTTCTGTGGCCCGCCGATGCCGATCTGCACCGGGCTGGCCGCGCCCAGGTTGGTGCCGGGCGCCATCGCGGCGATATGGCTGGCGTAGAGGATGTAGGTGCCGGCGCTGGCCGCGCGCGCGCCGCCCGGATAGACATAGCTCGCCACCGGTACCGGTGAGGCCAGGATGCCCTGGATGATCTCGCGCATCGACAGGTCCAGCCCGCCCGGGGTGTCCATTTCCAGCACGATCAGCTGCGCGCCGTCAGAGCGCGCGCGCGCCATGCCGCGCTCGATAAAGCTCGCGCTGGCCGGGCCGATCGCGCCTTTGAGCGGGATGACGAAAACGGGCGGGACAGCGCCGGTGGCCGCGGGCGCGCTCGCCTGCGCATTGGCCGGCGTGGCGGGGACCAGCGGCGTCGCCGCCAAGGCAACGAGGGCTAGCCAGAAGGCCGTTGCAAGCCATCGCAGGAGCATCGGGACATGCTTCATGGCAATGACGCCGGCACGTGGAGTGCAAACGCGGCGCCACTTCCAGTGTAGGCGACCGGGCACATCTTGCCCGGTGTGGCGGCAGCTGGCGGACTCAGGCGGCCGCGGCCAGTCCTGGCCGTGGGGCGCGGAATGTGTCGGCCAAGGCGCCCAGCGCGGTATTGGCCATGGCCGGATGCCAAGCCAGCAACGTGGTGACTTTGCCGGCCTGGCCGAGGTCGTGGAGGCTGATCTTGGGCAGGTCGCGGTACAGGCCAAGTACCGAGCGCGGCACAATCGCCACGCCAATGCCGGCTGCGGCACAAGCAATGATGGCGTGATACGAGCCCAGCTCCAGCACCCGGCGCGGCGGGCTGCCGCTGGCGCCGAACCAGGCTTCGAGCCGGCCGCGGTAATTGCAGCCGGACTCGAACGACAGCATGGTGCGGGTTTCCAGGTCTGCCGCGCTGTGTATGGGAGCATGGCGCTCGCGGGCGATCAGCACCAGCTCTTCCTCGAACGCCGGCAGCGACGCCAGCGCTGGATCGTCCAGCGGCTGGGCCACAAAGGCGCAGTCCACCTCGAAGCGCGCCAGCGCCTGCAAGGCCTGGCGCGTGGGGCAGGTCACCAGCTCAAGCTCCACGTCCGGCCACGCCTGGTGATAGGCGGCCAGCACGGCGGGCAGGCGGCTGGCCGCCGTGCTCTCCATCGAGGCGATGCGCAGGCGGCCTTGCGGCCTGGCCGGCAGCACGGCCTGGCGGGCTTCTTCGGCCAGGTCCAGCACGCGGCGGGCGTAGTCGAACAAAGTCTGTCCGGCCGGCGTCAGCACCATGCGCTTGCCGTCACGCAGGAATAGATCGACGCCGAGCGAGGCCTCCAGCTGGCGGATGCGGGTGGTGACGTTGGACTGCACGCGGTGCAGGCGGGTGGCGGCGCGGGTGATGCCGCCTTCCTCCACGACGCAGCGAAAGATTTCCAGGGAAGCCAGGTCCATTGCGATCCCCTTGCCGGGTGTGATGATGTAGTGATGACGAACAAACGATCATCTCTGAAAAAGATGATTGAGTTCTCAATTATTCATTTTTCGGTTCGTTGACCGGAGCGTAGCATGCGCCTATGAAATCCACATCCACACTGGCACCCCGCAACGCTGCCGCGCCGGCGCAGGCACAGCCTGGCGTCTGGGCCGTGGCCTTGGCGGGGCTGGTGGCGCTGGGCGTGGCGATGGGCGTTGGCCGCTTCGCCTTTACGCCGCTGCTGCCCATGATGCTGCACGACGGCAGCGTCACGCTGGGCGAGGGTGGCTGGCTGGCCACGCTGAACTACCTGGGCTACTTCGCCGGCGCCGCCGCTTGCCTGTTCATCCGGCCCGACCCGGCGCGCATGGTCCGGCTCGGCATGGTGGCCACCGTCGTGCTGACGCTTGGCATGGCCGCGCCCGGCGGCATGGCGGCCTGGGGCCTGTGGCGCGCTGCGGCCGGCGTGGCCAGCGCGATGGTCATGGTCTACGGCTCGGCCTGGTGCATGCACCGGCTGGCCGAACTGGGCCGGGCGTCGCTGGGTGGCGTGATCTTTTGCGGGCCGGGCATTGGCATCGTTATCACGGGCGTTTCCGTCTTTGCCATGGTGAGCGCCGGCTGGCGGGCCAGTTGGGGCTGGCTGGCCTTCGGCGTGCTGGCGGTGCTGCTGGTCAGCGCGGTCTGGCAAGTCTTCACGCCCGCGCCGCGCACCGCGCACGCAGCCGGCCCGGCCGCGTCGGCGCAAGCGGCGCCCCGGCTGGGCCGCGAGACCTGGCTGCTGACCTTTGCCTACGGCCTGGCGGGCTTCGGCTACATCATCACGGCCACGTTCCTGCCGGTGATCGCGCGCCAGGCCATGCCGGGCTCGCTGTGGGCAGACCTGTTCTGGCCCATCTTCGGCGTGGGGGTGACCATTGGCGCCTTCGTGGCCTCGCGCGTCAGCACGGAGCGCGACAATCGCCGGCTGCTGGCCTTTACCTATGTGATGCAGGCGATCGGCGTGGCCATCGCGGTGGTCTGGCCAACGGTGGCTGGTTTCGCGCTCAGCAGCATGCTGGCCGGGTTGCCGTTCAATGCGCTGGTGTCGTTCGCCATGCGCGAGGCGCGCCGGTTGTGGGGCGCACAGGCGCAGCGCCTGATGGGCCTGATGACCGCCAGCTACGGCCTTGGCCAGATCGTCGGGCCGCCGCTGGCCACGGCGCTGGTGGCACGCACCGGCGGCTTCGCCGCCTCGCTTGGTTGCGCAGTGGCGGCCCTGTTGCTGGGTGGCGCGATCTTCGCCTGGATGAGCCGGCAACAACGCAGATAATCCGGCCCTGCCAAGGTGCCGGGGCACGTCCTGACGCAGCGCCTGCCTTGCGCTACAGTATCGCCTTTGCCGCCCCCGGCGCCGGTTGGCTGAACCGGCGCGCGGCACCCGCGCGGCGCAGGAGCCGAACCATGTCCTTTGCCTTGCAGCCCGCCCGTGCCGCGGGCGCCACTCAACCCGTCACGCAAGCCGAGTCGCGCATGCGCGTCGACCTGGCGGCGGCTTACCGCTTGTGCGCCCGGCAGGGTTGGGACGACCTCATCTACACCCATATCTCTGCAGCTGTGCCGGATGAGCCCGATCACTTCCTGATCAATCCGTTCGGCTTTGCCTTTGACGAAATCCGCGCCAGCGACCTGGTCAAGATCAACGGCCGCGGCGAGGTGGTGGGCGACAGCACCCATGCGGTCAACGTCACCGGCTTCGCGCTGCATGGCGCGGTGCATGCAGCACGCCCCGATGCGGTGTGCGTGATGCACCTGCACAACAGCGCTGGCGTGTCGGTATCGGCCCAGGCCTGCGGCCTGCTGGCCCTTTCGCAGCACGCCTTGCGCTTCTATGGCCGGCTGGCCTATCACGACTACGAAGGCCTGGCGTTCACGCCCGCCGAGAGCGCGCGGCTGACCGCGTCGCTCGGCCGGCATCCCGCCATGCTGCTGCGCAACCATGGCACGCTGACGGTTGGCCGGACCGTGGCCGAGGCGTACGTGCTGATGGCGACGCTCATCAAGGCCTGCGAGATCCAGCTTGGCGCGCAGGCTGGCGGACAGGTCGTGCAGCCGTCGCATGCGCTGGCACAACGGGCGTCCGAGCAGCTTGACGACGGCGGCGCCGTCGAGGGCGAACTGGAATGGCCGTCGCTGTTGCGCAAACTCGATAGAATCGATGCTTCGTACCGCGACTGACTTTGACGGGTGCTGGCAGATCCCTCCGCGCATCGCCAGGGCAATCCGCAACGGACAGCGAAAAACAAAACGACAACAGGAAACAGGAAACAAGCCATGCCGACTTACCACGTAGAACTCTTCGAAGGCCGCACCATCGAGCAAAAGCGCAAGCTGGTCGAGGAAGTCACCCGCGTCACCTGCGAAACCCTCGGCTGCTCGGCCTCGGCCGTGGATATCATCATCACCGACATCAAGCGCGAGAACTGGTCCACCGGCGGCCAGCTGTGGGCTGACAAGAAGTAAGCCACGCGCAGCTACGCCGCAGACCGCCCCAGACAAAAACCGCTCCGGGCCAAAGGCCACAAGCCCCGACGCCCATGGCACGCGCCACGCCACCCGCCACGGATCTCCCCATGCAGCATTTCGCCTCCGACAACTACGCCGGCTTCTGTCCGGAGTCGCTCAAGTATTTCCTCGAAGCCAACGGCAGCGGCCACGAGCAGGCCTATGGCGACGATTCGTGGACGCAAAAAGTCTGTGACCGGATCCGCGAGCTGTTCCAGACCGATTGCGAGGTGTTTTTCGTCTTCAACGGTACCGCGGCGAACTCGCTGGCGCTGTCCGCGCTGTGCCAGTCCTACCACTCGGTGATCTGCCATGAGCTGGCACATATCGAGACCGATGAGTGCGGCGGCCCGGAGTTCTTCTCCAACGGCTCCAAGCTGCTGACCGCGCCTGGCGCCAACGGCAAGCTCACGCCCGAAGCGGTGGAAGCGCTGGTGACGCGCCGCTCCGATATCCACTATCCCAAGCCCAAGGTGGTGTCGCTGACGCAGTCGACCGAGGTCGGCACGGTGTACACGGTGGAGGAAGTGCGAGCCATTGCCGCCATCGCCAAGCGCCGCCAGTTGCGCGTGCACATGGACGGCGCGCGTTTCGCCAATGCCGTGGCATCGCTGGGCGTGCATCCGTCGGAGATCACCTGGCGCGCAGGCGTGGACGTGCTGTGCTTCGGCGGCACCAAGAACGGCCTGCCGGTGGGCGAGGCGGTGGTGTTCTTCGACCGCAAGCTGGCCGAGGACTTTGCTTACCGCGTCAAGCAGGCCGGGCAACTGGCTTCCAAGATGCGTTTTATCTCGGCCCCATGGCTGGGCTTGCTCGAGAACGATGTGTGGCTCGGCAACGCCCGCCATGCCAATGCCATGGCGCAGTTGCTGCATGAGCGCATCGCCACCATCCCCGGCGTGCGCATCATGTTCCCGACCGAGTCCAATGCTGTCTTTGCCGAGCTGCCGCTCGCGGCCATCGAGGCGCTGCGTGCCAAGGGCTGGCGCTTCTATACGTTTATCGGCGCCGGCGGCTGCCGCTTCATGTGCTCGTGGGATCTGCAGCCGGAAACCGTCGAGGCGCTGGCCGCGGATATGCGCGCGGCCTGCGGCGCGTGAATGCCGCCGCCCTTATAAAATGGCAACATAACAATACAAAATCAGGAGCTCCCGCATGGCCGTTTACCGATACTGTCCGCAATGTGGATCGCCGCTGGAATTGCTGCCGCATTCCGGGCGCGAACGTGATGCCTGCATCCAGCCAGAGTGCGGCTTTGTCCACTGGAACAACCCGCTGCCCGTGCTGGCCGCGGTGGTGGAATATGAAGGCAAGCTACTGCTGGCGCGCAATGCCGCGTGGCCTGAAAAAATGTTCGCGCTGGTGACCGGCTTCATGGAGCGCGACGAGACGCCGGAGCAGGGCGTGGCGCGGGAGCTCAAGGAAGAAACCAACCTGGACGCGCACTCGGTATCGCTGATCGGCGTGTACGAGTTCATGCGCAAGAACGAGCTGATCATCGCCTACCATGTGCAGGCGAGCGGCACCATCGCGTTGTCCGAGGAATTGGCCGACTACAAGCTGGTGGCGCCCGAGGACATGCGGATCTGGTCGGCGGGCACGGGCTTCGCGGTGGCCGACTGGCTGGCCTCGCGTGGCCATCCGGTGCGGTTCTTCGATCGCCAGACTGGCGAGGACATTCCCGACCCGCGCCGGCGCGAAGGCCTGGGACAGCCGGGCATTTCGCTACAATACCGGCCATAATCATCAGTCATCGATGCGACACGGCAGGCACGGTCCCATGGCCTAATGGCGACTAGCGGCCACAACGGGCCATGCCGGACCCTGAGCGCACAGAACCAAGGAAGAGAGGAATGGAGTTCCAGAAAGAAGTAGATGCGCGCGGCCTGAACTGCCCGCTGCCGATCCTGCGCACCAAGAAGGCGCTGGCCGACATGCCCAGCGGCGACGTTCTCAAGATTCTCGCCACCGATCCCGGCGCCACGCGGGATTTCCAGGCGTTTGCCAAGCAGACCGGCAACGAACTGCTGTCGCACCAGGAAGTGGACAAGGTGTTCGTGTTCTACATGCGCCGGCGTTAAATCAACGACAGCTTGACGCGGGCGCGCCCCGCGCCAAATGAAAAAAGCCGCATTTGCGGCTTTTTTCATGGCTCCAGATCTTCTGGCACTCAGATACTATTGGCGCGCGCGCGCAGGTAGGTGCTGAATTCGTCCATCACCTCCGGGTGCTTGAGCGCAAATTCCACGGTGGCCTTCAGGTAGCCCAGCTTGCTGCCGCAGTCGTAGCGCACGCCCTTGTAGCGGTAGGCCAGCACCTGTTCCTGGCTGAGCAGGGACTGGATGGCATCGGTGAGCTGGAACTCGCCGCCCGCGCCCGGCTTGAGGTTGCGGATATGGTCGAAGATGCGCGGGGTCAGGATGTAGCGGCCAACCACGCCCAGGTTGGACGGCGCATTCTCGGGCGCCGGTTTCTCGACAATGTCCGACACCTTGATCACGCCTTCGTCCCATTCGCGGCCATCCACCACGCCGTAGGAGCGGCTCTGCTCCGGCGCGATCTCTTCCACGCCCAGCACCGAGCAGTTGTAGTGGCCGTACATGTCCACCATCTGCTTCATGACTGGCGGATCGCCATCCAGCAGGTCATCGGCCAGCATCACGGCGAACGGTGCGTCGCCCACCAGCTTTTCCGCGCAGAGCACGGCATGACCAAGGCCGAGCGCCTCGGGCTGGCGCACATAGAAGCATTCCACGTGCGACGGCTTGATCGAGCGCACCAGGCTGAGCAGGGCCTGCTTGTTCTTTGCCTCGAGCTCCGCTTCGAGCTCATAGGCCTTGTCGAAGTGATCTTCGATGGCGCGCTTGGAGCGGCCGGTGACGAAGATCATCTCGGTGATGCCCGCAGCCATGGCTTCTTCCACGGCGTACTGGATCAGGGGTTTGTCGACCACCGGCAGCATTTCCTTCGGGCTTGCCTTGGTAGCCGGCAAAAAACGAGTGCCGAGACCGGCTACCGGGAAGACAGCCTTGGTGACGCGGGTTTCCATATCGGTTTTCCTTATCAATTCGGTGTAGACAACCCTGCTGGTGATGCAAAGCTCATGCCGGCAAACGCTGTAGTTGATCCTGCAGCTTGACCAGCGTCTGTTCGAAATCCGACAAACGCTGGGTTTCTTGCGCGACGACGGCGGGCGGTGCCTTGGCGACGAAGCTCTCGTTGGACAGCTTGCCACGGCACTTGCCGAGTTCGGCGCTGATGCGCTCTATTTCCTTGGACAGGCGCACGCGTTCCGCGGCCACGTCGATTTCGATTTTCAGCAGCAGGTGGTTGCCGCCGACGATGGCCACCGGCGCGCCGGCACCTTCCGCCATCAGGGCATTCTGATCTTCGAATACCTTGACCTCCGAAAGTTTCGCCAGCGCCTGCACATAAGCCTGGGCCGACGTCAGGAACGCGCTGTCGCCCTCAGCGTACAGCGGAATGCGCTGGGCCGGCGAGATGTTCATTTCGCCGCGCAGGTTGCGGCAGGCGTCGACCACGGCCTTGAGCTGCGCGGTCCATTGCTCGGCGGCCTCGTCGATCTTTGCCATGGCGGGCAGGGGATAGGCCTGCAGCGCCAGCGTCTCGCTGCCGTCGCCCTTGGCGCGGCCGGCCAGCGGCGCTACCTTCTGCCACAGCTCTTCGGTGATGAAGGGGATGATCGGGTGGGCCAGGCGCAGCACGGTTTCCAGCACGCGCAGCAGCGTGCGGCGGGTGGCGCGCTGCTGCGCGGGCGTGCCGTTCTGGATCTGGACCTTGGCCAGCTCCAGGTACCAGTCGCAGTACTCGTCCCAGACGAACTTGTAGATGGCGCTGGCGATGTTGTCGAAGCGATACTCGGCAAAGCCCTTTTCCACTTCGGCTTCCACGCGCTGCAGCAGCGACACGATCCAGCGGTCCGGCTGCGAGAAATGCAGGTAGCCGTCGGGGCCGCAGTCGTTGCTGCACGGGCCCATGCCGCAGTCGTGCCCTTCGGTGTTCATCAGCACGAAGCGCGTGGCGTTCCACAGCTTGTTGCAGAAGTTGCGATAGCCTTCGCAACGGCCGGTGTCGAAGTTGATGTTACGGCCCAGCGTGGCCAGCGAGGCGAAGGTGAAACGCAGGGCATCGGCACCGAACGCCGGAATGCCCTCGGGGAATTCCTTCTTGGTCTTTTTCTCGATCTTGGGCGCGTCCTTGGGACGGCGCAGGCCGGTGGTGCGCTTCTTGAGCAGCGGCTCGAGCTCGATGCCATCGATCAGGTCGACCGGGTCCAGGGTGTTGCCCTCGGACTTGCTCATCTTCTTGCCTTCCGAATCCCGCACCAGACCGTGCACATAGACGGTATGGAACGGCACCTTGCCGGTGAAGTGCTTGGTCATCATGACCATGCGCGCCACCCAGAAGAAGATGATGTCGTAACCGGTAACAAGTGCCGACGACGGTAGAAAATGTTGCAACTCCGGCGTCTCGGCGGGCCAGCCCAGCGACGAGAAGGGCACCAGGGCCGAGGAGAACCAGGTGTCGAGCACATCGTCCTCGCGGCGCAGCGGACCGGTGCTGCCGGCTGCGCGCGCCTGGGCCTGCGCCTCTTCCTCGGTACGGGCGACAAAGCACTTGCCGGCCTCGTCGTACCAGGCCGGGATCTGGTGGCCCCACCACAGCTGGCGCGAGATGCACCAGTCCTGGATGTTCTCCAGCCACTGGTTGTAGGTGCTGTTCCAGTTATCGGGGATCAGCTTGATCTCGCCGCTCTGCACGGCGTCCAGCGCCACTTCGGCAATCGAGCGGCCCGGGTGGAAGGTGCCTTCCGGCGCCGGCTTGCTCATGGCCACGAACCACTGGTCGGTCAGCATCGGCTCGATGGCACTGCCAGTGCGCTCGCTGCGCGGCGTCATCAGCTTGTGCTTCTTGACCTCGGCCAGCAGGCCCTGGGCATCCAGGTCCGCCACGATGCGCTTGCGCGCCTCGAAGCGGTCCAGGCCGGCATAGGCGGCGGGCGCGTCGGCGACGATCTTGGCGTCGAGCGTCAGGATGGACAGCTGCGGCAGCTTGTGGCGCTGGCCAACCGCATAGTCGTTGAAATCATGGGCAGGCGTCACCTTGACCACGCCGGTGCCGAACTCGCGGTCGACGTAGTCGTCGGCGATCACCGGGATATCGCGGCCGGTGAGCGGCAGGCGCACGAACTTGCCGATCAGGTGCGCATAACGCTCGTCCTCCGGGTGCACCATCACGGCCACGTCGCCCAGCATGGTCTCGGGGCGGGTGGTGGCCACCGTCAGGTGGGTCAGGCCGTGCACGGTATCGGCTTCGGCCAGCGGATAGCGGATGTGCCACATCGAGCCATCTTCCTCGACGTTGTCCACTTCCAGGTCGGACACCGCGGTGCCCAGCACCGGGTCCCAGTTGACCAGGCGCTTGCCGCGGTAGATCAGGCCTTGCTCGAACAGGCGCACGAAGACTTCGGTGACCGCCTTGGACATCTCCGGCGACATCGTGAAGTACTCATGGCTCCAGTCGATCGAGGCGCCCATGCGGCGGATCTGGCGCGTAATCGTCGAGCCGGACTCTTCCTTCCACTCCCACACCTTCTCGACGAACTTTTCGCGGCCTAGCTCATGGCGCGATACGCCTTGCGCTTCCAGCTGGCGCTCCACCACGATCTGGGTGGCGATGCCGGCGTGGTCGGTGCCCGGCACCCACAGGGTGTTTGCGCCGCTCATGCGGGCATGGCGGGCCAGGCCGTCCATGATGGTCTGGTTGAAGGCATGGCCCATGTGCAGCGTGCCGGTCACATTGGGCGGCGGCAGCTGGATGCAGAAGTCCGGACGGTCCGGGTCGAGGGTCGGCTTCGCGATGCCGCGCTTCTCCCACTCTGGGCCCCACTTGGCCTCAATGGCGGCGGGTTCGAAGCTCTTGGCAAGGGACTGGTCTTGGGCGGTCATGCTCGGATGTCGATGATTACGTCGGATTCTGCGGGCCAGGCGGGCAGGGGCAACGCGCCGGGAAAACATCAAATTATAGGGGAGGCGGGTGGGGGGCGCGCGATTTCGGCCCGGGATCGGCCGCGCGGCGTCATTTTGCCGGTGCATTGCCCTGCCTGAAAGTGCTCTGCTTACCTCTCGCGAGGGGATCGGCCGCGCTTTTTTGCGCCATTTTGCGTGGTTCCCGGCCCGCCGCCGGACGATCCCCCTGTCCGGCGGCCGGGGCCGCGCGGGCACGGGGGGCACCCCGGTATAATTCGGGGCACTCCACAAGGCCTTCCCGATGTCCGACCTGCTTGCCAATCTCAATGCTGAACAACTAGCCGCCGTCACTTTGCCCGACGAGCCGGCGCTGATCCTGGCTGGCGCGGGCAGCGGCAAGACGCGTGTGCTGACCACCCGGATCGCATGGCTGATCCAGAACGGCCGGGTGTCGCCCGCCGGCCTGCTGGCGGTGACCTTTACCAACAAGGCCGCCAAGGAAATGATGACGCGGCTGACGTCGATGCTGCCGATCAACACGCGCGGCATGTGGATCGGCACCTTCCACGGGCTGTGCAACCGCATGTTGCGCGCGCATTACCGCGATGCCGGCCTGCCGCAGACCTTTGCCATCCTCGACAGCCAGGACCAGCTCTCCGCCCTCAAGCGCCTGCTCAAGTCGCTGAACGTGGATGACGAGAAGTACCCGGCCAAGAACCTGCAGTACTTCATCAACAACGCCAAGGAGCAAGGCCTGCGCCCGGCCGACGTGGAGGCCAACGACGACTTCAACCGCCGCTTCGTCGATCTCTACGCCGCCTACGATGTGCAGTGCCAGCGCGAAGGCGTGGTCGACTTCGCCGAGCTGCTGCTGCGCTGCTACGAGCTGCTGCGCTACAACGACGCGATCCGCCAGCACTACCAGCACCGCTTCCGCCATGTGCTGGTGGACGAGTTCCAGGACACCAACGTGCTGCAGTACCAGTGGCTCAAGATGCTGGCCGGCTTCGGCACGCAGAACCCGGCCGCGGTGTTCGCGGTCGGCGACGACGACCAGAGCATCTACGCGTTCCGTGGCGCCAATGTCGGCAACATGCGCGACTTCGAGCACGAGTTCCGCGTGCGCCACATGATCAAGCTGGAGCAGAACTACCGCTCCCATGGCCACATCCTGGATTCGGCCAACCACCTGATTGCCCACAATTCGCGCCGCCTGGGCAAGAACCTGCGCACCGATGCGGGCCACGGCGAACCGGTGCGGGTGTACCAGGCCGGCACCGACGGCCAGGAAGCCGGCTGGATCGTGGAGGAAATCCGTGACCTGATCGCGCAGGGCATGAGCCGCTCGGAAATCGCCATCCTCTACCGCAGCAATGCGCAGTCGCGGGTGATCGAGCACGCGCTGTTCTCGGCCAGCATTTCCTATCGCGTGTACGGCGGCTTGCGCTTCTTCGAACGTGCCGAAGTCAAGCACGCGCTGGCTTACCTGCAGTTGCTGGAAAACCCGCGCAACGACGCTGCCTTTGGCCGCGTGGTGAATTTCCCCACGCGCGGCATCGGCGCGCGCTCGCTCGAAGCCCTGCAGGATGCGGCGCGCCAGTACAACTGCTCGCTGGCCGAAGCCGTGGCCTTCGTGCCCGGCAAGGCCGGCAGCACGCTGGGCGCCTTTGTGCGGCTGATCGAGCAGATGCGCGCCGAGACACGCCGCATGACGCTGCCGGAAACAGTCGAGTACGTCACCAATACCAGCGGCCTGATCACGCACTACCGCGCTGAAAAAGAAGGCCAGGACCGCATCGAGAACTTGCAGGAACTGGTGACGGCGGCGCAGGCGTTCGTGACGGAGGAAGGCTTTGGGCTGGATGCGCTGGCCAGCGCGATTCCGGTCGGGCGCGATGGCGCGCAGCCGCTGCCCGCGCTGGCCGAGGGCGACCAGGCCCAGCAGGTGCTGGACCCCGAGGCGCTGCCGGCGGTGATGACCCCGCTGGTTGCCTTCCTCACCCATGCCTCGCTGGAAGCCGGCGACAACCAGGCGCAGGCGGGCCAGGACGCCGTGCAGATGATGACGGTGCACGCCGCCAAGGGGCTGGAGTTCAACGCGGTCTTCATCACCGGGCTGGAAGAGGGGTTGTTCCCGCACGAGAACAGCGCCACGGAGGCCGACGGGCTGGAGGAAGAGCGTCGCCTGATGTACGTGGCCATCACGCGTGCGCGCGAGCGGCTCTATCTCTCGTTCGCGCAAAGCCGCGTGCTGCATGGGCAGATGCGCTATCACGTGCGCTCGCGCTTCTTCGAGGAGCTGCCCGAGGAATCGCTCAAGTGGCTGATGCCGCCTGCGCAGGCCTATGGCGGCGGCGGTGGTTCGCAGCGCCGCCAGCAGAACGAGGGCGGCTGGGGCCGCGACTGGTTCAAGAAGGCGGAGGACGTTCCCTATTCGGGCACCCAGCCTACCGGCGGCATGGACACCGGCAACGGCTACGCCGACGCCAAGCGCCAGGCCGGCTCCGGCTTGCGTATCGGCCAGAGCGTGTTCCACAACAAGTTTGGCGAAGGCGTGATCGCCGGGCTCGAAGGCGAGGGCGAAGCCGCCCGTGCAAATATCAAGTTCAAGCGCCACGGGGCCAAATGGCTGGTGCTGTCGGTCGCCAAGCTGGACCCGATCGACTGAGCGGACGGGCGCCCAGTCGACCAGGCAGAGGAATCAGTCCAGCTGGATGTTGCCCTCCTTGATCACCTTGGCCCATTCGGTGGTCTGGGCCTGGATGAACTTCGCCGCCTCGCCCGGCGTGCCGGCCACGATCTCCCCGCCCAGGCTGGTTACGCGCTCGCGATTCTCCGGCAGGTTGATGACCTTGCGGATCGCATCCGACAGGCGCTTGACGATTTCCGGCGGCGTGCCCGCCGGCAAGAACACGCCATTCCACTCGTAGACCTCGTAGTGCGGCACGCCTGCCTCGGCCAGCGTTGGCGTGTCCGGCAGGATGGCCGTGCGCTTGGCGCCGGTCACGCCCAGCACGCGCAGCTTGCCCGCGCGCACATGCTGCAGGCCCGACGCCGTGTTGGCGAAGAACACCGGCACCTGCCCGGCAATCACATCGGCCATGGCCGGGCCGCCGCCCTTGTACGGCACGTGCAGCAGGTCCAGCTTCATGCGCTGCGCGAACAGCGCGCCCGCCAGGTGCTGGGCCGAACCGTTGCCCGAGGACGCATAGGCAATGCTGCCCGGCTTGGCGCGTGCCATCGCGATCAACTCCTGCGTGGTCTTGGCCGGGAACTGCGGGTTCACGACCAGCATGTTGGGATACAGCGCCAGCACCGAGACCGGGATGAAGGACTTGACCGGGTCGTAGGGCAGCCGCTTGTAGAGCGAGGGGTTGGCGGCAAACGAGGCGGCGTCGAGCAGCACCGTATAGCCGTCCGGGGCGGACTTGGCGACCAGGTCCGTGCCGATCTGGCCGCCCGCGCCGGGCCGGTTGTCCACCACGATGGTCTGGCCCAGCTCCTGGCCCAGGCGCGGCGAGATCAAGCGGGCCATGGTGTCGGCACCGCCGCCGGGCGCATAGGTGACTACCAGCCGGATGGGCTTGGCCGCGGGCCAGGCCTGTGCGTGCGCAAGGCTGCTGGTGCCGGCAGCGAGCCAGAACAGGGCGGTGGCGCAAAGTCGGATCGGGAATCGCATGGGTCTCCTCGGAATGTGTAGGTCTGGGTGCTTGCGCCGGCCCGCGCTTGCGGTGGCGTCGCGCGGGGCTCAGCGAACCTCGGCGCGGTAGTGGAAATCGTCGGCATTGCCCAGCGTCTGGCGGAACTCCACGCGCCGGCCCGCCAGGTCAAACGCCACGCGGCTGACCGCCAGCGCGGGATGGCCTTCTGGCAAGCTCAGCTGGGCGGCCTCGCGTGCGCCAAGCCGGGTGAAGCGCAGGTCGTCGACGGCGCGGCCGACCGTGACGCCGCAACGCTCGGCATACATCGGGTAGAGCAGGGGCGCGAACTCGGCCGGCTTGAGCGTGGCCAACGTGCCGAACAGCAGCGCCGGCAGCCAGATGGTCTCGAGCAGGCGGACCTGGCCTTCCCAGCCGCGCTGGCGCAATACGCGCAACACCGGCGTTCCCGCAGCCAGGCCAAGCTGCACGGCGACATCCGCCGGCGCCGCCAGCGTGCGCAGCGACACGATGCGCGACTCGGGAATCTCCGAGCCGGCATCGCCAAAGCGGAAGAACCGCGCCATGGTGGCGCCGGTCAGCGCGCCGCGCACAAAGGTGCCGCGGCCATGCACGCGTTCCAGCAAGCCTTCGTCCACCAGTGCCTGGATGGCGGCGCGCATGGTGCCCAGCGCCACGCCGTAGTGCTCCGCCAGTGCGCTCTCGGCCGCAATGGCGGTACCGGAAGCCCATTCGCCGGCCAGGATGCGGCCCTTGAGCGCGGTCGCGATGCGGGCCCAGCGCGGCGCCGCCAGGCTGGCTGGCGTGGCGTCGAGGCCGGCTCCCGTCGGGTCGGGCAGGGCGGAACGGTCTGGCATTCGTGTCTCCATGCGTGCCCCGGCAGCGGTGCCTGTTCGGGGAGAGAGGTGGGCTCTAGTCATCTATAGGACTAGAGCATAGAATGGAGGGGCGCGGGTGTCAACCGGCGCTACCATTCATGGCGGCATGCGCCGTTCCTTGGGCCTGAACATGTTCCAGATCGATTCCCATTTCCACGTGTTTTCCGCCGAGGCTCCCGCCGTGGGCGGGGCGCGCTACCGGCCCGCCTACGGCGCCAGCCTGGCGCAGTGGCAAGCCATCTCCGGGGCCCATGGCGTGCGCGCGGGCGTGGTAGTGCAGCCAAGTTTTTTCGGCTGCGACAATAGCGAGCTGGAAGCAGCGCTGGCGGCTTCGCCCGCGCTGCGCGGTGTTTGCGTGGTGGGCCCGGAGGCATCCGCCGGCGAGTTGGCGCGGCTGCATGGCCTGGGCGTGCGCGGCCTGCGCTGGAATATGGTGGGGCGGCACGACGACGCATCATGGCGGGATGCGCGCTGGCCCGCGCTGCTGGAGGCGGCCCACGCGCTGGGCTGGCACCTGGAGTTGCACACCGATCCGGGCCGGCTCAACGAGCTGCGGGCCTGGCTGCCGGCGGTGCCGATCGCGCTGGTGCTGGATCATTTCGGCAAGCCCGCGCCGGGCGCGCAGGCCGACGCGCCGATGCTGGCTTGCGCCGCGCACTGGCGTGGGCAGAGGGAGGTCTACGTCAAGCTGAGCGCGCCGTATCGCGTGGCGGCGGACCTGGCAGGCGTGGTGGCTGGCTGGCACCACTGCCTGGGCGAGCAAGGCTTGCTATGGGGATCGGACTGGCCTTGGACCAATCACGAGGCCGAGGCCGGCTATGCCGGCCTGCAGTGCAAGGTGTGGGAGTGGCTGGGCCCGCTGTGCGAGGCGCCGGACCGAAACGCGGCCCGGCTGTTCGGCCTGTGAGCCGGGTGACCCGGGTGACCCGGGTGACCGCGGCGTGACCTGCCTTCAGGCGGCCAGGTCCGGCCTGCCGGCGGCTTCTTCCGGCACGACATTGAAGCAGCCGCGGTAAGTGGCGTAGAACGAGCAATACATGATCGCCAGCATCAGCAGCGAGTACGGCGTGACCAGGAAGGACAGCACCGCCTCAGCCCCCAATGCGCCGAACAACGCCTCCAGGAAGAACGGCACCGCCACCAGCAAGACCGCGAACACCACGCCATAGGCCAGGAACGCGCCACGGTTGCGCCAGCACGCGGTCCAGCTGAAGAACAGTGCTTTGACCGGCGGCACGTTGTGCCACGCGGTGAGCAGCGGCGCAAACCAGAACAGCATGGCAATCGGCGTGTACAACGCGGCCCCGATCATCAGCGCGAAGTAAAGCTGCCGCACGGATTCCGCCGACGGCGCTTCTTCCTTGAGCAGGATCGGCACCAGCGTGCTGATGTCCACCAGGCTGCCCGCGATGAGGCTCAGCACGAAGACCAGGCCTGCGTAGATGCCACCCAGCACCAGCAGGTTGCGGCTTGCCTGCTTGCCGTTGCCGCGAAATCCCGCCAGTAATACGGTCGGCAGCACGCGCTTGTTCAGGATCACCTCGCGGCAGGCGGTCATGATGCCGACCGACAGGCCCGGGGTGACCACCAGCAGCGCGATGATGCCGATCAGCGGCACGAACACGGCCAGTTGCGCGGCGATCAGGTAGACAAACAACAGCATCAGGAAGGCGAGCGGATTCTTGCGGAACAGCCAGACACCCTGGCGGAACCAGACATAACCTTCCTTGGCGGAGACTTCCAGTAATTGCATGACGGTCAGGTCCAGGGCAGCGCGGCGGCTTCGATGCGCCGGCGCAGGATGCGTTCAAAGTGGGTCGGGTCATGCGGTTGCAGCATGTCGGCCTCGCGTGGCAGGTAGAAGTCCCACAGGCGGGAAATCCAGAAGCGCAGTGCGCCGGCGCGCAGCATGTCGCGCCAGTGCTGCGCCTCGATGGGGCCCAGCGGCCTCACGGCATGATAAGCCCGCAGCAAGGCCTGGCCGCGGGCGGCGTCGAGCGCGCCGCTGGCCAGGTCGATGCACCAGTCGTTGACGGTGACGGCCAGGTCGAACAGCCACTTGTCGTTGCCGGCGAAGTAGAAATCGAAGAAGCCCCCCAGTTTCTCCTGCCCCGCCGGGCCAGCCTCGAACAGCGCGTTGTCACGGAACAGGTCGCAATGGCAAGGGCCGCCGGGCAGCGCCGCGTACTCCGCGCCGCCGAAGAAAGCGGTCTGGTGGGCCATTTCCTCGCGCAACAACGCTTGCTGGCCGGCATCCAGGAAGGGCAGGATCTCGCCTTCCGTTTGCTGCCACCACGGCAGGCTGCGCAGGTTGGGCTGCTGGCGCGGATAGCTCTGGCCGGCAAGGTGCATGCGGGCGAGCATGTCACCCACTTGCGCGCAGTGCCCCACGCCTGGCGTCAGCTGCGAGCCGCCCGGCAGGCGCGTGACGATGGTCGCCGGCTTGCCCTTGAGGGCACGCAGGATCTCGCCGTCGCGCCCCGGGATGGGCGCCGGCACGCGGATGTCGTGCGCGGCCAGGTGGGCCATCAGGTGCAGGTAATACGGCAGTTGCTCGAACGTCAGGCGCTCGAAGATGGTCAGCACGTACTCGCGTGTGACACCGTCCTGCTCCATGGTCAGGAAGAAGTTACTGTTCTCGATGCCTGAGGCAATGCCGCGCAAGTCGCGCATTTCGCCCAGGTTGTAATCAAGGAGCCAACTGGCGATCTCGTCCGGCGAGACCGTGGTGAATACGGCCATACTCTTTGTGTGAATCGAAACGGATGGCGGCGGGCGCAAGCAGAGCTTGGCTTTCGCGGCACGGATGCCGGAAGCGCCGGCGCGGCCCCGCCGTGATCATCTGGCGGGGTCGTGTGAAATCGGAAAACAGAAAACAAGTAGCAGAAGCGAAAACCAGGACCCGGGAGCCGGGGTGCTAAAACCCGGCACGCCGACGCTCAGAATTGCAGCACTTTGACCGATGGTACGCGGTTCGTGTCGTGGTCCCGGATCTTCGGCGAGCTGTCTTCCGGCTTGCTCATCTGGTATTTGGTGCCCATGCCGGACTTGACCTCGATATCGGTGGCCTGGCCTTTGTTCTTGTATTCCCGGATCTGGGTGCCATCCCGCTCATTGAGCTGGAAGCTCGGTTCGCGCGGCTGGTTCAGCTGGGTCTTGGCCGGCGAGGTGATCGGCCGGTTGTTGATCTGGTTCAGCTCTTGCTGGGTCAGCGCGCCGCCTGCCTGCTCGGCCGGCTGCGCCATCACCGCGGCCGGGGCGCCAAGCGCCACCAATGCTGCAAAAGCCAGCGCGCGCAGGGCGGCCGGACGAGGGGCTCCAAGCGGCTCCGGCGCTTGCGCGCGGGCGGTGGCCAGGAGTGAGGGGGAGGTCATTGAAGGCTCCTGCGCGGCGCAGCAGGCCGGGGGCATGCTGCGCCACAAATGGCGCTGCAGCCCGGCGGCGCCGGGCTTTGGCAGTGTGTCAGGCTTCCATTCTAGCAATTCCTGCCCGCGCCGGGCCCCTTGCGGTGACCCTGCGGGCACCTTTGCGGGGCGGGTGGCGCGCGCGGAAGCAGCCTGGCGGGCCTGTTCTACCTGGCTTACAGGTAGAACATCTCTTCCTTGGGCGGGATCGGGTTGTCGCCACCGCGCTGCTCGTAGTACTCATATACCGCTTCGAGCACTTCGTGCGGCTCGTCCACGATCTTCATCAGGTCGAGGTCATGCTCGGCGATCAGGCCCATCGGCAGCAGGGTGAAGCGGAACCAGTCAAGCAGGCCCTTCCAGAAGCGGCTGCCGAACAGCACCACCGGCACGGCGCGGGACTTGCCGGTCTGCACCAGCGTCAGCACTTCGGCCAGCTCATCCAGCGTGCCGAAACCGCCCGGCATCACGATAAAGGCGTCCGAATTCTTGACGAAGGTGACCTTGCGCGTGAAGAAGTGGCGAAAGCGCATGGCGATGTCCTGGTAGGGATTGCCTTGCTGCTCGTGCGGAAGCTCGATGTTCAGGCCCACGCTGGCTGACTTGCCCGCGTGGGCGCCCTTGTTGGCCGCCTCCATGATGCCCGGGCCGCCGCCCGAGATCACCGCGAAGCCGGCGTCGGAGAACAGGCGGGCGATCTCGATGGTGCGCTGGTAGTAAGGTGAATCCTCGCGCAGGCGCGCGCTACCGTAGATCGATACCGCCGGGCGGATCTCCGAAAGGTACTCGGTCGCCTCGATGAACTCTGCCATAATCGTGAACATTTGCCACGAAGCGCGCGCCTTCTTTGCTGTCGCGCGGTCTTCGTCGGCCAGCGCACGCAGGCTGGGAATCATCTTGCGTGGGTTGGCGCGGATGCCGGCGGCGGGAGACGTATCTCCCGGGCCATCGGCAGCGGCGCTGACCGTCACGTTCACATCCATATCGGCCGCGGTGGTAATACTGCCTTGCGCGGCCTGCTTGAGGGCTGCCGCCGGGTTATCGGCGCCGGCTGCGTCGGAAGGGGGGGCGGCGTTCGCACCGCCTGCGGCGGCACCAGTCAATTTTGAGTCCATGGGAATGTCGGATAGTCCAAAAACACTCTTGCTCGTCGATGGGTCGAGCTATCTGTATCGTGCGTATCACGCTCTGCCGGACCTGAGGAACGGTGAGGGCCTGCCCACAGGGGCAATCTACGGCATGATCAATATGCTGCGCAAGCTGCGCAGCGATTTCCCGGCAGAGTATAGCGCCTGCGTGTTCGACGCCAAGGGTAAGACCTTCCGCGACGACCTGTATCCGGCCTACAAGGAGCATCGCCCGTCGATGCCCGAGGACCTGGCCAAGCAGATCGAGCCGATCCACGAAGCGGTGCGCGCGCTGGGCTGGCCCATCGTGGTGGTGGAAGGCGTGGAGGCGGACGACGTGATCGGCACGCTGGCGCGCCGGGCCACCGCCGAAGGCATGCGCACGGTGGTCTCCACCGGTGACAAGGACCTGGCGCAACTGGTCGACGACCACGTCACGCTGGTCAATACCATGAGCGGGGAAATCCTCGACCCGCCCGGCGTGGCCGCCAAGTTCGGCGTGCCGCCGGTGCGCATCGTCGACTATCTCTCGCTGATTGGCGACGCCGTGGACAACGTGCCCGGCGTGCCCAAGGTGGGCCCCAAGACCGCGGTCAAATGGCTGACCGAGTACGGCACGCTCGACGATGTCATGGCCAATGCCCCCGGCATCAAGGGCGTGGTGGGCGAGAACCTGCGCAACACACTGGCGTGGCTGCCCAAGGCGCGCGAGCTGGTGACGGTCAAGACCGATTGCGACCTGACGAGCTCGCTGGCCGACTTCCACCAGCTTGAGGGTGGCAGCGAGGACAAGGACAAGCTGATTGACTTCTTTGCGCGCTATGGATTCAAGACCTGGCTGCGCGAGGCCACCGGCGAAAGCCTGCCCAACCCGCGCGCCCAGGCACGCGCAAGCGCGGCGCCGCCTGCGGCCGGCGCCGCCGCGGCGGGAGCCGACCCGGGTCCGGCCCAGGGCGGCCTGTTCGACAGCGCCCCGGCCCCGGCCCAGATCCGCTATGAAACCGTGGCCACCGAGGCGGCGCTGGAGGCCTGGATGCGGCGCATCGAAACCGCGCCGCTGGTGTCCATCGATACCGAGACCACTTCGCTGGACCCGCTGCAGGCCCAGCTGGTCGGCATCTCGCTGTCGATCGAGCCAGGCGAAGCCTGCTATATCCCGGTGGCGCACCGCGGCCCGGACGTGGTGGGCCTGGAAGCCAATGGCCAGCTCACGCGCGAGGCCGTGCTGGCACGCATGCGCGCCTGGCTCGAAGACCCGTCGCGCGGCAAGGTCGGCCAGAACCTGAAGTACGATTCCCATGTCTTTGCCAATCACGGCGTCAGCCTGCGCGGCATCGTGCACGACACCATGCTGCAGAGCTACGTGCTGGCGTCCCATCGCAACCATGGCATGGACAGCCTGGCCGAGCGCCTGCTTGGCCTGAAGACCATCAGCTACGAGGAAGTGTGCGGCAAGGGCGCGAGCCAGATCGGCTTTGACCAGATCGACATCGCGCGCGCCACCGAGTACGCGGCCGAGGATGCCGACGTCACGCTGCGCCTGCATTGCAACATGTACCCGCAGGTCGAGGCGTTGCCGGGGGTGCATTACGTCTACGAAAAGATCGAGATGCCGGTCTCGGTGGTGCTGCAGAAGATCGAGCGCAACGGCGTGCTGATCGACGCCGAGCGCCTGGGCGCGCAAAGCACGCAGCTCGGCCAGCGCATGCTGACGCTGGAGCAGGCCGCGTACGAGGCCGCGGGCCAGCCTTTCAACCTGGGCTCGCCCAAGCAGATCGGCGAGATCCTGTTCGGCCAGATGAAGCTGCCGGTGGTCAAGAAGACCGCCAGCGGCGCGCCGTCCACCGACGAAGAGGTGTTGCAGAAGCTGGCCGAGGATTACCCGCTGCCCAAGCTGCTGCTGGACTATCGCGGCCTGTCCAAGCTCAAGTCCACCTACACCGACAAGCTGCCGAAGATGGTCAACCCGGCCACCGGCCGCGTGCATACCAGCTACGGGCAGACCACAGCGGTGACCGGCCGGCTGGCTTCCACCGAGCCCAACCTGCAGAACATCCCGGTGCGCACCGAGGAAGGCCGGCGCATCCGCGAGGCCTTTATCGCCGGGCCGGGCAACGTGATCGTGTCGGCTGACTACTCGCAGATCGAGTTGCGCATCATGGCCCATATCTCTGGCGACGAGAACCTGATGCGCTCGTTCGCCGAGGGCGAGGACGTGCACCGCGCCACCGCCGCGGAGATCTTCGGCGTGGCGCCGGATGCCGTCAGCAGCGAGCAGCGCCGCTATGCCAAGGTCATCAACTTCGGCCTGATCTACGGCATGAGCGCCTTCGGCCTGGCCGGCAACCTCGGCATCGAGCGCGAGGCTGCCAAGCACTACATCGACCGCTATTTCATGCGCTATCCCGGCGTGGCGCGGTACATGGAAGAAACGCGCCAGACCGCGCGCGAGCAGGGCTTCGTCGAGACCGTGTTCGGGCGCCGCCTGTGGCTGCCGGACATCAATGGCGGTAACGGCCCGCGCCGCCAGGGCGCCGAGCGCGCCGCCATCAACGCGCCGATGCAGGGTACTGCCGCCGACCTGATCAAGCTGTCGATGATCGCGGTGCAGGACTGGCTGGAACGCGATGGCCTGGGCACGCGCCAGGTCATGCAGGTGCACGATGAACTGGTGCTGGAAGTGCCGCAGGCCGAGCTGGAACTGGTCAAGGTGAAGTTGCCGGAACTGATGTGCAACGTGGCTGAACTGCGTGTGCCGCTGGTGGCCGAGGTTGGCGCCGGCAGCAACTGGGAGGAGGCCCACTAAGCGCGCGGGGCGGCCTTCGGGGCCGCCCCGGGATTGCACCCGTCCCGGTATTCCTGCATCCTGGTTTCGATTGAAGCGACCGCTGAATCGGTGAATGGCGTCTTGCCAGTTGTGCTGCTGTGCAGCAGACTGATGAAAAGCCGAGGTCACTGGCTCGCGTCAGGCCCCGCAAAAGAATATCGACGACACTGGGTAGATCATGAGCACAGAGGGAAGGGCGCATCGCATCATCGTAGTCGGAGGAGGAGCAGGCGGGCTGGAGCTGGTCACGCGGCTGGGCGACAAGCTCGGCAAGGGCGGGGCCGCGCAGGTCGTACTGGTGGACCGCTCCCCCACGCATATCTGGAAACCACTGCTGCATGAAGTTGCCGCCGGCAGCATGGATCCCCACACCCATCAGCTTGAATACGTGGCGCAGGCCCGCTGGCATCATTTCGAATTCCAGCAAGGCGAGCTGACCGGCATCGACCGGGATCGCAAGACGATCTCGGTGGCGGCCTGTGTCGATCTCGACGGCACGGAGCTCTTGCCCGCACGCGATCTTTCCTATGACACCCTGGTGCTGGCGATTGGCTGCGTCACGCATTTCTTCGGCGTGCCCGGCGCCGCCGAGAACGCCATCGCGCTCGATACCGTGGACCAGGCGGAGCGCTTCCGCCGCAAGCTGATCTCGGCCTGCGTGCGCGCCCAGAACGGGCGCGGGCGCATCGGCGAGGATGGCCGCCCGCGCGTGGATGTTGCCATCATCGGTGCCGGCGCCACCGGTGTCGAGCTCTCTGCCGAGTTGCGCAATACCGCGCACGTGCTCAGCGCCTATGGGCTGCATCAGCTTGATCCGCGCCGCGATGTGCGCATCCACGTGGTCGAGGCCGGCCCGCGCATCCTGCCCGCGCTGTCCGAGCGCGTGTCCACCGAAACCACCAAGCTGCTGCACAAGCTCGATATCGAAGTCCTCACCGCCGAGCGCGTGACCGAAGTCACCGAGGACGCGGTGCTGACCGCCAGCGGCAAGCGCATCGACGCCGACCTGACGGTGTGGGCCGCCGGCATTACCGCGCCGGCGGTGCTTTCCACCCTGGGCCTGCCGGTCAGCCGCATGGGCCAGATCATCGTCAAGCCCACGCTGCAAAGCGAGATCGATCCCGATATCTTTGCCTTTGGCGACTGCGCCAGCTGCCCCTGGCCCGAGAAGCAGGGCGCCGTGCCGCCGCGCGCCCAGGCCGCGCACCAGCAGGCCACGTTCCTCTACGGCGCGCTGCGCGCGCGCCTGGACGGCAAGCCGCTGCCGTCTTTTGGGTTCAAGGACCTGGGCTCGCTGGTGTCGCTGGGGCATTTCAGCGCGGTCGGCAGCCTGATGGGCGGCCTGATCGGCGGCTCCATGTTTATCGAAGGGTTGATGGCGCGCGTGATGTACAGCTCCCTGTACCGCATGCACGTCATGGCGTTGCACGGCGCCGTGGGCATGGGGCTGGATACCGTGACCCACTGGCTGCGCAGCAAGACCAGCCCGCGCGTCAAGCTGCACTGACACGCGCCGGCGCAGGGCGAATCGCACTGCGAATCGCCCCGCTTGCCGGCCGCGTGCGCTGGACTCCATGTTTGCTTAGAATCGGATCTCGCCACGGCGGCGATGCCGCGCCGTGCGTTGTCCATCCAGATTCGCCATCCATGTCAGACAGGAGACCGCATGCTGAAGCCAGAAGTCGACAGCCTCGTACCCAGCCAGTCCTATGACCGCCGCGCGTTCGTCAAGACGGCGCTGGGTTCGGCCTTTGCCGCAGCAGCCTTGCCTGTGATGGCACAGGCCATCAAGACCGATTTCGCAGGCCTTGCCGCCGGCGAGGTGACGATTCCCTCGGGCGGCTTCAACATGCCGGCGTACCGCGCCCAGCCGGAAGGCAAGACCAACCTGCCGGTGGTGCTGGTGGTGAGCGAGATCTTCGGCGTACATGAGCACATCGCCGACATCTGCCGGCGCTTTGCCAAGCTGGGCTACCTCGCCATCGCGCCGGAGCTGTTCGCGCGCCAGGGCGACCCAAGCAGCTTCGGCACCATCCAGGAACTGCAGGCGAAGCTGATCTCCAAGGTCCCTGATGAACAAGTGATGGGAGACCTCGACGCGGCGACGGCCTGGGCCAAGGCCAACGGCGGCAACACCAGCCGCCTGGCCATTACCGGCTTCTGCTGGGGCGGGCGCATTACCTGGCTGTACGCCGCGCACAGCCAGCAGGTGAAGGCAGGCGTGGCCTGGTATGGCCAGCTGGTGGGCGAGCCGACCCCGATCAAGCCGCGCAACCCGATCGACCTGGCCGGCCAGCTCAAGGTGCCGGTGCTGGGCCTCTACGGCGGCAAGGACACCGGCATCACGCAGGAACAGGTCGAGAAGATGAAGGCGGCGCTGGCGGCATCAAGCGACCCCTTTGCCAAGGCTTCCACGTTCGTGGTCTACCCGGAATCCGGCCATGCCTTCAACGCGGACTACCGCCCGAGTTACCGGGAAGCGGATGCCAAGGACGGCTGGCAGCGTTGCCTGGCCTGGTTCAAGCAGCACGGGGTTTGAGGCGCGGCACGCCCTGGTGCGCATTTGCAGCAGGGTGCGGCGCTGCCGCGCCCGTAGCCAGGAGCGGCTTGTGCCACGGGATTTGCAAAACCGGCTGCAACCTACGTACAATGCGGGCTTCGTTTCTTGCAACCGTGTTGCGTTTGAGATCGATGCTGCTCCCTAAGAACGGAAAAGCCGATCCCGGGAGCCCATCATCGATTCCACGCTTGTCTACATCCTGCTTGCAGCCACCATCTCGGGGGTGGGCAGTATCTTTGGCGCGGCGCTGTTGTCGCTGACAGTGGCTTCCCGCGTGGTCGAGCGCATGGTGAGTTTCTCGGTGGGGGTGCTGCTGGCCACGGCGCTGCTGCATTCCCTGCCCGAGGCATTCGAGTCCGGCGGCGATCCGCGTGCCTTGTTCGGTACCTTGCTGGCCGGCCTGCTCGGCTTCTTCCTTCTGGAAAAAGTCGCGCTGCTGCGCCACTCGCATCATCACGAGGGCGATGGGCACCACCATCACCACGGCCATGACCGAGAGGAAGCCGGCCGTAGCGGCATGACCATCCTGGTGGGCGACACCTTCCACAATTTCGCCGACGGCATCGTGATCGCCGCGGCCTTCCTGGCGGATCCGCATATTGGCCTGGTCACCGCGCTGGCCATCGCCGCGCACGAGATCCCGCAGGAGGTGGGCGATTTCATCGTGCTGCTCAACGCCGGGTTCTCGAAGGCGCGCGCCTTTGCCTTTAACCTGCTGTCCAGCCTGGCGGCGATCGCTGGCGGCGTGGTGGGGTATTACCTGCTCGACCAGATGAGCGGCTGGATTCCCTACGTGCTGGTGATTGCTTCAAGCAGCTTCGTCTATATCGCCGTAAGCGACCTGATGCCGCAGATGCAGCGCAAGCCGCGCTGGCGCGAATCGATCATCCAGGTCGTGCTGGTCGCCACCGGGATCTGCGCCATCTTCTTCATCACCAATGGCGTGCACGAAGCGCATGACCATGGTCATGGCCATGCACATGGCGTGGCGGCTGCCGCCAGGTAAGCTGGCCCTGGCGGCTTGCGCCGCTCGCCATCAGGCCCCGCTTGCTACTGGCCGCGCCGGGTCGGCGCACCACTCGCTCCACGAGCCCGGATAGAGCGCGGCGCCCGGCATGCCGGCTACTTCCAGTGCCAGCAGGTTGTGGCAGGCGGTCACGCCCGAGCCGCACTGCATGATCGCCTCGCTGGCCGGCTTGCTGCCCAGCACTTGCCCGAACTCCTGGCGCAACGCGCTAGCCGGCTTGAAGCTGCCGTTTTCTCCCAGGTTGTCCTTGAAGAAGCGGTTGGCCGCGCCCGGGATATGCCCACCCACGGGGTCCAGCGTTTCATTCTCGCCACGGAAGCGGTCTGCCGCACGGGCGTCCACCACCAGCCGGGCCGGGTTTGCCAGGTTCGCCAGCACGGCGTCGGCGTCCACCGTGGCCACCAGCGCCGCCTTGCGCGTCAGGTTGCCCGGGGTTTCGGGCTCCGGCGTGTTGCCTGCCTCGAGCGGCAGGCCCGCCGCCACCCACGCATTCTTGCCGCCATCCAGCACGGCCACGGCGCCGTGGCCCAGCCAGCGCAGCAGCCACCAGGCGCGCGCCGCGTACATGCCGCCCTGCGCGTCGTAGGCAATGAGCTGGGTGTCTTCGCTAACGCCCAGCACGCGCAGGCGCGCGGTCAGCGTGTTCGGGTCCGGCAACGGGTGCCGGCCGTTGGTGCCGGTTTTCTCGCCGGACAGTTCGTTGTCCAGGTGCAGATAGAAGGCGCCGGGCAGGTGGCCCACGTGATAGGCCTCGCGTCCGGCGGCCGGGTTGGCCAGGTCGAAACTGCAGTCGATCACGACGCTGTGGCGGCTGCCGTCTTCGCGCAGCGCGCGCAGGTCCTGGCTGGAGATCAGGGTGGTGAACATGGCGTAACCTTGGGTTGGGATCGTTGCGCCGCAACGGCACGGGCAGGCGCGGTGAGAGGGCGGGGTGAGCACGGTCCGCCACCCCCGATGCTACACCTCGGGGTGCACTTCCGCCTCGGCCGACTTGACCGGGGTATCGGCGGTTGGCTGCCGGTTGGAGCCTTCGCGCGCCCGGGTCAGCGTGGTGGCGATGCCGCTGGCGATGATCAGCCCCATGCCGACCCAGGACAGCCAGTTGAGCTGGTCGCGCCAGACAATCATGCCCCATAGGCTGGAGAACACGATGCCGGCGTATTGCAGGTTGGCGGTGAGCAGCGTGTTGCCGCGTTTGTAGGCGCGCGTCATCGCGGTCTGGCCGAGCGTGGCCAGGATGCCGATCGCCAGCAGCAGGCCCGCGCCGCGCCAGGTGTGGGTGCTCGGGCCGGTGTACAGCATCCAGGCCAGGCCGACCACCATCCCGACTGCCGAGAAATAGAACACGATGCGGCCTTCGGGCTCGCCCAGCTGGCCGAGCTGGCGCACCTCGACATAGGCCAGCGCGGTGAACATGCCGGAGATCAGGCCGATCAGGCCGCCGGTGAGCTGGTTATGGCCGACAGAAGGCTGCAACAGGCAGATCACGCCGCCGAACGACATCAGGATGGCGCCGATCAGCTTGCGGTCCGCGCCGCCGGTGCCGGTCAAGGCTGCGCCGGCGCCCAGGATCAGCGCGATCCAGACCGGCGACATGTAATTCAGGGTCATCGCCGTGGCCAGCGGCAGCATGGTGATCGAGGTGAACCACAGCAGCAGGGCGGTCACGCCGAACAAGCTGCGCTTGATATGCATGGCCATGTGCGGCGTACGCACCGAGGTGCCCGACGAAGCCAGCACCGTCCACATGATGATCACGCCGATCAGGCTGCGGTAGAACACGATCTCGCCCGTGGCATAGATCTCGGATGCCAGCTTGACGCCCACCCCCATTAAAGAGAAGGCGAAGGCGGCGAACAGCATCCAGAGCGATTGCATGGTGGGGCGAAAGGAAGAATGGACAGCGCGCGAAGCGGGTCCTGGCGGGGGCGGGGATCCGAATCGCGAAAGGCTCCGCATGGGGCGAATGGCCGGCAGGGCAGGCGGCGAGACGCCGGACGCACACCGGAAGCGGCGATTGTATCAGCGAGTGTGCACCGCACCAAAGGCAAAACGGACCGCATGGGCGGTCCGTTTTGCTTGCGTCTGCGCTGCGCTGTCGATGCCGCGGCTCGCTGGGACTTGGCTGGCGGGTCAGTCCGTGAAGGACATGGCGCGGCGATACCATTCATGAAAGTGCTGCATACCGTCTTCCATGGGCGACTGGTATGGACCCGTCTCACTGACGCCGCGTTTGGCCAGCGCCCGGCGCCCGGCATCCATGCGCTCTGCGATCTCGTCGTCCTCGACGCAGGTTTCCATGTAAGCGGCGCGCTCGGCCTCGACGAACTCGCGCTCGAACAGCGCGATTTCCTCGGGGTAGTAGAACTCCACGACGTTGCGCGTCTTGTTCGGCCCGAGCGGGTGCAGGGTGGAGACCACCAGCACGTTCGGATACCACTCCACCATGATGTTGGGGTAGTAGGTGAGCCAGATCGCGCCGTACTTGGGCAGCACGCCGTTGTTGAAGCGCAGCACGGCCTCATGCCACTTCTGGTACGTAGGGCTGCCCGGGCGCTTCAGGCCCGCGTGCAACCCGACCGTCTGGACGCTGTGCCAGTCGCCGAACTCCCAGCTCAGGTCGTCGCAGGAGACAAAGCTCCCGAGGCCCGGGTGGAACGGCACGACGTGGTAGTCCTCCAGATAGACCTCGATAAAGGTCTTCCAGTTGTAGTTGCACTCGTGGATCTCGACGTGGTCGAGCAGGTAGCCTTCGAAGTTCAGGTCTTCGGCCACGCCCAGGCGGGCCAGGTCGGCGCGAACGTCGCGCTGCCCCTCGAACAGCAGGCCGTTCCAGTTCTGTAGCGGCGAGCGGTTCAGGTGGACGCACGGACGCTCGGCGAAATGCGGCGCGCCGAGCAGTTCGCCCTTCAGGTCGTAGGTCCAGCGGTGCAAGGGGCAGACAATGTTCTTCGCATTGCCGCGGCCATTGAGCATGATGGCCTGCCGATGGCGGCAGACATTGGACATGAGCTCGATCCCGTCGGCATTCCGTACCAGGATGCGGCCCTCGTCCTCGGCGGCCAGCGCCTGAAAATCGCCCGTTTCGGGGATCATCAGTTCGTGGCCGACATAGCCCGGGCCCTTCTTGAACAGCAGTTCCAGTTCTTGTTGATGCAGTGCCTCGTCGATGTAGACGTTCACGGGCAACTGCGTATCAGCCGGCACCAGTTTCAGCGCGGTGCTGAGATTGGACATTATCCCCACTCCCTATGACAGGCGAAAGCAGTGAACAACCCAACCATCGAAAAAGAAATCGATTTGGGAAAGACAGTCAGCCGCGCCGTGGCCCGCTTCCGGGTCGAAAGATGGAGATCGCGCTGACGAACCGCGGATTGTACCCGAGCGAAAAAGTTAAGGGACTGATTATTTAGCCTTTTTAGCGAAAAAGTCGACCCGGGTCGTCATGGAGGTGTCGTTCGGGGCGCATTCGGAAAGACGACCCAAGCGCACAAGTCACTTTCCGGCAACGCATGTCGATGCCCCCTGTTGCATGGGATGCGGGCAATGCCCCGCTTTGGCGTAAAATCCCAGCTTCCCCAGATTCAATGTCCGCAATGCCAAAGACTACGAGCTCCCCGGCCCAGACCGATCCGGCCGCGACCGACCAGCGGTCCGCCTCCGCGCCGCCCGCCTCCTACGAGGCCGCCATGGCCGAACTGGAGGCGCTGGTAGCCAGCATGGAGGGCGGCGCCTTGCCGCTGGAAGATTCTTTGGCCGCGTACAAGCGCGGGGCCGAACTGGTCAGGTACTGCCAGCAGATGCTCGAACGCGTGGAACAACAGGTTAAAGTGCTGGACGGCGATGTGCTCAAGCCCATGGCCGCCGATGCTGGAGACCTGGAATGAGTGAATCGCAACAAGCTACCGAAGCCGGCGATTTCGCCGCGTGGATGCGCGCCACGGGCGCCAGGACCGAGGCCGCGCTCGACGCCGGGCTGCCGGCTGTGGAGACAGTGCCTTGCACGCTGCACGAAGCCATGCGGTATGCTGTGCTCGGCGGTGGCAAGCGGGTTCGCCCCTTGCTGGTGCACGCGGCCGGTGAAGTAGCGGGCGCCGCACCCGAGGCCTGCGACGCGGCAGCCAGCGCGGTGGAGATGATCCACGCGTACTCGCTGGTGCATGACGATATGCCCTGCATGGACGATGACGATTTGCGTCGTGGCCGTCCCACCGTGCACAAGGCCTATGATGAAGCGACGGCGCTGCTGGTAGGCGACGCGCTGCAGACCCAGGCCTTCGTGGTGCTGGCCGAATCGGCCTTGCTGACCTCGCTCGACGCCGCCGCGCGCCTGCGCCTGGTAGCGGAACTGGCCCGGGCATCCGGCTCGGTGGGCATGGCAGGCGGGCAGGCGATCGACCTGCAGCATGTCGGCCTGGCCATGTCGCTGGAAGAACTGGAAGGCATGCACCGCATGAAGACCGGTGCGTTGCTGCGCGCCAGCGTGCGCATGGGCGCTTACTGCGGTGCCGTGGACGAAGCCGGCCTGGCCGCGCTCGACCGCTACGCCGCAGCCGTGGGCCTGGCGTTCCAGGTGGTGGACGATATCCTCGACGTGACCGCGGATACCGCCACGCTGGGCAAGACCGCCGGCAAGGACGCGGCAAACGACAAGCCGACCTACGTGTCGCTGATGGGGCTCGAACCTGCACGCCAGCTGGCGGAGCAGCTTCGGGCCACGGCGCATGAAGCGTTGGCGGTGTTCGGCGCGCGCGCCCGACGCCTGGGCGAACTGGCCGATCTTATCGTGTTGCGCTCGAATTGAATGGATACGCAGGAAAAACTGACAACCGGGCACAAGAATCCGGCCGCCGAACGGACATCATGACCTACGCACTGCTCAAAACTATTGACGACCCCGCAGCCCTTCGCAGGCTGGACCGCCGCCAGCTCAAGACGCTGGCCGACGAACTCCGCGCCTACGTGCTCGAATCGGTGTCGCAAACCGGCGGCCACCTGTCGTCCAACCTGGGCACGGTCGAGCTGACCATTGCCCTGCACTATGTGTTCAATACACCGGACGACCGCGTCGTCTGGGACGTGGGGCACCAAAGCTATCCGCACAAGATCCTGACCGGTCGCCGCGACCGCATGCATTCGCTGCGCCAGTGGGGCGGCATCTCGGGCTTCCCGCGCCGCTCGGAAAGCGAGTACGACACCTTCGGCACCGCGCATTCGTCCACCTCCATCTCGGCTGCGCTGGGCATGGCGCTGGGTGCGCGCACGCTGGGCGAGAAGCGCGTTTCCATCGCCGTGATCGGCGACGGCGCGATGACCGCCGGCATGGCCTTCGAGGCCATGAACAACGCCGGTGTCTACAAGGACCTGCCGCTGCTGGTGGTGCTCAACGACAACGACATGTCGATCTCGCCGCCGGTGGGCGCGCTCAACAGCCACCTCGCGCGGTTGATGAGCGGCAAGTTCTACGCGGCCACCAAGAAGGGCATTGAACGCGTGCTGTCAGTGGCCCCGCCGGTGCTCGAGTTCGCCAAGCGCTTCGAGGAACATGCCAAGGGCATGATGGTGCCGGCGACGCTGTTCGAGGAATTCGGCTTCAACTACATCGGCCCGATCGACGGCCATGATCTCGAATCGCTGGTGCCGACGCTGCAGAACATCCGCCAGCGCGCCCTCGAAGGCGGCGGCCCGCAGTTCCTGCACGTGGTCACCAAGAAGGGCCAGGGCTACAAGCTGGCCGAGGCCGACCCGATCCTGTACCACGGCCCCGGCAAGTTCAACCCGGCCGAAGGCATCCGCCCGTCGACCAAGCCGGCCCGCAAGACCTACACGCAGGTGTTCGGCGAATGGCTGTGCGACATGGCCGCCGCCGATCCCAAGCTGGTGGCGGTGACGCCGGCCATGCGCGAAGGCTCCGGCATGGTCGAGTTCGAGAAGCGCTTCCCCAGCCGCTACTACGACGTGGGCATCGCGGAGCAGCATGCCGTGACGTTCGCCGGCGGGCTGGCCTGTGAAGGCCTCAAGCCCGTGCTGGCGATCTACTCCACGTTCCTGCAGCGCGGCTATGACCAGCTGATCCACGACGTGGCGCTGCAGAATCTGCCGGTGGTGTTCGCACTCGACCGCGCCGGCCTGGTCGGCGCCGACGGCGCTACCCATGCGGGTGCCTACGATATCGCGTTCCTGCGTTGCATCCCCAACTTGATGGTGATGACGCCGGCCGACGAGAACGAATGCCGCCAGCTGCTGACCACCGCGTACCAGCAGGATTGCCCGACCGCCGTGCGTTACCCGCGCGGCGCCGGCACGGGCGTGGCGACCGAGGCCGCGCTCACCGCGCTGCCGGTGGGCAAGGGCGAGATGCGCCGCACGGGCGGGGCGCGCGCCGGCCAGCGCGTGGCTTTCCTGGCGTTCGGCTCGATGCTGCATCCGGCGCTGGGCGCGGCCGAGGCGCTCGACGCCTCGGTGGCCAACATGCGCTTCGTCAAGCCGCTTGACGAGGCGCTGGTGAAGAAGCTCGCGAGCGAGCATGACTACCTCGTCACCGTCGAAGAAGGCTGCGTGATGGGCGGCGCTGGCAGCGCGGTGCTCGAAGCGCTGGCCGCCGCCGGCATCGCCATGCCGGTGCTGCAGCTCGGCCTGCCCGACCGCTTCGTCGATCATGGCGACCCGGCCTTCCTGTTGTCGCAGTGCGGGCTGGACGCCAAGGGCATCGAGCAATCGGTGCGTGAGCGCTTCAACCTCGCCCAGCCTGCCGTCGCCACCCGCGCGGCCTGAGCCAACGGCGCGCCCGCAGCTTGCGGGCGCGCCGGTTTTCCTGATGGTTTCCTGATGCCATCACCCGTGCATCCCGTACGGGTATCGCCCCGCTCGTGGGCAGTCAAAGGCAAATTCCCTTAGAATCCCAGGTTCTGTGTTCGCAGCTGCGGGAAGCCATCGGCTTTGCCATCCCCGCGGTTTCACACTCGTTGCGCGGCAAGGTTGACTGCGAAAAATGCCGCGACCGTAGAGGAAACCTGATCGATATGAATGACATCAATCCCGCCTTTGTGATGCCCGACGTGCAGTCGAGCCTCGATACCCGCCAGATCCCCATCCAGCGGGTTGGCGTGAAGGGCGTGCGTTACCCCCTGTCGCTGAAGACGCCGGCTGGCGTACTGGCCACCGTCGGCACCTTCAATCTCGATGTGCACCTGCCTGCCGACCAGAAGGGCACGCACATGTCGCGTTTCGTCGCGTTGCTGGAAGAAGAGCGCGAGCCGCTGGAACTGGCGAGCTTCCGCACGCTGCTCGACAAGATGCTGGTCAAGCTGGAAGCCGAGGCTGGCCGCATCGAAGTGACCTTCCCGTATTTCATCAACAAGACCGCGCCGGTATCCGGCGTGCAATCGTTGATGGACTATGAAGTCACGCTGATCGGCGAAGTGCGCAACGGCGCCACCAAGGTCTTCCTGAAAGCCCTGGTTCCGGTCACCAGCCTGTGCCCGTGCTCGAAGAAGATCTCGCAGTACGGCGCGCACAACCAGCGCTCGCACATCACCATGAACGTCGAACTGGCGGCCGACCTGCCGGTCGAGGCGCTGGTGCGCATGGCCGAGGAAGAAGCCTCGTGCGAGTTGTGGGGCCTGCTCAAGCGCCCGGACGAGAAATTTGTCACCGAGCGCGCTTACGAGAACCCCAAGTTCGTCGAGGACCTGGTGCGCGATATCGCCATGCGCCTGAATGCGGACGATCGCATCGTGGCCTATGTGCTGGAGGCCGAGAACTTCGAGTCCATCCACAATCACAGCGCCTACGCCGTGATCGAGCGCGACAAGCGCGCGCAGTAAGCCCGCCGTGCCGCAGTAAAAAAAGCCACCGTAAGGTGGCTTTTTTTACTGCATCGAAGCGTTCGCTTCAGGCGGCGGGGCGCTCCGGCAGCCGGATGTCCGACAGCTCCCAGCGCGGCGTCACGCCGTAGCCGTAGTCGCGCTTGGCCAGCTCCGGCGCGGCTTGCAGCCGCATGGCGCCAGCGAAGGCGATCATGGCGCCGTTGTCCGTGCAGAAGGCCAGGTCCGGATAGTAGACCTCGATCTTCTTCTGCGCGCCAAGCTGGTTCAGCCGCTCGCGCAGCTGCCGGTTGGCGCCCACGCCGCCGGCCACCACCAGGCGCCGGTGCCCGGTCTGCTTGAGGGCGGCCATCGACTTGGCGGCCAGCACGTCGACGATGGCATCGACAAAGGAGCGTGCCAGGTTGGCCCGGTCCTGCTCGCACACATTGCCCAGCTTGCGGGTTTGCGTGAGCACGGCGGTTTTCAGGCCGGCGAAGGAGAAATCGAGGGTGCCCGAATGCAGCATCGGACGCGGCAGGGCGTACGTGCCGGGCACGCCGAACTCGGCCAGCCGCGAGACTTCGGGGCCGCCCGGGTAGCTCAGGCCGAGCAGCTTGGCGGTCTTGTCGAACGCTTCGCCGGCGGCATCGTCCAGGGTCTCGCCCAGCAAGGCGTAATCGCCGATGCCGCGCACTTCCATCAGCTGCGTGTGCCCGCCCGAAACCAGCAAGGCAACGAACGGGAATGGCGGCGGATTGGGTGTCAGCAGCGGCGACAGCAGGTGGCCTTCGAGATGGTGCACGCCCAGCATCGGCACGTTCAGTGCGAAGCCCAGGGCGTTGGCCACCGATGCACCCACCAGCAGCGCGCCGGCCAGGCCAGGGCCTTGGGTGAAGGCAATCGCATCGATGTCGGCGCGGGTGCGGCCGGCTTCGTCGAGCACCTGCTGCAACAGCGGCAGCACGCGGCGGATATGGTCGCGCGAGGCGAGCTCAGGCACGACGCCGCCGTAGTCGCGGTGCATGGCGATCTGCGAATGCAGGGCGTGGGCGAGCAGGCCGGATTGCGTGTCGTAGAGCGCGAGGCCGGTTTCGTCGCAGGAGGATTCGATGCCGAGGACAAGCATGGGGCAGGCAAGGCCGGCATCAGCGAGGCCGGCAAATCAAGGGGTTGGAGCGGCCTGACGACCATCGGGCCGGCAGCCGGGCATGAGGCCAGCAGGGTAGCACAGCGGCGCTGGCCATGCTTTTCGCTACAATCGCCGCTTCTTCCGCAGGCACTAATCAGGCATTCATTGGGCAAGACAGACATGGGCAGCAAGCAGACCACAGAGACCGGCCGGGCCGGCGCGCGCGCAGGGCGCTTCGACGTGGCGGTGCTTGGCGCCGGGGCCGCCGGCATGATGTGCGCCGCTGTGGCGGGGCAGGGTGGCGCCAGCGTGGTGCTGATCGACCACGCCACCAAGGTGGCGGAGAAAATCCGCATCTCCGGTGGCGGGCGCTGCAATTTCACCAACCTGCAGGCGGGGCCGGCCAATTTCCTGTCGGCTAATCCGCACTTCTGCCGTTCCGCGCTCGCCCGCTACACGCCGCAGGATTTCCTCGCGCTGATGCGCAAGCATGAGATCGACTGGCACGAGAAGCACCGCGGCCAACTCTTCTGCAACGACAGCGCCGAGCAGGTGATCGAGATGCTGCGTGCCGAATGCGGCGCGGGCAACGTGCACTGGCGCACCGGCTGCGGCGTGGAAGAGGTCAGGCGCGAGGGCGACGATTTCCTGCTGATGACGGCAAGCGGGCCGGTGCGTGCCGGCGCGCTGGTGGTGGCCACGGGCGGCCTGTCCATCCCGAAGATCGGCGCAACCGACATCGGCTACCGCATTGCCCGCCAGTTTGGGCTGGGCGTTGTCGAGACGCGCCCGGCGCTGGTGCCGCTGACGTTCGACGGGCAGGGCTGGGCGCCATTCGTGCCGCTGGCCGGCGTGTCGATGGAGGTAGACATTGCGACGGGAAGCGGCAAGACGGCCGGCGCCTTCCGCGAGGACTTGCTGTGGACCCATCGCGGCCTGTCCGGCCCGGCCGTGCTGCAGATTTCCAGCTTCTGGCGCCCTGGCACGCCGATCACCATCGACCTGTTCGACGGCAACGACGCCAGTGAATGGCTGCTCGAGCAAAAGGGTGGCAGCCGCAAGCACCTGGCCAACCTGCTCGCCGAGCGCCTGCCGGCGCGTCTGGCCGACGCCTGGTGCGCGGCAGCGGGCCTGAACGGCGCGCAGCCGCTGCACGATATGCCGGACAAGGCACTGCGTCGGCTGGGCGCGGCGCTCAACAGCTGGCAACTGGTGCCGGCAGGCACCGAGGGCTACCGCAAGGCCGAGGTCACGCTTGGCGGCGTGGACACGCGCGCGCTGTCGTCGGCGACCATGATGGCGCGCACCGTGCCCAACCTGTATTTCATCGGCGAGGTGGTCGACGTCACCGGGTGGCTGGGCGGGTACAACTTCCAGTGGGCGTGGGCATCCGGCGTGGCCGCCGGGCAGGCCGTGGCAGAGAGCGCAAGGGCCATGGCGGCGGGGACAGCCTGAGTGTCGTAAGCAGCATGGCGGCAAAAAAACCGCCATACGGGCTTGACAGCGGTTGTGCTACACTTGTAGCTTTCGTAAAACCGCTAACAGCTGCTACTTATTTCAGCAAAATGACCACGATCCACCTTAAAGAAAACGAGCCGTTTGAAGTTGCCATGCGTCGTTTCAAGCGCACCATCGAGAAAAACGGCTTGCTGACTGAATTGCGGGCTCGCGAGTTTTACGAAAAGCCGACGGCTGAGCGCAAGCGCAAGAAGGCCGCGGCCGAAAAGCGCCACTACAAGCGCATCCGCAGCCTGATGCTGCCGAAGAAGATGTACTGAGCGTACCCTTCGCGTTCCGCATCAAAACCCGCTGTGGGCAAGGCTCCGGCGGGTTTTTGCATTGGCGGCCCGACGGCCGGCGTTGCGCCTGCCGGCACCATCCCGGCACCATCCCGCCCAAACTTTCCTGGAATAATGCGATGTCCCTCAAAGCCCGTGTAACCGAAGACATGAAGGCCGCCATGCGTGCCCGCGAGACCGAGCGCCTCGGCACCATCCGCTTGCTGCTGGCTGCCATCAAGCAACGGGAAGTGGACGAGCGCATCGAGCTCGACGACACCGCCGTGCAGGCCGTGATCGAAAAGCTGATCAAGCAGCGCAAGGACTCCATCTCCCAGTTCACCCAGGCCGGCCGCACCGACCTGGCCGACAAGGAGAGCGCGGAAATCGAAGTGCTCAAGGTCTACATGCCGGCGGCCCTGTCGGATGCGGAAGTGGCCGCCGAAGTGCAGGCCGCGGTCACGGAAACCGGCGCCACCGGCCCGCAGGACATGGGCAAGGTCATGGCCGTGCTCAAGGCCAAACTGGCCGGCCGTGCCGACATGACCGCCGTCTCCGGTCTGGTCAAGGCCGCGCTGGCGGCGCGTTGAGCGGGGCGGGCCGCCAGCTGGCACCTGGCGGCCGGAGGCCGCGGAGTACGGCTAAAGGCACTTTTTTGCCCGGCACCCCTCGCCGGCTCTGGCTGCAATCCGTTGCGTCTGCACTACAATGTAGTGTTAAGAGGCCGGAAAGCGCAGTGCCGGTCACGCACTTCATGAACCAGATATCGCCGCTGCCCGGTACCACGGGCAGTTCGGCCATAGGACGACAAGCCGGGTGATTCCGCAATCCTTCATTCAGGACCTGCTCAACCGTGTCGACATAGTCGATGTGGTGGGCAAGTACGTGCAGTTGAAGAAGGGCGGCGCCAACTTCATGGGGCTCTGCCCCTTTCACAACGAGAAGTCGCCGTCGTTCACGGTCTCGCCGACCAAGCAGTTCTATCACTGCTTTGGTTGCGCAGCGCATGGCTCGGCCATCGGCTTCCTGATGGAATACTCGGGGCAATCCTACCCCGATGCTGTGCGCGAGTTGGCGCAATCGGTCGGCCTGTCCGTGCCCGAGGAGCGCGACCGGCTGCCGCCGGCCCAGCGCGCCGAAGTGCAGGCGCGCTCGCTGGCGCTGTCCGATGCCATGACCCGCGCGACCGAGTTCTACCGCAAGCAATTGCGCAGCGCGCCGCAGGCGATCCAGTACCTCAAGAGCCGCGGCCTGACCGGCGAGATCGCGGCGCAGTTTGGCCTGGGCTATGCCCCGGACGACTGGCAGGGGCTGGAGTCGGTGTTCGGCAATTATCGCGACGATGCGATCGCCGGGCCGCTGGTGGAAGCCGGCCTGATGATCGAAAGCGCCGAGAAGCGCGACGCCGACGGCAAGCCGCGGCGCTACGATCGCTTCCGGGACCGCATCATGTTTCCCATCCGCAGCACCAAGGGCCAGGTGATCGGCTTTGGCGGGCGGGTGATGGGGCAGGGCGAGCCCAAGTACCTGAATTCACCGGAAACGCCCCTGTTCAGCAAAGGCACCGAGCTATATGGCCTGTTCGAGGCCCGCCATGCGATCCGGGAAACCGGCTATGTTTTGGTGGTCGAAGGTTATATGGACGTGGTGGCCCTGGCTCAGCTGGGCTTTGCCAACGCCGTGGCCACGCTGGGCACGGCCTGCACGGCAGTGCATGTGCAAAAGCTGTTGCGCCAGACCGATGCCGTGGTGTTCTCGTTTGACGGCGACGCGGCCGGGCGCCGCGCGGCGCGCCGGGCCCTGGAGGCCTGCCTGCCGTACGTGGCGGACAACAAGACCATCCGCTTCCTGTTCCTGCCCGCCGAGCACGACCCGGACAGCTATGTGCGCGAGCAGGGCACCGACGCGTTTGCCGCGCAGGTGCGCGATGCCATGCCGCTGTCGCGCTTCCTGCTGCAGGTGGTGTCGGAGGGGCAGGAGCTGCGCCAGGCCGAGGGGCGCGCCCGCGCCCAGTACGAGGCCAAGCCGCTGCTGCAGTCCATGCCTGCAGGCGGCCTGCGGTTGCAGATCGTGCGCGAGCTTGCCGATGCCACCGGCACCACGCCGGCCGAAATCGAAGCCGTCTGCGGGCTGGCGAGCGACCCGGCGCGGGTCGGACGCTTTGCCCAGCCGCGGCCGCGCACCAAGCGCCAGGCCCCCACCGGGCTCGAGCAGCGGGTGCTGCAGTTGCTGATGCGCTACCCGCAGCTGTCGAGCCGGCTCGACGCCGATAGCCGGGCACTGCTGCTGGAAGACGAGCAGGCCGACGCCGAAGTGCTGGCGCACCTGGTGTCCGCGTGCGACGAGTTGCAGGGCGAGGTGAACTTCGCGGCCTTTAGCGAGCATCTCGCACAGTCGCCGTACGCCGAGGTCTACGCCAATGTGCGCGCCGCGGTACTGCGTGAAGAGATCGATGAGGAACCTGCCGAGCAGGAGTTCGATACCGCCATCGCCAAGCTGCTGGCGGGGCCGTTGCGCCGCGAGCTCGACATGCTCCAGCAGTCGGTGATCATGGGCACTGCGGATGAGCAAGGCAAGAGCCGCATGCGATGGCTGGTCAGCGAGATCAATCGCCGGCGGCAGTTGGGTTGAATTGGGTTGAATCGGGTTGACCGTCCGGTAGGTCGGGCAAGGTGGGTGGTGACAAATAAGTGAGGGCTTGGCGTGGCATGGCTACGCTTAAGCCTTGATTTTTCAGGTGAAAACCTCACCTGTTGGGAAGCCGGCTAATTGCTAGTGCTACAATAGCCGGTTTGGATAGCGAGATCTTTCTCTCCCCTTCTGGTGAAAGTGAGCGTGCCAATGGCAAAGGCCAAAGCAACCGAAAAGGTTTCCACTAAAACTCCCCAATCGGGGAGCGGCAAGGCGTCCGTGAAAACAACGGCGGCTGCGAAGACAGCCGCGTCAGTCAAGGCGCCAGCCCAGCCTGTGCCAGCTAAGACAGCTCGGAGCGCCAAGGCGCCCGCAGCGTCCACTTCCACCGGGATCCGCCCGTCCGAAAACCTGAAGCCCTCGACTTCGGCACACGAGAGCGGCGATAGCGCCAATACAAGCGGCAAGCACGCCGCATCTGTACCTGTGAAAGGCAAGAGTATTACCGTGGCGAAACAGCAGAATACCGAAGTCGAGAGCAAGAAAGCGGCAGCGACCAGCGCCAAGACCGGAGACGCCAAGCCAGGCGCCGCCGAGCCCGAGGCCACGCCGAATGCCACAACTTCCGCCCCCGTTGCATCCGAGCGTCCCGCCGCTCCGGCAGTCAAGCCGGAGCCGAAGAAGCGTGGCCGCAAGCCCAAGGCCGGAGCGCAGCACGACGACAGCACACCAGACGACGTGACTGAAGAGCTTTACGAAGACGAGATCCCCGCGGCGGCAACGCCGACTGCAGCGCCCAAGAGCGAAAAGCAAAAGGCTCGCGACCGCAAGGCCAAGGAAAAGGCTCTGCTGAAGGAGTTCGCCTCGACGCAGCAGGGTACCGAGGAAGAACTGGAAGTACGCCGCCAGAAGCTCAAGGCGCTGATCAAGCTCGGCAAGTCGCGCGGCTACCTGACGTACGCGGAAATCAACGATCACCTGCCGGACGACATGGTCGATTCGGAAACGATCGACACGCTGGTCGCCACGCTCAACGACATCGGCATCGCCGTCTACGAGCAGGCGCCGGACGCGGAAACGCTGCTGCTCAACGACAATGCCCCGTCCGCCACCAGCGAGGAAGAAGCCGAGGAAGAAGCTGAGGCCGCGCTTTCCACGGTGGACTCCGAGTTCGGCCGCACCACGGACCCCGTGCGCATGTACATGCGCGAGATGGGTACGGTGGAGCTGCTGACGCGCGAAGGCGAAATCGAAATCGCCAAGCGCATCGAGGCCGGCCTGAAAGACATGGTGATGGCGATCTCCGCCTGCCCGGTCACGATCTCCGAGATCCTGGCCTTGGCCGAGCGCGTTGCCAGCGATGAAATCAAGATCGACGAGTTCGTCGACGGCCTGATCGACCCGAACGCCGCGGACGTGCCCGTGGCCCCGCCGGCTCCGGCCGTGGTGGCGGCTGCCGAGGAAGACGAACTGGAGTCTGACGGCGAAGAGTCCGACGAAGACGAGGATGACGATGCCGGCGGCCTGGCTGCCTCGGCACGCCAGCTCGAAGAGCTGAAGCTGGCCGCGCTGGAAAAATTCCGCGTGATCGCCGAGCAGTTCGACAAGATGCGCCGCTCGTTCGAGAAGGAAGGCTACAAGTCCAAGTCCTACGTCAAGGCCCAGGAAGCCATCCTGAACGAGCTGATGAGCATCCGCTTCACCGCCCGCAATGTCGAACGCCTGTGCGACACGCTGCGTGGCCAGGTGGACGAAGTGCGCAAGCTCGAGCGCTCCATCCTGAAGATCGTGGTGGACAAGTGCGGCATGCCGCGTGCGGATTTCGTCGCCCGTTTCCCGGGCAATGAGACCAACCTCGAGTGGATCGACACGATTATCAAAGACGGCAAGCCGTACAGCACCATCGTCGAACGTAATGTGCCGGCCGTGCGCGAGCTGCAGCAAAAGCTGATCGACCTGCAGATGCGCGTGGTGCTGCCGCTCAAGGAGCTCAAGGAAGTCAACCGCAAGATGAGCGAGGGCGAGAAGCGCGCCCGCGAAGCCAAGCGCGAGATGACCGAGGCCAACCTGCGCCTGGTGATCTCGATCGCCAAGAAGTACACCAACCGCGGCCTGCAGTTCCTCGATCTGATCCAGGAAGGCAATATCGGCCTGATGAAGGCGGTGGACAAGTTCGAATACCGCCGCGGCTACAAGTTCTCGACCTACGCGACGTGGTGGATCCGCCAGGCCATCACCCGCTCGATCGCCGATCAGGCGCGCACCATCCGTATCCCGGTGCACATGATCGAAACGATCAACAAGATGAACCGCATCTCGCGCCAGATCCTGCAGGAAACCGGCAACGAGCCGGATCCGGCAACGCTGGCCGAGAAGATGGAGATGCCGGAAGACAAGATCCGCAAGATCATGAAGATCGCGAAGGAACCGATCTCCATGGAAACGCCGATCGGTGACGACGACGACTCCCATCTTGGCGACTTCATCGAAGACACCAACACGCTGGCCCCGGCCGAAGCGGCGCTGCACGGCTCCATGCGCGACGTCGTCAAGGATGTGCTGGATTCGCTCACGCCGCGCGAAGCCAAGGTGCTGCGCATGCGTTTCGGCATCGAAATGAGCACGGACCACACGCTGGAAGAAGTCGGCAAGCAGTTCGACGTCACACGCGAGCGGATCCGTCAAATAGAAGCCAAGGCATTGCGCAAGCTGCGTCACCCGAGCCGCTCGGATAAGCTAAAGAGTTTCCTTGAAGGCAGTTGATCGGTATCATGCCGGTCTGACTTTCCAGGGCCTCTAGCTCATGCCTGGTTAGAGCAGCGGACTCATAATCCGTTGGTGCCGTGTTCGACTCACGGGAGGCCCACCATAGTTGAAAAAGCCCCGCAGATTCCTGCGGGGCTTTTTCTTTGCCGCGTCGGACTTAATCTGAGCAGGCCGCCCTATTTGTCCATGCCGGCAGCGGGCGATTTTTTCTGGCTTGACGCCTTGCCAGCTGGCTTCTTGGTAGACGCTTTTGAGTCGGTGAGCGCCGAGGCCGTGTTCTGGTTGGCACCCTGGGTGTACGGGTCAAACTTGTCGTTGGCCTTTGCGGTGTCTGGCACGTAGCCGTCCTTGTTGGTAGCGCGTTCGGCATCGGGTACGTAGCCGTCTTTATTGGTCGTGCGTTGAGGGTCCGGCACATAGCCGTCCTTGTTGGTGCTACGCATGTTGTAGTCGTAGCGATCCGCTGGATTTGCGGGGCCTGCGGCGTAGACGGTAGCAGGCAGGAGAACTGCAATTGCCATTGCGATAGCGATCTTCATGGATGACTCCTTCCAATCAAAGTCGATGCAAAGCCGATGACCCTCGCGCGCTCAACTGGCGCAACGGTCCGCCTATTAGCGTAGCCGTCAGGCTTGCAGAATTCCAGTGATCATTTTGCTGCCCGCCTGTGGCTGAGCCCATGTCTGCAGTTCGCTACTTCAACCGCATCCAGTGGCAACGCGGCCGGCCGGGCCTGCCGCGTTTGCTGCGATTGCCGTGTCTTCCTCCGTTTCCTTGCCATCGCGCCGGAGGTACTATTCTGACCGGGCTCAGGCAAGGAGGGTGTATGCCGCAAGATTTCCACACCAGTCGCAAAGCGCATCGCATTGCCCTCGCCGGAGCATGCTTGTTGGTTTCTTGCGCCGTTGCCCAGGAGGCCGCGCCGCCTGAGCTCCAGCCCGCCGACGTCCATCGTACGATCGCGACCCTGCATGCGTCCGGCGTGCAGATCTATGTATGCAAGCGCGATCAGGGCAGTTCATTGGCGTGGGCATTCAAATCCCCCGAAGCGGATCTGCGCGACGATTCCGGCAAGCTCATCGCCCGGCACTACGCCGGGCCGACCTGGGAGGCGCCGGACGGCAGCAAGATAACCGGCAAAGTACTGCGGCAGGCCGCAAATGCCAGGGCGCCCGACAGCATTGCGCTATTGCTGTTGCAGGCGACGAGTTCCGGAGGGGCGGGCTTGCTAGCGGGAGTGCATTACGTTCAGCGCTTGAACACGCAAGGCGGCATTGCGCCCGCTCAGGCCTGCACCGAGGAAGGACAGGAAAGCCGCGTGCCTTATCGCGCGGACTATGTATTTCTCGAATAGACGCGTCTCGTCGAGGCAGGCGCGTTCGTTCCGATGGCGTTGCCGTCCGCGCCGCTCGGGCGAGCCGCGCAGCACCAGGCCTTCAAAGCTTCTGCACCGCAGCCAGGTCGAATATCTTCGCCCAGCGCAACGCTTCCTTCCGGCTTGCCATCGGGATCTGCCAACTGTCTTGCGCCTGGTGTTCGAGACGTAAGGCAAGCATCCATGCGCTGCCGTTCTCCAGCGCGGTGGCACTCGCTATATCGGCAAAAATAAACTTCGCCTGCTGTCCGTCGACATCCAGTGCGCCACGCTTGCGCTCCGGATCCACGTGCATCGTCCCCCATGCGCCCTCCAGCGACAGGATGCGCTCGCCCTTGATCTTGACGCCGTGGATCGCGCGGTAGCGGCGGACCAGGCTTGCGACGAATGCCACGAGCAGCGCCGCGCAGAACAAGACGGCGGTGGTCCCGGCGATCGCGCCATAGGCTGCGGCCACCGTGGCGTACAGGCGGACCGCACCATAGATGAGGGCACCGATCAAGGCGAGGCCGGCGATGATGAATGGCACGTCTTTTCCCTTAAAGAAACCGTGGTGAATGGAGTGGCTTGCCGCTAAGGCGGCTATGGCCGCTGCGGCGTGACCGATGTGCCGAAGGTATTGCCCATGCGGTGGCTGGTCGCCGAGTAGTTGAACAGCCCCAGCGCGTTGGAGGGACGCTCCACGATAGCCTCGGACGCCAGCTTGCGCTCCGAGGGTGGCTGGCCGGGGGTGGGCTTGGGGCTTAGCTTCTGCGTCAGGCAAGGAAACGACGGGGCCCGCATGCCATTGACTTCGACCTCGACACAGCTCGCCGTGCCGTCCCCCGTTGGTGGGGATGCTTCCGCAGCGAGTAGCGGGCAGGCCGCGCCAAGGCTACCTGCGGCAATCACTACAGCGTTCAGCCATCCGCGCATTTCGTGCTCCATTTTCATTGATTGCCAACCCCGCCATTGGCGATATGCCTGAAGTGTAGCGCTCCATTCCGAGTAGCGCGGCATGCAATTGCTCTGCGATATCGCTGCCGTTGAGGCGCATCGCCATGCCCCGCGCCCGCACATGAAGCTTTCGTGACAAACGACAGTCGGCGCGCGGGCTGTTCGTCTAACCAATCGTACGCGGCGCTGAAATGATGACCGCTCATCATGGCCTCATCGGACGCGATCGCTTACGACTTGCCTCTGGTCGAGGCGCCGGCGCAAGGGAACGACGGCAATTGTTTCGCAAGGGATTGAGCAAACACATGCATGACAAGAACAAGAACGATGCGTCCGCGCGCTGGAGGGCGCTATGTCTGGCGATGCTAGGACTAGGGACGCAGGGAACCGCGATGGCGCAGGCCCCCGCTGCCACCGAGGCGGCAACGCCGGGCGTGCAGGCCGATGCGCAACGGCGCGTCGACATCAACGAGTACATCGTGCGTGGGAACACGGTGCTGGATGCGCGCGCGATCGAGCGCGCGGTCACGCCTTACCTTGGGCCGAAGCGCACGCTGAAGGATATCGAGGGTGCGCGCGATGCGCTGCTGGCGGCCTACCAGGCAAAGGGATACCAGTCGGTCTACGTGGACCTGCCTGAGCAGCAGGCGGTTGGCGGCGTGGTCTTCCTGCAGGTGAGCGAGACCAAGGTGGGCCGCGTGCGTGTGGTGGGAGCGCAGTACAACTCGCCGGTAGAGGTGCGTGAGCAGGTGCCCGCGCTGGCGGAGGGCGCGGTGCCGGACTTCAACCAGGCGCAGACGGAGCTCACTGCCTTGAACCGGACCGCGAACCGGCAGGTGATGCCGCTGGTCAGGCAAGGCGCGCTGCCTGGCACCATGGACGTTGATCTCAAGGTCGAGGACAGCAGCCCGTGGCGGGCAAGCGTGGGCCTGAACAACGACTACAGCGCGGATACCAAGCAACTGCGGGCCACGGCTTCGCTGGGCCACGACAACCTCTGGCAACTGGGGCACAGCGCCTCGGTCAGTTTCTTTGGCGCCCCGCAGGACCTGAACCAGACCCAGGTGTGGTCCGGCTCGTATGTGGCGCCGCTGCGTGGCACTAACTGGGGCCTCGAGGCTTCCGGCTACAAATCGGACAGCAACGTCGCGACGCTAGGCGGCACCAATGTATTGGGCAAGGGCTATGCGGTTGGCGTGAAGGCCACCTACACCGTGCCGAACACCGGCGCATGGTGGCACGCGTTCAGCGCCGGCGTGGACTTCAAGGACAACGACGAGGTGACGCGCCTTGGCAGCGCCGGCGATACGGTGCCGCTCAAGTACGCGCCGATCACGCTTGGCTACTCGGGCTTCGGCCAGACGGAGCGCGGCACCTATGGCCTGAACCTCTCGCTGGTCGCGGGCACGCGCAGCTTCCTTGGCTACGGCAGCACCGCGCAGCAATTCGACTACAAGCGCTACAAGGCGTCGCCGAGCTTCATGGTGCTCAAAGGCGATACCAATGGCTCCTACACCTTCGCGGGCAACGCGCAGCTGGGCTGGCGCCTGGCGGCCCAGATCACGGATTCCCCGCTGGTCTCGAACGAGCAGATCGCGGCCGGCGGCATGAACTCGGTGCGCGGCTACCTGTCCGCCGAGACCACCGGAGACTATGGCGTGGTCGGGTCCGTGGAAATGCGCACGCCGCCGCTGGCCTTCTTCACTTCCGTGGTTGAAAACTGGCGTGCTTACCTGTTTGCCGATGCCGGCCAGGTCCGTCTGCGCGATCCGTTGCCCGAGCAGAAGAGCAACGTCTCGCTCGCCTCGGTGGGGGTGGGCACTACGTTCCGCCTCGGCCAGAAAGTCACCGGGCGCCTGGACCTGGGCTATCCGCTCAAGGACGGGCCACGCACGCAGCGTGGCGACCCGCGCGTGAACTTCAGCGTCACCGCCAGTTACTGAGCGCGTGCGGCGCGCCGCTTCCAACCTGAAACATCGACTCCCGACGAGCTAACCGAGAACCACTGTCATGCGACGCATCCTTTTGCTCGTGCTCACGCTGCTGAGCACACTCCTGCCGGACCTGGCCCATGCCTGGTGGCAGCCCGACTGGGCTTATCGCAAGCCGATCACGATCGACGCCGGCCCCAAGGCCGGCGCGATCGGCGGCGATGCCGGGCGTACCCCGGTGCTGCTGCGCCTGCATACCGGCAACTTCAGCTTTGAAGGCGTGAGCGAGACTGGCGCCGACCTGCGCTTTGTTGCCGCCGACGACAAGACCGTGCTTAACCACCAGATCGAACAGTTCGATCCGCTCTTGGGCATCGCGCTGATCTGGATCGACGTTCCGTCGGTCTCGGCGGCGGGCCCGCAGCAGCTGTGGATGTACTACGGCAACGCCAAGGCGCCGGCATCGGGCAATGGCCAGCGGACCTTCGACCCTGACTACACGCTGGTCTACCACTTTGCCGAAGGCAGCGTGCCGGCACGCGACACCACGGCCTACGGCAACCACAGCCAGACCGCAGTGGTGAGCGTCGATGGCACTGTCATCGGCAAGGGCGCGCAGCTCGGCGCCGCCCCGCTGGTGCTGCCGTCGTCGCCGTCGCTGGCGCTGGCCGCGGGCGCGCCGTTCGGCTTCTCCGCCTGGGTGCGCCCCGAGAAGCTCGGCCCGCAGCAAGCCGTCTATGCGCGCCGAGATGGCGCGGGCGAACTCGTCATCGGGATCGACCAGGGCGTGCCGTTCGTGCAGGTCAATGGCCAGCGCAGCAATCCCGGCCAGCCCGTGCAGGCGGGGCAGTGGTCGCACCTGGCAGTCAAGTCCGATGGCAAGAGCGTGTCGCTGTATGTCGGCGGACGTCCTGCCGCGTCGCTGGCAACCGCCTTGCCGGCGCTGAACACGCCGGCCACGCTCGGTGCCGACGCGGCGGCGGCCAACACGCCGGCCGCAGCGACCGCGCTGAGCCCGTTCACCGGTGCCATCGATGAAGTGCGCTTGTCCAAGGTGGCGCGCCCGGATGCGCTGATCCTCGCCGACGCCGTATCGCAAGGTGCCGAATCGCGCCTGGCCGTGTTCGGCGCGGACGAGCAACAGGCCGGAAAGAGCCATTTCGGCTTCATCCTCGCCGCCATGCCGCTGGACGCCTGGATCGTGGTGGGCCTGCTCGGCATCATGATGGCGCTGTCGTGGGCCATCATGATCAGCAAGGGCCGCAGCTACGGCGCCACCTCGCGCGCCAACGCTGCCTTCATGGTGCATTTCCGCGAAGCGGCCGGCGCGCCGCTGGACCAGCTGGCCAAGAGCAACCGCGTACCCGAGGCCGTCAAGGCGGATTCGTCGCTGTGGCGCTTGTATGAAATGGCGGTCGAGGAACTGCACCGCCGCCATCAGATGGGCTACGACCTCAACGCGGTCTCCGACGCGACCATCAGCGCGATCCGCGCGGCCATGGATGGCGTGATGGTGCGCGAGAGCGAGCGCATGGCCAAGCGCATGAACTGGCTGTCGACCACCATCGAAGGCGCGCCATATGTGGGCCTGTTCGGCACCGTGATCGGGATCATGCTGGTGTTTGTCGTGGCGGCCATGGCCGGCGCGGTGGATATCAACTCGGTGGCGCCGGGCATGGCCGCGGCCTTGCTGTGTACCGCCGCCGGGTTGGGCGTCGCGATTCCCGCGCTGTTCGGCTACAACTGGCTTGCCTCGCGCTCGGATTCGATCGGCGCCGACATGGCGGTGTTCGTGGACGAGTTCGCCACGCGCCTGGCCGAAGAGCAGGGCGAGGGACGTCGCGTCCCCGCTGCCCTGCACCGGGCTTAAGGGGAGCGCGCGGCCATGGCATACGCAGCCAAGTTCGGCACCAAGAAGCGCACGGGCGGCATCAACATCACGCCCTTCGTCGACGTGCTGCTGGTGGTGCTGGTGATTTTCATCCTGACCAGCAATGCCAGCATCCCGGGCATCAAGGTGGACCTGCCCAAGGCGAGTTCGTCGGTCGCGCTGGAGAAGCCCAAGACCAAGGCCATCACGATCGACAACGCGGGCCAGGTCTTCCTCGACGCCTATCCGGTGACGCTGCCGGAGCTGGAGGAGCGCTTGCGCACGGAGAAGGCGCTCACGCCGGATTTCCCCGTGATCGTGCGGGGCGACGCCGCCGTGCAGTACGCGAAGGTGGTGGAGGTGCTGGACCTGCTCAGGCGCATCGACCTGAACCAGATCGGCCTCGTCACCGGCAAGCCGGCGTGAGGAGAGTCGGGTGAAACATCGTGATCCAACTCTTCCGCCCCGGCAGCGTGCCATCGCCTTGTGGCGCCGCTGGGGCGGGCTGATCATCGGCGCGCTGGTCATCATCGGGCTGGCCGTGCTGGTCTGGCGCTTGCTGTCCGACACCGCCAGCACCAAGCGCGAGGTGGCGGCCACGCCGATGCTGGTGCTGCCACCGCCACCGCCGCCGCCTCCCGAGCCCGAGAAGCCGCCCGAACCGGTGCCGGAGAAGGTCAAGCCGGAAGTGGTCGAGCCCGAGCCCAAGCCGGCGGACCCGCAGGAAGCGCCGAAGGACGACGCACCCCCAAGCCCGTCGAAGGATCTCGGCGACCCGGTCACGATCGACGGCGCGGCGCAAGCCGGCACGGATGCATTTGGCATCCAGGCCGGGCGCGGCGGCGGCATGACCGGCGGTGGCGGCGGGCTGGGCAGCCGGTCCTATTCGAGCTACGTCTCGGGTGCCTTGCAGCAGGCCTTTGCGCGCGACCAGCGCACCCGGCAGCTGGCGTTCGAGGACATCCGCATCGAGCTGTGGCTGGACGCCGACGGCCGCGCCACGCGTGCGCAACTGGTGCGCAGCACCGGCAACGCGCAGACCGATGAAGCCGTGCTGGCCATGGTGCGCGATTTCCGGGCCGACGAACGGCCGCCGGCATCGCTGCGCTTTCCGATGCGCATGTCGATCAAGGGGCGTCGGCCGTGACGTGGCCAGCAGGCCGCCGCCGCAAGTCTCACCGCATGCCCAACCTATTCCACCTCATTCTCGTGAACGAACCGATGAACCATCCAGCACACTCCCGCCGCCATGCGGAGCCGGCCCGCAAGACCCACGCGCTGGCCGCCGCCATGGCGATCGCGCTGCTCGGCGCAAGCGGCGCGGGCTACGCGCAAGGCGCGGCACCCGCCGATAGCACCATGGTCAAGCTGATCCGTGGCCTGATGCAAAGCGGTGCCCTGAAAAAAGATGCCGGTGAAGCCTTGCTTGCCCAGGCCCAGACCGAAGCCATGGCGCAGCAGCAGGCGCCGCGCGTGGCGTCGGCAGCGCCGGCCGCCGCTGCCGGCGGGTTGCGCGTGGAGCCGGGCGACGTGCGCGTGCCCTATATTTCCGACACTGTGCGCGACCAGATCCGCGATGAGGTCAAGGGTCAGGTCATGGCCCAGGCCCAGGCCGAAGGCTGGGCGGCACCGAACGAAACGCCGGAGTGGACCAAGCGTATCCGCATCGAAGGGGACGTGCGCGTGCGCGACGAGTCGCGCTTCTACTCCAGCAACAACAGCGATATCGCCATCGACTGGGCGGCCATCAACCAGGGCAGCGGCTTTGACGTCAACCCGAACACCAATCTCTCGCTGCCGCCGCTGGTCAACACGCGGCAGAACCGCGTGAGCCTGCTGCGTGCCCGCGCCAGGTTCGGCGTGCTGGCCGATATTTCCGACAGCACGCATGCGGGCATCCGCATTGCCACCGGCAACGACGACAGCCCGGTGTCCACCAACCAGACCCTGGGCGGCGGCCTGGCCAAGAAGAACGTGTGGCTCGACCAGGGCTGGCTGTCGTACAAGCCGGCGGAATGGGTCAACCTCACGGCCGGGCGCTTCGGCAACCCGTTCGTGTCGTCCGACCTGCTGTTCTCGAACGACCTGAACTTCGACGGCCTGGCCGCGCAGTTCGACAAGGCGTTGCCCAACCGGGACGTCGCGCTGTTCGGCACACTCGGCCTGGTGCCGCTCGAGTATTCCTCCGACAGCTTCCCCAGCCGCAGCCAGAACAAGGCGAGCAGCGAGAAGAAATGGCTGCTGGGTGCGCAGATCGGCGCGAGCTGGAAGCTCAACAACGACAATCGCCTGCGCGGTGCGCTGGCGTACTACGACTTCCGCAACGTCAGCGGGCAGGTGTCGCAGCCTTGCGCGTTGTACGCCGGCGCCGACGGCTGCAGCACCGACTGGTCACGCCCGGCCTTCATGCAGAAGGGCAACACGCTGATGCTGTTGCGCAATATCGCGCTTAATCCGCTGGATCCGGCCGGCACGCCGCAGCCGCAATACGTGGGCCTGGCGTCCAAGTTCCAGCTGCTGGACCTGAACTTCCGCTGGGAAACCAAGGTGGCGGGCAGCCTCGGCCTGCGCATGGATGCGAACTACATCCGCAACCTGGCCTATGACGAGGGCGGCATGTTCTCGCGCGCAAACGGCGGCATCGTCAATAACTTCGGCGGCAGCGGCGGTACCAGCCGCGCGGACTTCAAGAGCGGCGGCAACGCCTATATGTTCCAGGCCACGCTGGGCAAGCCCGTGACGCTGGCCAAGGGCGACTGGAACATGCTGCTTGGCTACAAGCGCATCGAGCCGGATGCCATGCCGGACGGCTACAACGATTCGACCTTCCACCTGGGCGGCACCAACGCACGCGGCTACTACGTGGGCGGCTCGTACGCGCTCGACAAGAACACGTGGGTGACCGGCCGCTGGACGTCGACCAAGGAGGTCTATGGCCCGCCGCTGGCGATCGATATCTTGCAGGTCGAGATCAACACGCGCTTCTAGGAGGGATACCGTGTCATCCACATCACGCTTGCGCGGCGCCTGGCGTCCGCTGGCGCTCGCCGCCAGCTTCATGATGGCCGGCGCAGCGGCTCACGCCCAGCCGGCCCAGACCATGGAAGAGCGCCTGCGCGCCAAGTTGCGCATCACCACCACGCAGCTGCAACAGGCGCAGAACGAACTGGCCGCGCTCAAGGCCGGCGCGCCACATGCCGGCGCCGCGCCATCCGGCGCGGACGCCGACGCGAAGAAGGAACTGGAGCGTGCCCGCGCGCAACTCGCTGCCGAGCGCCAGGAGCGCGAGCGGCTGAGCGACAGGAACCAGCAGGCGCAACAGCAGGCACAGGCGGTTGCCGAGAAGGCCAGCACGCAGATTGCACAGTACCGCAACGCTTATGACGAACTGCTCAAGCTCGCACGCGCGGCCGAGGCGGACCGCCAGCGCCTGGCCCTGGAGGCCAAGACGCAGCACGCCACCTTGGCACAGTGCGAGGCCAAGAACGCGAAGCTCTACGCAGTGGGCCAGGAGATCCTGCGCGCCTACGAGACGGTGGACCTGGGTACGGTGATGATCGCGCGCCAGCCCTTCGCGGCGCAGAGCCGGGTGAAGTTCGAGCAGATCGCGCAGGAGTATGGCGACAAGCTGTACGAAGGGCGCTTCGCGGCCGGCGCTGCGGCAGCCGCCGACGCACCCGCGCAGGCGGCCGCCGAGGTCAAGGCTGCGGCGAGCACCACGAGCACCACGAGCACCGCAAGTGCCACAAGCACCACGAGCGCCACGGGCGCGGCAGAGGCGCCACGCCCATGACGCGCAAAGCCGGCAACGGACCGTGCATGGCGGTGGCGCCGAGCCTGCTGTTGCTGGGGCGTGAGTGTTTTGTCATGTTGCTGCGATGTCATGAGGCGCGCGGGCCAGCGCGCGGGCAAGGCGATGCCGCCGGCCCGCGCAAGCGTTCGCCCGCGCTCACAGAGAAAAAAGGTAAGACACAGATGATTCGAATGAAATCGCACGTCCAGTCCATGCTGCCGCCCGTGCGCACGGCCATCGGCGTCCTGCTGGCCTCGTGGCTGAGCGCAGCGCCGGTGCAGGCGGCGGAGCCCGCACCGGCAAGCGGCCCGGTGGTGGCGCGCGCCGGCTCGGTCACCGTTGGCCAGGATGACGTGGAGCGGCTGCTGCAAGGCCTGCCGGAAGCGGACCGCGCCGCGGCCAGGAGCAACCGCGCGGGCATCGAGAGCTGGCTGCGCCAGCGCCTGGCCAGTGAAGCGCTGCTGCGCGAGGCACAGGGCAAGGGCTGGGCGGAACGACCCGAGGTGAAGGCGCGCGTCGATGCCGCCGTGCGCGAGATCTCCGCGCGGATCGTTGCCTCTACCTACCTGGAGTCGGTCACGCAGTTGCCGGCGGGCTATCCGTCCGAGCTCGAGGTGAAGGCGGCCTATGAAGACGGCAAGGCGAACTTCCAGGTGCCCGCCACTTACCGCGTCGCGCAGATCTTCCTGGCCACCCAGGGCAGCGATGCCGCGGCCACGGCCAAGGTGCGCGACGAAGCCCGCAAGCTGGCCACGCAGGCACGCCAGGGCGATTTCGCGGCGCTCGCCAAGAGCCGCTCGCAGGATCCCCGCGGTGCCGAACGCGGCGGGGAGGTCGGCACGCTGCCGCTGGCGCAGATGCTGCCGGAAGTGCGCGATACCGTTGCCAGGCTCAAGGTTGGCCAGGTGAGCGACCCGGTGCAATCGGCCGCGGGCTTTCATGTGGTGAAGCTGCTGGACACGCAGGCTGGCCGCACCGCAACGCTCGACGAGATCAAGCCGCAGTTGGTGGCGGCGATGCGCCAGCAACGCCAGCAGCAGCTCGTGCAGGCCTATATGGAGAAGCTGGTGGCGCCAGGCGCGGCCAGCATCGACACCGCCGCGCTGGATGCCGGGCTGCAGAAAGCGAACTAGAAAAACGATGCAGGCACGGATCACGGCGCCCGGTCACGCAAGCCTCAATCCCTATCCAAATTTCAATCCAAGTTTCAATCCAAGTTCCAATCATTTCAACACCAGGATACCCATGAACACCACCGCAACCCAGATCGAAACCTCGGCAGACAGCCAACCCGCACTGCTGATGGCAGTGACTTCGGAGCAGGTCTGCGATGCCATCAAGGCCGCCGGCTGCGCCGTGACGGCCATCGAGCAGGACGGCGTGCTGCGCCTGCACAGCGCCAGCCACGGCGTTGGCTTCCAGGTCCTCTGGGGCAACTCGGCTGCGCCGGATGCGTACCTGGATTTCACGCTGAGCTGTCCGCTGCGGGTGCAAGGCGGCGCGTTGCCCGAGGGTGTGCTGGGCGACTGGCATCGCGCCAAGCGCTTCGCGCGCGTCGCGCAGCACGGCGAATTCCTGGTGCTTGAGATGGACGTGGTGATCTCCGGCGGCGTGGGCCCCGACTATCTCACCGTGGCGCTGCAGCTGTGGACGCAGATGATGGGCCAGTTTTTCCTGCATCTGCGCAACTTCCAGCCGGCGGCATCGGATGCAACTGCGGATGCTCCTGCGCAGGAAGAGGCAGCCGCCGCGTAGTGGCCAACGCACCATGACGAAAGACAGGAACTTCGATGCATTCCCCGATTGAGCCAAGCCGGCAGGCCAGTCCTGCCGCGCGCAAGCTGGCTGCGCCCCGGAAAATGTGGGGGCGTTTGCTCCGTACGCTGGGGCTGGTGGGCCTGGGCCTGGGCGCGGCGTCTTCCGCCGCCGCCCCGGCGCAGCCGTTCCCGCAGCACTGGATGCGCTATGCGCAACTGGCCAGCACGGAGTTCCAGGCGCGGCTGGGGGACCCGGCCGACGCGAGCGCCCTGCGTTTGCAGGATTGGATGCAGGCCCGCGCGCAGCCGTCCGCGTCGTTGGTGATGCGTGTGTGGCTTGCTCCCAATGGCCGTGTGGAGCGCATGGAGTTCGACTCGCTGGGCAATCCGCAGGCCGACGCGGACCTGCGCGCGGTGCTGATGACGAAGGCGTTGCCCGAGCCGCCGCCGCCGGATATGCGCCAGCCCATGGTGCTGGAGCTGGGGCTGGATGGCGCGCAAGCGAGCTGACGTGGCGATGGCTTTGGACCCGGGCCGCCGCGGCGGTCTTGCGCGGCGCTCGCTGGCTTTTGCCACCATGGCGCTGCTTTTCGCGCTGGCGGCAGGCACGGCCGGATGCGCGCCGCTGCAGGCGGCGGCGTGGCGAGCCGCGCCCGATTTCTCGCGGCTGGTCCGCGAGAACGGCCCGGCCGTGGTCAACATCGGTGTGGCCCGCGAGGCGTTGCCCGATCCGCTGCGCGGGCGTGCGCAGGGCCAGGACAATGTCGACGAGACCAGCCTGGGCTCGGGCTTTATCCTTAGCGGCGACGGCTATATCCTCACCAACGCGCACGTGGTCGCGCGCGGGTCCCTGGTCAGCGTGAAGCTGACCGACCGGCGCGAGTTCAAGGCCAGGCTGATCGGGCTGGATGCCGTTGCCGACGTCGCCCTGCTCAAGATCGACGCCACCGGCTTGCCGACGGTGAAGATCGGCGACGCCGCGAGCGTGGAGGTGGGCAGCTGGGCCCTGGCCATCGGCTCACCCTATGGTTTCAGTAACTCGGTCACGGCCGGTATCGTCAGCGCCAAGGGCAGGGTGCTGCCTGGCGCCGAGTACATGCCCTTCCTGCAGACCGACGTGCCGGTCAATCCCGGCAACTCCGGCGGCCCGCTGTTCAACCTCAAGGGTGAGGTGATCGGCATCAATTCGCGCATCTACAGCCGCAGCGGCGGCTATCAGGGTTTGTCGTTCGCCATTCCCATCGATGTGGCCATGCGCATCAAGGACCAGTTGCTGCGCCAGGGCGCGGTGACACGCGGGCGTATCGGCGTGGCGGTGCAGGAGGTCTCGCAGGCACTGGCCGATTCGTTCCGCCTGCCCCGGCCTGCGGGCGCGCTGGTGAGCTATGTGCAGCCCGGCGGGGCCGCCAGCCGGGCCGGCATGAAGCCGGGCGATGTGATCCTGCAGGTGGGCGCGCGCGACGTCGTGCAGTCCGCCGATGCGCTGATCTGCATCGCGGACCTGGCCCCCGGCGTTGTCGTCCCGCTGCGCATCTGGCGGGACCGCGCCGCGCTCGTGCTGGAGGTGCGGCCCGATCGCTTCGACGCGCCACGGGTGGCGCGCACGGCGGCGCCCGGGCACGCGCCGCTGGGCATGATGGTCAGGCCGCTGTGGGCGCAAGAGCGGCAGGTGCTGCGTATCGACGGTGGCCTGCTGGTGCAGCGCGTGAACGCGGCTGCGTCGCGCGCCGGCATGAACGCCGGCGACGTGATTCTCGCCGTCAACGGCCAGCCGGTCGACAGCATCGAGGCGCTGGCCGACGAGGCCAGCGCGGCGGACGGCGCGGTGGCGCTGCTGGTCCAGCGTGGCAACGCGCGGTTGTTTATCGCGATCGAGACGCAGCAGCCGGCGGGTCCCGGCCAGGAGGAGTGAGCCATGTCACGGCAGTGGCTGGCACGCCTTCACGGCGGCGTCACATTGGATCCCTACGATGCGCACGGGTATGCACTTGGGCCACGCGCTCGATGCGGCAAGGACTCCTCAACGCACATGGCATTGGATAGTGATGGCAAGCTTGGTCGCAGCCCCCGGTGCGCGCGCACTGGTCGTCTATATGGCGGTCCTGGCCCTCTGCCTCGCCTGCCAGCAGACCCGCGCCCAGCAGCCCGCCAACCGCGGCGCGGTGGAGATGGCATTCGACCTGCCGGCCCAGCCGCTCAAGCAAGCGTTGGCGCAATACGACGCGCAGACCAGCCTGTCCGTCTTCTTTTCCTCCGAGCTGGCAGCGGGGCGAACCTCGACTGCTGTCCACGGCACCTTCAGCCCGGAAAACGCCTTGCGCAAGATGCTCGAGGGCACGGGGCTGAGCGTGCAGGCAGCCGCGGCCGATGCCTTCGTGCTGGTGCCCGCGCCGCGCTACGCGGACACGGCCGTCGCGCAGCCCCCGGCCAGCGCCGCGCGGCAATATGACGGCGCCGTGCAGTCGCAGGTCTATCAGGCGCTATGCGCGCGGCCCGCACTCGCGCTCGGGGACTATCGCCTCGCGCTCTATGTGCAGCTCAACGCGGCCGGCCACGTTGCGCACGTGCGCCTGCTGGACACCACCGGCGACAAGGCACGCGATGCGGCCATCATCGAGACCGTGGAGCACGTCGATGTGGGCCAGCCGCCCGGGGATCCGGCCAAGGCATTCGTGCTGCTGGTCAAGCCGGTGCGCTGTGACGCCGCGGCGGCCCGCTCCGGCTCGTGCCAGCCGCCCTGCGGCCGGCAGGCGAGCCGATAGATGAGCGACTCCAGCCGCTCCAGCTTGCGCGAGCTGCTTGCGCAACGCTACGACGACCTCAAGCGCCGCCTGACATGGCGCCTGGGCTCGGCCGAGCTCGCCAGCGATGCGCTGCACGATACCTGGGTGCACCTGGAAGACCGCAAGGAGGAGGGCGAGCCGGTCAAGAGCCCGGCCGCCTACCTGATGCGCATGGCCACCAACCTGGCGCTGGACCGGCTGCAGCGCGACCGCCGCTACATGAGCGCAGAAGAAATGGAGACGCTCATGGCCGAGATCGTCGATCCCGCGCCCGGCCCCGCGCAAACGGTCGCGGCGCGTGACGAGGTCGAGGCCGTTGCACGCCTTATCGAAAGCATGCCGCCACGCCGGCGGGCGATCTTCCTCGCGGTGCGGGTCGATGAACTCTCGAACCAGGAGGCCGCGGTGCGCTTCGGCGTGTCGCCGCGGCTGATCGGCCTGGAGCTCAAGCGGGCCCATGAGTACTGCATGGCCCATAGCCCCAAGCATGGATGAAAAAAAGCATGCCGATCTGTTGCTTCCCAACCGTCTTGTCTATGTCCATGGGCAAACCACGGTGGCGGCTTGCTTGATGCCATGATACGAATGATGATTCCTGCGCGACAACCGGAACGCACGCTCGACGCGATCGAGCGGCAGGCGCTCGCCTGGGTGCGCCGCGTGGCGGCGGGCGAGATGACGCAGGCCGACGGCGCCGCGCTGCGGCGCTGGTGCATGGCCGATCCCGCCAACCGGGCTGCTTTGTCCGTGGCACGGCAGCGATGGGCGCAGCTGGGCGAGGCCAGCCAGCTGGTGGTGGCCCGCAACCCGGCCAGCCTGCGTTTTGCCGGGACGCCGCGCGCGCCGAACTGGCAGCGGCGTGCATTTCTCGGCGGCGCCATGAGCGCGGCGGCAGCCGCGGCGACGGTGGCCGTCATCCGGCCGCCGCTGGGCCTGTGGCCTTCCGTGGAGGAGATGCGCGCGGATTACCGCACCGCGACCGGCGAGCAACGCCGGCTGGCGCTGGCCGAGGATGTCACCGTCGAGCTGAATACGCGCACCAGTATTGCCGTGCGCTCCGGCGCGGGGCGTGTGCAGGGCATCGACCTGATCGCCGGCGAAGCCGCTGTCGATACCTTGAACGCGCCGCGGCCGTTCGCGGTTGTCGCCGGGCCGGGGCGCGCGTTTGCGCAGAGCGCGCGGTTTGAAGTGCGGGTCACGCCTGCCGGTGTATGCGTGACTTGCGTCGAGGGGACCGTGCAGGTGGCGCACGGCGCAGGCATCGCGACGCTGAGCGGCAAGCAGCAACTCACCTACGATAGTGCCGCGCTCGGGCGCATCGTGCATGTCGATCCGACATGGATGCCGGCGTGGCGCGATGGCTACCTGCGGTTTGCCGATACACCATTGCATGAGGTGGTTGAGGAGATCAATCGCTACCGGCCGGGCAGGGTGGTGCTGTTGGATAAGCGGGCGGCAGGCAGGCATGTGACGGGGCGGTTTCAGATTCGGTCGCTGGATAAGGCGATTGCGCAGATACAGCGCTCACTTGGGTTGGAGGTGCGGTCGTTGCCGGGGGGGATTGTGTTGCTTAGTTAGGTGTTTCTTAGGGGGCTTTTGGTTGCTGCTGACGTGGGTGGGCGGTGTTTTAATGCTTCTAGCTGCTGGCGCGGCTGTACGGTATTGGCTGTTTTAGAACGTGTGAGATGTCACTTTTCTTTACTCGTAAAGAAAAGTAACCAAAAGAAAGCGATCCTTGCAGGAGGCTGGCGTGGCGTCATTGGGAATCCCAATGGTTTCGTCGTACGGCCCTGGGTGCTAATGGACTCGTGCCGTTACCAGTTTAGATCATCACGACCCAGCCAATGCCCAAGGATTCGTGGTGGCCCCCACCGGTAGATTCCACCACGAATTTGAAGCCGTCTGTCGCTCGCGGTGTGGGCGGCCACGAAGTTGCAGGCGTCCCGTTTCCGTCGTGGGCGCGGTGGCACCGATTTGATAGGCCCGAAGAATCTCTTCACCGCGCCCACCCCACCACGAAACCATCATAGCGTGATATATCGTGGCGCTTCGGACCGGTACCGGCAGATGCGTGAATGAGCAGGGATGCCTCTACCGAGCAGCCTCACCACGAAACCAGCGTCATTTGCTGGGTCGTGGTCCTTTAAACCGGTAACGGCACGAGTCCATTAAAACCCGGGGCCTGACGACGAATCCACCGGGCTGCGCAACCCCGACAAGCCAGCCTCCTGCAAGGATCGCTTTCTTTTGGTTACTTTTCTTTACGAGTAAAGAAAAGTGACATCTCACACGTTCTAAAACAGCCAATACCGTACAGCCGCGCCAGCAGCTAGAAGCAATAAAACCCCGCCCCCAAACGCCAACAGCAACCAGAAGCCGCCCAATACCCCCCCAATAACCCCCCCTATCCCCCTGTCACGAAATCTTCAAATAAAACCTTGCCGATTCCCCCGCGCCCAACGGTCTAGATCCCAGGAGCATCGACGGCGCTTGCCATCGATGGACATGATCGCAGTGCCTGTTCGCCAAGCAATGCCAGGCAATGCCGGGCGAGCGGGCCACGCCGAATGAGCTAGACGGGAATGGAAGCCAGAATGAACATGCGCGTTCACTACAAGAAGATGCCCTCGCGACAGACAACGCGATTCAGCAGAACGGTACTCACGATCCGACCCCTGGCCCACGCCATCGCGTTGCTCGTGGCAGCCGGTGGCAGCATGCACAGCGCGCATGCGCAACAAGCCTTCAGCCGCGCCTGGATGGCGCAAAAGAACCTGATGCAGGACACGGCGGCTGCAACCGGCCGCCTGCCCAATGGCCAGCCCGCAGCATCGCTGACCAACCCGCAGGCGCAGCAGCAACGCGCTAACGAACAACTGCAACGCTCCATCGACAACCTCAACGTGGCGGCGCGCGGCATCGCTGCCATGCAGGCCGCGCAGGCCGCTGCGCGGCAGGCTGCGATGAACGATGCGTCGGTGCCCGATGGCCTGGCCGAAGGCGGCCTGAAGGTCGATACCAACAGCCTCACCGCGGGCTGGATCAATGCGAGGCCGCTGGACAAGGAAACCGGGCAGAAGGTCGTCGATGGCAGGACGCAGGTTACCGTCCGGCAGACCGCGGACAAGGCCATCCTGAACTGGGAGACCTTCAACGTCGGCCGCAACACGACGGTGCAGTTCGACCAGCAGCCGAGCTGGTCGGTGCTCAACCGCGTCAACGATCCGCAGGCGCGGCCCAGCCAGATCCAGGGGCAGATCAAGGCAGACGGCACGGTGATGATCGTCAACCGCAACGGCATCCTGTTCTCGGGCAGCAGCCAGGTCGACACGCGCAACCTGGTGGCGGCAGCAGCGGGCATGACGGATTCGCAATTCCGCAAGGGTCTTTACAGCGATGCGCTGGGTGTCGGCTATGTGCCGACCTTTGCCAACGACCTGGTCAGCACCCCGAGCACGTCATCGAACGGCAATGCCACGGGCGACGTGATCGTCCAGGCCGGCGCGCGCATCGCAACGCGCAAGCCGCAGTCGGTGACCGAAGGTGGCGGCTATGTACTCCTGGCCGGGCGCGAAGCGCACAACCACGGTTCCATCTCCACGCCTGGCGGGCAGGTCACGCTGGCCGCCGGCGACAGCTTCATCATCCGCAAGGGCGTTGGCACCGACGCCAACCAGGATTCGAGCACGCGCGGCAACGAGGTCAGCGTGCAGCGCAACGCCGGCAGCCTGGCAGGCCGCGTGAGCAATAGCGGCTTTCTCCAGGCGGCGACCGGCGACATCACGCTGGTTGGCCGCAGCGTGGAGCAGTCCGGCGTGGCGCTTGCCAGCACCTCGGTCAACACGCGCGGCACGCTGCACCTCACAGCCGTAGGCGACGCCGAGAGCCGGGTGATCCTGGCGCCCGGCAGCGTCAGCGCGATCCTGCTCGACGACAGCAACGCAACCGCCCTGGATGCGCAGCGCGATGCGCTGATCAAGGATTCCGCGCGGCCGAGCGATGGCGCCTACAACCGGCGCGACCAGTCTTTGGTGAAGATCGATTCCAGCGGCGACGTCGACTTCCAGTCCGACTCCATGACGCTCGCCACCGGCGGCCAGGTAATGGTGGGCGCCGTGCGCCGCACGCGCGTGGCGGACCGCGCCGCGATCGACGTGGCCGGCGCCGTGGGCGTCAGCGTGGCGATGGAATCCAACAACGTCATGATCAACGTGCAGGGCAACGAGCAACGCGACGCGCCGCTAAACCGCGACAGCAAGCTGCTCAACAACGCCAACATCTGGATCGACCGCCGCACCCTGGTGCGCGTCGCCGCGGGCACCAACGGCTATGCCACCGAGCGCATGTACACGGGCGGCGGCCTGCTGGAAGTCAGCGGCTACCTGAGCACCGGCGGCCACAGCATCGGCGAATGGGCGGCGCAGGGCGGCACCGTGGCCTTCAGCGGCGGCGAGCTGGTCACGCAGGCCGGGTCCGGCATCAACGTCTCCGGCGGTTCGCTGAACGTGCAGAGCGGCATCATCAAGCAGACCTGGCTCAGGGGAGCTGACGCTCGCTTGTATAACCTGGCTACCGCGCCTGCGGACAACCTCTACACCGGGCTGTATCGCGGCTTCGAGAACACGCACGCGCGCTGGGGCAAGAACACCACGGAATACTTCCTCAGCCCGCTGATCGCGCCGGGCGAGCGGCTGGAGAACGGCTACACGGTCGGGCGCGATGCCGGGCGCGTGGTTGTTGGCACGCAGTCCGCGGTGCTCGAAGGCCATATCGACACCACGGTATTCCAGGGCGATCGCCAGCGAGACGCGCGGGATGGCAGCCTGGACGGCTACAAGCAATCGCAGATCGCCGCGCCACGTGCCGGCCAGTTGATCGTCGGGCAGCTCACGCCGATCTACGACAGCAAGACCGGCATGCTGCGCGACAGCCCGCAGGCACTGGTGAAACAGGTGGATATCGACGTCGTGCAAGGCATCGCGGATGGCCTGGCCATGACGGACGCGCTGCCCGACGAGCGCAAGGGCAAGTTGCGCCTGGATGCCGGGTGGATCAACGGGCTAGGCCTGGGCGCCTTGAAGGTCTACGCCAGGGACGGCATCGACGTTGGCGCCCCCGTGCAAGTGGCCGCGGGCGGCGACCTCGCGCTGCATGCCACGCAGGTGGATGTGCGGGCGGACCTCGCGGCGCGCGGCGGCCGCATCGCGCTGGGCAACATGATCAATCAGTACACCAGCAGCGCCGGTGGCGCCTGGCTGGATGTGCCGGTGGCGGCGTTACCGGCCAAGGGCTATACGCCCGGCGTTTCGGTGGGGCAAGGTGTCACATTGGATGGGCGTGGGCTGTGGTCCAACCTCGAACTGGACTTCACCCGGATCGGCGGGCTGCCCTACGTCAACGGTGGTGCGATCACCATCAGCAGCACTGGCGACGTCACCCTTGGCACGGGCAGCGTGCTGGATGTGTCGTCGGGCGCGGCGCTGCTCGCCGGCAACAAGGTGCAAGGCGGGCGGGGCGGCAATATCACGCTGTTGTCCAACCAGAACGACGTCGCTGGCAAAGGTTCCGGCGCGTTGCGGATGAACGGCGAACTACGCGGCTATGGCGTCAAGGGCGGGGGTACGCTCACCATCGATACCGGCGTGGGCATTGCCATCGGCGGCGGCTTGCTGGCCGACAGCGGCCTGTTGCCGGCGGGCCAGTCGGTATCGGTCAACCTGACGCTGGCGCAGTCGGTCACGCTGCCGGCCGGCACGGTGCTGCCCAGCGATTTCACCTACGCGGCGGACACCGTGGCGCCGGGCCAGGCGATGCAAGGCAACCCGCTGTTCAGCGCGACGCGCAAGGTCACGCTGCAAGCGCCGTGGCTGGTGCCGCGCGGCACGACCTGGAACTTCGCGGTCATCGACGACAAGGGCCGCTTTTATTCCAACGGCAACATCGCCCCCGCCGGTACCGTGCTGGTAGGCTCATCGGGCGACCTGGCACCGGGCTACGTGGTGCCTGCGGACGTCTTTCCCAACGGCATCCCCGTGCCCGAGTTCAATAGCACCCTGCAGGCCGGCACGCCGTTGCCCAAGGACGTGGTGCTCGCCGAGGGCGCCAGGCTGCTGGCCGGCACGAAGCTGCCGGGCGCGGTGGCGGTCAAGCCGCTGCTGGTGATCGGCAACGAGGTGTTCCAGAGCGGCTTCTCGCGCTACGCCGTGGCCGCCCAGCAAGGCGTGCAGGTCGCCCGGGATGCCAACGTGGCGGTAGCGATGCCGGTGCTGCGCTTTGACGCCTCTGCGGGCCACGCGGTGGCAAGCGGCGCCGATCCGGCGCAAGTCCTGGAGCGCTGGCTGCCGCCCCTGTGGCAGGAAGACCTGCTCAAGGCCACGCTGGCCCAGCGCGGCGGCGCCGACCTGGCATTGTCGGCCGGTTCTGTCTACACCCAGGCGCCGCTGGTCATCGGGCAGGGCGCCACCGTGAGCGTCGATCCGGGCCGTGCGCTGACCCTGCAGGGCAATGGCCAGATCACCGTCGAGGGCACGCTGAACGCCTGGGGCGGCAATATCGCATTGCTGCCGGGCAAGCTTGGCACCGGCAACCAGGCGGACCGGCCCAACGGCATCGCCGATGCCATGTCGATCTGGATCGGCAACGGCGCCGTGCTCGATGCCGCCGGGCGCGCGGTCACCGCTGTCGACGCGCGCGGGAACGTATATGGCAAGGTGGGCCAGGGTGGCACGATCGAGATCGGTGCGCGCCATAACCTGGACGCTACCCAGATCGACGCCGCGGACGCCTTCGTCGTGGTTCGGCCGGGCGCGCGCATCGATGCCTCTGGCGCTTCCGCGCGGCTGGACCTGCCCGGGCTGGGCGCCACGCAGGTGGCGAGCGACGGTGGCGTCATCGCGCTGAGTTCCTTGCGCGGCCTGTTCCTGGACGGCAGCCTGCGCGCGGCCGCCGGCGGCCAGGGCGCCGCCGGCGGCACGCTGGCGCTGAACCTGGAGACACCGGCCTACGGCCCGGTGGACAACTATACCCAGAAGAGCCCCAGCGTCGAGGACGCGGTGCGGGCCGCGCGCGAGCTGGTGGTGGCGCAAACGCAGGGCACCACCGCGCTGGCGGCCGGACTGCGGCCCGGCGAGCGCGATGCCGCCCTGGCTTACGGCGCCGGGCGCATTGGCGTGGACCGCATCGGGGCGGGTGGGTTCGACAACGTTGCACTATTGGCCAACGGCTTGATCAGTTTCGATGGCAACGTCAACCTGGCCGTAGGGCAGAGCTTGCGCCTGACGACCGGCGCGATCGCGCTGGCGGAGCATGCCGCTGCCGGCACCCAGGTCAGCCTGGCCGCGCCCTATGTTCGCCTGGCCGGCACGACCCGTGTTCCGCCCGACTTCTACTACATGCCCAACCCCACTGTGAACACCGTGGGCGTGCCGCTGGTGTCGCAAGGCACCCGGCTGCAAGTCGAGGCGGATCTGCTGGACCTGGTGGCAGCCACGCAGCTCGGCGTGCGCGGCGTCATTAAACGCAACGCTGACACATCGCTGACGGTGGAGCGAGGTGCCTTCGACGAAACGACCCTGCGCAGCCGCGGCGACATGCGCATGTACCGCGCCGCCTCGCTGAGCGTACCCGGCAACCTCACGCTGGCGGCCGCGCAGATCTACCCGGGCATGGGCGACAGTGGTTCGGTGACGGTCGGACAGCGCAGTTTTCTCGACAACTACGGCAACGTCCAGCGCGAATTCGACCCGGCGCGCCACCTCAACATCGAGCGCGTGGGCGATGAACTGCCCGCCATGCCCTATTCCGTCTTCGGCCGCCTGACCTTGCGCGCCCCGACCATCAACCAGGGTGGCGTGGTGCGGGCGCCGCTGGGCAACCTCGAGCTGGGATCGGTGGGCTATGGCGCTGTGACGGAGCACCTGAACCTGCTGCCGGGCAGCGTGAGCTCGATCAGCGCCAACGGCCTGGTCATGCCCTATGGCGGCTCGCTCGACGGGCTCAGCTACCTGCACGACGGCAAGGACGTGGCGTTCAACGGCGTGGGTAATGGCCCGGCCATCACCCTGGCCGGCAAGACGATCGACGTGCGGCAGGACGCGGTGCTGGACCTCAGCGGTGGCGGCACGCTCACCGGCGCGGCCTTCCTCGCCGGGCGCGGTGGCTCGGTGGACGCGCGCATGAATCCGCTGGTGCAGGTCGGCGCCCGCGGCGGCTTCACCTTGCCGGGCCTGTCGACCAACCCGGTCTATGCGATCGTGCCGGGCGTGCAGCCCGGCTATGCGCCGGTGGTGGCCGAGAAAGGGGCCAGCGATCCGGCCATTGGCCGCCAGATCACCATCGGCGCCGGCGTGCCGGGCCTGCCCGCTGGCACCTACACGCTGTTGCCTTCCACCTTCGCCTTGTTGCCCGGCGCGTTCCGCGTCGAGCTCAACGGGCTTGGCCATGGCACGTTGGCGGCCGGTGGCGCCATGGCCATGCGCAATGGCTCGTACGCGGCCTCGGCGCAGCTGGGCGTGGCCAACACCGGCATCCGCAGTGCCGTGCCTACCCAGGTCTTCCTGACGCCTGCCGACGTATTGCGCAGCTATTCGCAATACAACGAGATGAGCTACGCGGATTTCGCGCTGGCCCAGGCCGCACGCGAGGGCGTGCCACGCGTCCAGCTGGAGCGGGACGCCAAGACACTGCGCTTGTCCTTCGCGCCGAGTGCGCCGCGCGCCCCTGGCGATGAACCTGTCCTGCACTTTGCGGGGCGCACCTTGTATGCGCCCGCCGCAGGCGGCTTTGGCGGCAGTGCGCTGATGATGGGCGAAACCAGCTACGAAATCCTGGCCGCCGGCGCGGCGCCGACGCCGGGTTTTAGCGGCACCTCGCTGTACGCGGCGGATATCAATGCCATCGGCGCCTCGCGCATCGGCATCGGCGGGCTGCCGTCAGTGCGCTATGTCGACTACACCGGCAGCAGGCAACGCGCCAACATCGCCACGTTCGATAGCGGGGCGTGGAGCATCTTCCTGCGCGAAGGCGCGGTGCTGAAGGCCGCCGAGGTGTACCTGGTGACCAGTACCAAATCGGGCGGCATCTTCGTGGAGCAGGGCGGCGGCATCAATACGCTGGGGCAGGGCAAGGCGGCCTGGGATTCCACCAACGGCTATGTCTACGACCCGGGCTCCAGCAGCGTGCTGGCGGTCTCCAACGGCTGGCTGGACATGCTGGCTCCCGGCTACAGCGCGGATCCCCTCCGGGGCGCGGGCCGCATCGACATCGGGGCCTGCAGCCCGGGGGCTGTCTGCCACGGCACCACGCCGCTGTATTCCGAAGGCACCATCGCTGCCTCGACCGACCAGAGCTTCAACCTGCGCGACGCGGCACGCTATGGCACCCGCAACCTGGTGTTGTCGGTCGGCGCAATCAACGCGGGCAACCAGGCGACGCTGGCGGACCTAGCCGCGCGCAATGCGCTGCCGCCAGGCCTGACGCTGAACCAGGAGGTGCTGGACCGGCTCCTGAAGGGCGACACCAGCACCGGCGCGCCGGCGCTGGAGAACCTGGCGCTGACCGCGCGCGACGCGCTGCGTTTCTATGATTCGGTGGAGCTGTCCACCATCGACCCGGCCACCGGCAAGTCCTCGCTCGCGCGCCTGGTGCTGGGCACGCCGGCCATCCAGGGCTATGGCAGTGCCGATGCGCTGGCCCGCATCCACACCGACATCCTGGTGTGGAACGGCGCGACCAATGCGCCGGGGCTGGTGGCAACCGGCGGCGCCGGCACGGGCAGCGGCCGCCTGCAGGTCGACGCGAAGCAGATCGAGTTCGGCTATGGCCCCAACAGCCGCCCCGATACCATCCACGCCATGGACCGGATGGTGCTGGGCTTCGCTCAGGTCGACCTAAACGCCAGCGAGCGCATCACCGCCAACCAGAAGGGCTCGCTCGCGGTCTACCAGTCGCAAGGCGCCTGGGACGACGCCACCAAGGGCTATGCCTACAGCGGCGGCAACCTGAATCTCAACACGCCGCTGCTGACCGGCCAGGCGGGCTCGGTCAACAAGATCACCGCCGGCGGTGACATCCGCTTGACCGCGCCTGCCGGTGCCGCCACGCCGGCCTTGTCCGGCAAGGCCCTGGCCGAGGCCCTGGGCGCGGAGATTTCGCTCAACGGCAACAGCGTGGCGCTGGATAGCACGGTAGTGCTGCCCAGTGGCAAGCTCACCGTGTCCGCCGAGCGCGACGTGGTGTTGCGCGACGGCGCGCGGCTCGACCTGGCCGGGCGCAAGCTCGATTTCTATGACGTCAGCAAGTACAGCTGGGGCGGCGACGTGGTGCTGGAAAGCCGCGCCGGCGACGTGCGCCAGGCGGCAGGCGCGCTGATCGACGTTTCCGCCAAGGAGAACCGCGCGGGCAAGCTCACCGTGCTCGCGCTGGGCGCGGGCGCGGGCACCATCGACCTGCGCGGCAGCGTGCTGGGCGGCAGCAGCGGCCACTACGATGCCGGCGGCACACTGGTGCCGTTTGCTGCCGGCGGCGCGGACATCCGCGCGCAGCATATCGCCGATTTCACGGGACTGAACCAGCGCCTCAACGACGGCAAGCTATCCGGCATCCGCAGCTTCCAGCTCAAGCAGGGCGACCTGGCCATCGGCGACGAGCTCAAGGCACGCGAGGTCAGCGTGTCGGTGGACGGCGGCAAGCTCACCGTGACCGGCGCCATCGACGCCAGCGGCGAGCAGGTCGGCAGCATCCGCCTGGCCGCGCGCAACGGCGTCACCATCGGCGGCGGCGCACTGCTCGACGCGCACGGCACGGTGCTGCGCGTGGACAGCTACGGCCAGGTCATCGAAGCGCCCAACCGCGCCACCATCGAGATCAACGCCGGCACGGGCCGGCTCACGCTGGAGCGCGGCGCGCGCATGGACCTGCGCGCCGGCACCGGCGCAGGTGCACAGTCGCTCGGCACGGTCGAGCTCAATGCCCCGCGCCTGGGCGGCGCCACCGGCAACGATATCGATATCGACGCCAGCGGCGCGCTGCGCATCGACGGCGCGCGCTCCATCGCGGTCAACGGCTTCTGGTCTTACAAGGACGCGGCCTGGGGCACCGATCCGATGGCCGACGGCCGTCCCTACCAGGTCATCAACCAGGCCTACCTGGACGCCAAGCACGCAGATAGCCTGGTGTTCATGGGCAATGCACTGGCCAACGGCGACCTGATGAACCGCAAGCTCGCCGGCCTGCGCGCCTATGCGGATGCTTTCCACCTGCGCCCGGGCGTGGAGATCGTCAGCGCCACGCCGGATGGCGACCTGCACATCGACGGCGACATCGATCTGTCGCGCTACCGCTATGCCAGCGTCAACCCGCGCACGCAGCAGACCGGCGTCTATGGCTCCGGCGAAGCCGGCGCGCTGGTGCTGCGCGCGGGCGGCAACCTGAATGTCTACGGCAGCCTGACCGATGGCTTCGACGCCTCGGCGCTGCCGGTCACCCCCGACGATCAGGGCTGGGTGCTGGTCAAGGGCAGGGTGCCCTGGGGCGGCGATGTCGTCATCCCGCAGGGCCAGCTGGTCACGCTGGCGGAAGACACCTTCTTCCTGTCCGGCCGCACGCTCAACTACGACCTGCCGATCAAGGCGGTGAGCCTGCGTCCCGGCACGGTGCTGCCCGCGCGCGCCACGCTGGCGGCGGACCTGGTGCTGCCAGCCGGTACGATACTGGGCGGCGCGGTGCGCGATGCGCAAGGCAATGTCGTGCAAGCGGCGGGTACGGTGCTGTCGCAGCCGCTGACGCTGGCCAGCGGCATGCAGCTCGATGCCGGCAACCGGCTTGCCGGCGGAGCCAGCGTAGCGGCCATGACCTGGCCTGCCGGCGTGCCGCTGCCGCAGACCGGCACGAGCGTGGAGACCGCGCCAGGGGTCTACCTGGCGAACGCACTTGCCTTGCGCAAGGGCGCGGTGATCCCGAGCGAAACGGTGGTCAAGCTGCCGGACGACGCGGTCATGGTGTCGCTGCGCCCAGGGGACGCCAGCGGCAACCAGGGCCGCAACTGGGCGCTGGCGCCGATGCTGCCCGAGGGCTCGCAATCGTGGTCGGTGCGGCTGGTGAGTGGCGCCGACACGCAGGCCGCGGACACGCGCGCCTTGCAGACGCACGGCAAGCAGACGTCCATGCTGCTGGCCGACACCCACTACGGCCTGGTCTCGACGAACGTCTTGTTGCCGGGCACCGGCTTGCCGGGCGAATACGTGTGGGCGGGGGATTCGCTGGAAGTTATCGGCATCGAGCCCGGCACGCCGATCGACCTGGACCAATGGGGCGGCGAGCAAGAGGTCAAGAACCTCAACGACCTGGGGTATGGCTTGCTGGTCGTCAAGGTCAAGGACGGCACGCCCCCGGTGTACAGGACGCAGCTGCAGCCAGCCCGGCAGCAGCTCTTCAGCGTGCTGCGCACCGGCACCGGTGACCTGGACCTGATCTCGGGCGGTGACTTCACCATGACCTCGCCGTTCGGCGTCTACACCGCCGGTACGCAGTCCGCCGGCGTGGGCGCGGCGTACAACCTGCCACGCGCCACTGCCTTCGACGGCACGCTGCTGGGCCCGGATGGCACGACGTTTGCGCCGTATATCGATGGCGGCAGCCAGAGCCTGTACCGCGCCTGGTACCCGGAGCACGGCGGCAATGTGCTGGTACGCGCCCAGGGCGACGTGAAGGGTGACCTGATCGGCGTCAGAGGCAACCAGTCCCGGACCGACGCGATCGGCGCCCTACGCGCCCACGTCGGCTCCACCGCCGTTGGCAACTGGCTGTGGCGCCAGGGCACCGGCAGCGCCGTGACAGGCAGCGAAGGCGTGCCCACCGCCTGGTGGGTCAACTTCGGCAGCTATGTGGCCGGCCCGACGGAAGGCTACGACTTGTTCGCGAGCGCGCCGTTCCTGGTCGGGTTCACCGGCATCGGCACGCTGGGCGGCGGCAACCTGGTGCTGGAGGCCGGCGGCGACGCCGGCATGCTGTCGTCGCGCATGACCGCATCCGGCAGCTTTGTGTCCCGCAGCCAGGGCTTGAACCTGGCGGTGGCCAGCACGGGCCGCGTTTCGGCCGATGGCAAGCAGCTCACCCTGACCGGCGGCGGCGACCTCGACATCCGCATCGGCGGAGGGCTCAACCCCGTGGCGGAAGTGCGCGCCTTCTCCTCGCAGACAGGTGACGTCACGCCGGCCACCCGCTACTCGGGGGTATATAGCGATATCAACAGCACCTTCGTCAACCTGCGCGGGGCGTTGCGCATGGAGGCCGGTTCGGTGGGCGGCATCGAGCTGCGTTTCGACCGCGCGGATCCCGCCGAATCGCGTGCCTACGACGTGTACAAGGCCACGTCCTCCATCGCCGGCGGCGGGCCGGTGCTGGTACCCGGCGATGCCGGCGTGCGCATCGACGCGCGCGGCGACCTGGTGCTCGGCGGCGTGGGCGACCCGGGGCGTGTGGCGCTGGTCAACAACGGCACGCCGTTCCGGGCCAACGGCGCCAGCTACACCGGCGACGGCTGGACCTGGTTCTCGCTGTGGACGCCGGGCACCGCCATCGACCTGTTCAGCGCGGGCGGTAATCTGACGCCGTCCACCGCGGCGGCGGACAATGGCTATTCCGGCAACCATACGGCGACCGACGGGCGTTTCATGATGCCGTCGGTGCTGCGCGCGGTGGCGGCCAGCGGCAGTCTCTACTACGGCAATTCCAGCACCGGCGCCATCGATGGAACGAACCGGCCGGTCCAGTCCAGCACCACGCTGATGCTGGCCCCGTCGCCGGTGGGGCCGCAATACGCCCGCATGGGCGCGGGCCAGCTGGAGCTGCTGGCCGCCGACTCGATCTACGCCGGGGGCTACGGGATCACGCAGTCGGGCGCCGATCCCACTGCCCTGCCAAATCCGTTCAACGCCGCTTTCAGCGGCAGCACGGTGAAGATCATCTACGGCACGCTGAAGCTGAGCAATATCAGCCCGGACGGGCTGGCAGCCAGCGTGTTCCTGGCGAACAACGGCGGCGCAGTTACATACCAGGCCTACCCGTTGTTCAGTTTCACGCCACCCACGGCCTCGGGCTACGCGGTCCCCGGCAGCCAGCCGGCGCGCTTCTATGCGGTCGATGGCGATATCGTCGGCCTGCGCACGGGGTCGATCATTTCCCGTGCCAATGGCGTCGGTTCGGCCCTCACGTTCGGTAACTGGTATGAAGGCAGCGGACCGGTGGCGATCCGCGCGGGGCGCGACCTTGTCAACGCGGGCACAGCGCTGGGCGAGGCCGAAGACGTGCCCGCCGATGGCCACGGCTGGTACCTTCCTCCTCGCCGCGGCGACGGCACCTTTGCCGAGAAGCCCGTCCCGGTCCTGAATGCCAGCGCGCGTGGCAACCTGATCGTGCATAACAACGCGGACGATGTGTCCGTGGTCTCCGCGGGCCGCGATATCCGCATGAGCAACTTCTACGTGGCCGGTCCCGGCCTGCTGGAAGTCACCGCCGGGCGCGACCTGTACATGGCCGACCGGGCCGAGCTCAAGAGCATCGGGCCGGTGGCCAACGTGACCCCGGGCGACCGCGGCAGCGGCGCCAGCATTGCGGTGGCGGCGGGTGTGGGCCGCAACGGGCTGGACTTCAACGCCTTCGCCAGGCGCTACCTGGATCCCGCCAACCAGGCAGACGCGGGCCGCGCGCTTGCCGACCAGCCGGGCAAGGTGGTGGCCATCTACAGCGGCGAGCTGAAGCTGGCTGACTGGCTGCGCGCCCAGTTCGGCTACGCGGGCGACGAGGCCGGCGCGCCGGCCTACCTGCAAAGCAAGCAGGCGGAGCTTGACAGCACGCGCCAGCAAGCCTTGGCGGCCGGCGCGGCCGCCCCCAACCGCGACCTGCGGCGCGAGTACGGGCTGGCCGGCCAGCTGCACGTGGTCAACTGGCTGAGTGGCCGCTTTGGCGGGCATAACGGCCTGGGCCTGCACTTCGACGCGGCCAGCATGGACGCGCGGCAGTTCTTCGCCGCGTTGCCGGCCGAGCAGCAGCGGGCCTACCTGCGCAACGTGTACTACGCCGAGCTCAAGGCCGCCGGGCGCGAGTACAACCAGGCGGGTGGCCCGCGCGAAGGCAGCTACCTGCGCGGCCGCGAGGCCATCGCCACGCTGTTCCCCACGCATGACGCGCAGGGCAACGCGCTTGCCTACGAGGGCGACCTGACCATGTTCAGCAGCGCCAACTACTACGCCCCGGTCTCCGGGGCGCAAGCCACCAAGCGGCCGCTCAAGGGCGTCACCTACCTGCGGCGCGACGAGTACAAGGCGGCCGGCAACCCATACAACGTGGGTGTGTACGACCTGCTGGACGCCGGCATCCATACGGACTTCGGCGGCGACATCGACATCATGACGCCAGGCGGGCGCACGCTGGTCGGCGTGGATGGCGGTTTCGTCCCGGGCGAGGGCTCGGGCGTGCTGACGCAGGGCGCCGGCGAGGTCCAGATCTACGCCAGGGACAGCATCCTGCTGGGGCAGAGCCGCATTTTCACCACCTTTGGCGGCAACATCCTGGCGTGGTCGGCGCAGGGCGACATCAACGCCGGGCGCGGCTCCAAGTCCACCGTGGTCTACACGCCGCAGCGGCGTGTGTACGACGGCATCGGCCTGGTCACGCTGTCGCCCACCACGCCGAACACCGGCGCGGGCATCGCCACGCTCAACCCGGTTCCCGAGGTACCGCCGGGCGACATCGACCTGATCGCGCCGCTGGGCACCATCGACGCGGGCGAAGCCGGCATCCGCGTGTCTGGCAACATCAACATTGGCGCGCTGCACGTGGTCAACGCCGAGAACATCCAGGTGCAGGGCAAGGCCACCGGCATCCCCGTGCTGGCCGCGGTGAACGTTGGCGCGCTGACCAACGCCAGCGCGGCGGCTTCGCAGGCGGTGGGCGCGGCGCAGGACGCGCTGCAGCGCGAGCGCACGGCGGCGCGCCAGGGCTTGCCGTCGATCTTCACGGTGCGCGTGCTCGGCTTTGGCACGGATGCGGATGAGGCAGCGCCCAAGGCGAGGGAAGGCGTCAAGGTGGCGCCGGCCAGCTACGACCCCAACGGGGTGGTGCAGGTGCTGGGCCAGATGGAGCTGAGCGAGTCGCAGCTCAGCCAGCTGAGCGCCACGGAGCGCCGCAATCTCCAGCGCTGAGCGCCTGGCGGGGGCGTTCCCGCGCGCGCGCCGGCTGCAATGGCGCCACCCGTGGTGGGCGTGGCAAGTGTTGTCATGGAGCGTGGCGACCTTGGCTGCGCCTACCTTCCTCACCATCGGCGTGCTGCTGATGCGGGACGCGCGCAGCGATCATCCGTTCTTCTGGCCGTCGCTGATGGGGATCGTGGCGGCAGCCAATGCCGTGGCGATCCTGCGCATCAACCACCTGCACCGGCATGCCGCCTTCACCGGACGCGTGGCACTGGCGCTGCGGTATTCGTGCGCCGGCATGTCGGCGGGCTGCGCCATGTTCCTGGTCCTGGGCTGGGGCACGGGCGTGCTGCCGGAGATGGTGGCGCCGATGGCGGGCACGGTCGACGCGGCCGCGCCCGTGGTGGCGACGGCGCCGTGGAGCGCGGCGATTGCCGTGCTGTTCGGCGTTGGCTCCTTCGCGCATGCTGGCGTGCTGCATGCATGGATCGGCTTTTGCCATGCGCAGGAGGGAGCCGGCTAGCGGATGGCTAGCCAGACTTGCGCACCACCGGCCGCGTGAAGATCAGCGCGGTCTCGGTGCCGGCGGTGTCAGGGTCATAGAGGTCCCAGTCCAGCCCGCACAGCGAGAATCCCAGCGCGCGGTAAAAGCCGATGGCCGGGTAGTTGGTGTTTTGCGTTTCGGCGCGCAGGCAGCGGGCCGGCGTTGCTAGCAGCAGGCGGTTGATTTCCCCCAGCAGCACGCGGCCGATGCCGGTGCCGCGGAACGCGGGCGCGACGATGATGGCGCTCAGCAGCGCGGACCGGTTCCAGGCTTCGAGCCTGACGGCGGCAAAGCCGCCGATGTCGCCGCTTGCGCTCTCGAACACCAGCGCGTGGTCGGCCTTGGCGCAATCCTGCTCGAAGCCGGACGGGTCGTAGTGGTTGAGCACGGGCTGGCCCAGCACCTGCTCCACGAGCCAGATGCCCAGCGGGCCGCTTTTGACCGCGTAGATGCGATCGGTCTCGTAGGTGGTGTCGAGCTTGAGGATGCCGGCGCCGTCACGCGCCCAGTCGAGCGGTCTGATAGTCATGCGGTGATGCTTTCAAGTGCGGTGCGTGCCGGCCTTGACCCGTTTCCCATTCTAGGCGTCCCGCCCTGGTTGTGCATTGCTGATGCGCCGCCCGGGCGCCGATGCCCTCAACGCCGGCGCAGCAGCGCCTCAAGCTCACCCGCGGCGTGCTTGAGCGCCGGCAGGTAGTGCTGCTCCAGGTGCGCCGCGCCACGGCTGCCCAGCACCATGCTCAGGCCCAGTCCCGCCACCACCTTGCCGGACTCGGCGCGCACCGGCACCGAGATGCCGGCGAAGCCGTCCACCAGTTCGCTGATCAGCGTGCAGTAGCCGTCGCCGCGCACTTGCTTGAGCGTGCGCGCCAGTGCCGTGCGCGAGCTGACCGTGAACGGGGTGAGCTTGCGTAGCTGCGCGGTGGCAAGGTAAGCCTCGAGCGCCTTGTCGTCCAGCCCGGCCAGCAGCACGCGGCCGAGCGAGTGGGCGTAGGCCGGCATGCGCCGCCCCACGCCCATGTCGACGCGCAGGATCTGCGGTGGCTCTTCGCGCGCCACCAGCGCCACCGATTCACCGTCCAGCACGCCCAGCGAGCAGGTTTCCCCCGTCTGCTCGGAGAGCGCCTTGAGGTAGGGCGCGGCCAGTTGCGGCAGGTTCATCGATGCAAAGTACGCGTAGCCCAGGTCCATCACGCGCGGGGTGATGGAAAAGTCCCGGCCGTCCTGCGCGACATAGCCATTGTGTTGCAGGGTCAGCAGCAGCCGCCGCGCCGCGGCGCGGGTCACGTCGAGCTGTTCCGCCACGTCCTGCATGGTGAGGCTCCCCGCGCCGGAGGCGAACAGGCGCAGCAGCGCCAGGCCATTGGTCAGCGAATCGAGCAGTTCTTCCTTTTTCTGCGGGTTGGCCAGGGGCGTGTCGGGGCTGTTCATAGCGTGAGGAGACGGAAACAGGGTGATTTTAGTGCGCTGAACGCACTTGCGCGATGTCGGCATGACTACGTATGATAGGTGTTTTGCGAACAAATGTTCGCGGAATATGTGGTGTGCAGCGCGGAGTGCGGTCCGGCGCAATGCGTGCAGGCAGCACGCCGCACGCCGCGCCGAGAAGAACACGATGGAGACAGCCATGAAGGTCATCAGCGCGCAGCAGGCGGCTGCGCTCGTGCAATCCCGGTGGACCGTGGCCAGCGCCGGTTTCGTGGGCGCCGGCCATGCCGAGGCGGTAACGGACGCACTCGAGCGCCGTTTCCTGGACGCCGGCATGCCGCGCGACCTGACGCTGGTGTATTCGGCGGGGCAGGGCGACCGCGGCGCGCGCGGCGTGAACCACTTCGGCAACGCGGGCATGACCGGGCGCATCGTGGGCGGGCACTGGCGCTCCGCCACGCGCCTGGCCTCGCTTGCCATGGCCGAGGCGTGCGAGGGCTACAACCTGCCGCAGGGCGTGCTGACCCACCTGTACCGTGCCATCGCCGGCGGCAAGCCCGGCGTGCTGACCAAGATCGGCCTGCACACGTTCGTGGATCCGCGCACCGCGCAGGACAGCCGCTACCACGGTGGCGCCATCAACCGCAGCGCGCAGGCGGCAATTGCCGAGGGCCGCGCGAACTGGGTCGAGGCGGTCGATTTTCGCGGTGACGAATACCTGTTCTATCCGAGCTTCCCGATCCACTGCGCGCTGATCCGCTGCACCGCCGCCGATACGCGCGGCAACCTGAGCACGCACCGCGAGGCCTTTCACCACGAACTGCTGGCGATGGCGCAGGCGGCGCACAACTCCGGCGGTATCGTGATCGCGCAGGTGGAGTCGCTGGTGGATCACCACGACAACCTGCAGGCCATCCACGTGCCCGGCATCCTGGTCGACTACGTGGTGGTGAGCGAGAACCCGGCGCATCACCAGATGACGTTCGCGGAGCAGTTCAATCCGGCCTACGTGACGCCGTGGCAAGGAGAAGCTGCCGGCACTGTCAACGTCACCAGCGCACCGGCGCCAGCGGTGCCGGCAGTGCCCCCGGTGCTTGATGCCCGCACCATCGTGCAGCGGCGCGCGGTGCTGGAGCTGGCGCGCAGGCAGCCGCGCGTGGTCAACCTCGGGGTTGGCATGCCCGCCGCCGTCGGCATGCTGGCGGTGGAGGCCGGCGTTGACGGCTTCACGCTCACGGTGGAAGCCGGCCCGATCGGCGGCACGCCCGCGGATGGCCTCAGCTTTGGCGCATCCGCCTATCCGGAAGCGATCGTCGACCAGCCGGCGCAGTTCGATTTCTATGAGGGCGGCGGCATCGATCTCGCCATCCTCGGGCTGGCCGAGCTGGACGGGCACGGCAACGTCAACGTCAGCAAGTTTGGCGAAGGCGCTGAAGCGCTGATCGCCGGCGTCGGCGGCTTTATCAACATCACGCAGAGCGCCAAGGCCGTGGTCTTCGTCGGCACGCTCACCGCCGGTGGCCTGGAGGTGCGCGCCGAGAACGGCGCCCTGCGCATCGCGCGCGAAGGCCGCGTGAAAAAGATCGTGCCGCAGGTCTCGCACCTGAGTTTCAACGGCCCTTATGTGGCTTCGCTCGGCATCCCCGTGCTCTACATCACCGAGCGTGCGGTCTTTGAGATGCGCCCCGACGCCATCGGCGCGGAGCACCTGACCCTGATCGAGATCGCGCCGGGCATCGACCTGCAGCGCGATGTGCTGGACCAGTGCGCCACCGCGGTCACCGTGGCGCCCGACCTGCGCACCATGGATGCGCGATTGTTCCGCTCAGGTCCATTGAAGCTCTGAAGCTCTGAGGCGCGCCGCGCCGCCGCCCGATAACAAACGACCGGCCATGACCGGTCATGGAGGAGGCCATCGAAGCTTTGTCCTGTCTTTCCCGTTAGTGTTGCTGGATCGCCGACGCGCGCGCGGGCTGTCAAGCCGGCACGCGTCATTGCTGGATTACGTTTCATACTCATCATGCAGAAGACAAGCCGTCGTATTTTCTCGCGCCGCCTGGGTGCGGCCATCCTGGGCGTTTCGCTGCCGCTGTGCGCGCCGCAGGCCTTCGCGCAAGCCTATCCGTCCAAGCCAATCCGCCTGGTGGTGCCGTTCCCGCCGGGCGGCCCGACCGATACCGCCGCGCGCATCATCGGCCAGAAGATGGGCGAATCGCTCAAGCAGACGGTGGTGGTGGACAACCGGCCAGGCGCTTCCGGCACGATCGGCGCGGAAGCCGTCGCCAAGAGCGCGCCGGATGGCTACACGCTGATGGTGCTGGCCACGCCCACGCTGCTGGCGCCGCACCTGATCAGCCGCAAGGGCTACGACATCTTCAAGGATTTCACGCCGATCGGTTCCGCCTACGACCTGCCCATTGTCATGGTGGTCAACCCGCAGGCCATGCCCGACGTGACCGACCTGCAGCAATACATCGCCCGCGCCAAGGCCAAGCCTGGCGCGCTCAACTACACCAGCGCCGGCAATGGCAGCTTTGGCCATCTGTCCACCGAACTACTCAAGAGCACTGGGCATTTCGACGTGCAGCACGTGCCCTACAAAGGCAGCGCGCCGGCGATCTCCGATCTGCTGGCCGGCCAGGTGCCGATGATGTTCTCCGACATGATCGCGGCGCTGCCGCACATCAAGGCCGGCAAGCTGCGTCCCATCGCCGTGGGCTCGGCCAAGCGCGTGAGCTTCACGCCCGATGTGAAGACGGTGGCGGAGCAGGGATTCCCCGGTTTCGAGGCCACCGCCTGGGGCGGCCTGCTGGCCCCCGCCGGCACGCCCAAGGATGTGATCGCCAGGTTGTCGGCCGAGCTGAAGGCGGCGCTGGCCGATCCCGTGGTGCAGGAAAAGATGCTCGGCGCGGGCACGGTCGCTGCCTACCAGCCGCCGGAACAACTGGCATCGCGCATGCGCAACGACTACAAGAAGTGGGGCAAGGTGATCCAGGACAACGGCATCAAGAGCGACTGAGTCTGGCGGGTGCCATCGAACGTTGCCGGCCAGGATTGGATCGGTAGTGGAGAAGGGCCGGACACACGGGGTGTCCGGCCCTTATTCTTTTTTGCTCCGCTTTGGGCGGCTACGAGGCGGGCAAGTCGGACAGGCCGGGCAGAGGCAGCTTGTCGTGCATCGCGGGCGGCCCCGGCAGGATCTGGTGAACCAGGCCGACCAGCGCCTGCGCCGCCGGCGACAGCGAGCGCCCGGCGAGCGAGACCAGCCCATACGCGGCCTTGAGATCGATTGGCGGCGTGACCTGCAGGGCCACGAGCGCGCCGCTGGCTTGCTCCGCGGTCATCATGGCCCTGGGCACCAGGCCGATGGCGTCGGTGTTGAGGATCAGCGTGCGCAGCGTGTGCATGTCGTCGCAGGTCACCGTGAGCAACTCGCGCGCGCCCTCGCCAGCCTCCGCGCGGATGCGCTCGCGAAAGAAGTCCGCCACCCGCGCCGGGATGCGCGGGCCGGCCACGGGAAACGCCAGCAGGCCGGTCAGCGCGGCCGCCCCGCGCGCGGCCAGCGCATGGCCGCTGCGCACGAAGAAGCTGGTCTCCAGCGAGCGCAGGCGGTCGATCCGCAACTGCGCTTCATCCTTCAGGCTCTGGCTCTCGCCCACAAAAAAATCCAGCTGCTCGGCCTTGAGCTTTTGCACCATCGAAGGCGTGTCCGCGATCTCGATGTCGATTCGCAGCTTGGGATAGCGCGCCAGCAGCGCCGTCAGCACGGGCTCCATCAGGATGGCCGCGGCAAACGGGCCAAAGCCTACGCTCACTTCGCCCATCTCCACGTCGCGCAGCAGTTCCAGGTCGCGCCGCAGCTCGCGGCCTTCGCGCAGCATGCGGCGCGCCCGCTCCAGCACGATGCTGCCGGAGGCCGTGGGGCGCGCCTTGCCGTAGCTGCGGTCCAGCAGCTGGCTGCCGAACTCGTCTTCCAGGCCTTGGATGCTGCGCGAGAGCGCCGGTTGCGACAGGTGCAGCGCGGTGGCGGCGCGGGCAAAGCTGCCTTGCTCGATCAGGGTGACGAAATGATGCAGGCGGCGCAGGCCCATGATTTTGTTTTTTATGCATGGAAAACTGAAAAATATTGCATTGGACGTATTTTCTCAAGTCGGTAAGCATGTCCCGACCAATAAAAGAAGATTTCTGGAGACTAGGCATGGTTCGACGCGCTTTGCTTGCGCTTGCCCTTGGCGGCACTTCCCTGATGACTTCCCACGCCATGGCTGATGCTTACCCGGCCAAGCCGGTGCGCGTGGTGGTGCCCTATGCAGCCGGCGGCGGCAGCGATATCGTGGCGCGCGCGCTGGGCGAGAAGCTGAGCAAGAAGCTCGGCCAGCCCATCATCGTGGACAACAAGGCCGGCGCCTCCGGCATCATCGGCACGGACGCGGTGGCCAAGGCGGCGCCGGACGGCTACACGCTGCTGGTCACGATCACGCAGTCCGTGCTGACCAACCAGTTCCTCTACAACCGGCTGCCCTACGATCCGCGCAAGGACCTGACGCTGGTCAACGTGATCGCCGATGCGCCGCTGGTGCTGGTCACCACGCCATCGCTGCCGGTCAAGTCAGTCAAGGAGTTGGCCGACTACGGCCGCGCTCACAAGGGAAAGGTCAGCTATGCCTCCTGGGGTGTCGGCTCGTATCCGCACCTCGCCGGCGCGTATTTCAGCAAGGTCACGCATGGCGATATGGTGCACGTGCCGTACAAGGGCGAGGCCCCCATGCTGCAGGACCTGCTTGGCGGCCAGGTGCAGTGGGCCGTGGCCAGCGTGCTGTCGGCCAAGCCTTACATCCAGAGCGGCAAGCTCAAGGCCATCGCGGTGACGGGCACGCAGCGCAGCCCGGTGCTGCCGGACCTGCCGACCTTCGCCGAGGCGGGCATGGACGACAACGCGTTCAAGGTGTTGGGCTGGATTGGGTTGCTGGCGCCGGTCGGCACGCCCGCGCCGGTGGTGGCGAAGCTGGATGAAGAGGTGCGCGCGCTGATCCAGGCGCCGGACATGCAGGCGCGTTTCGCCGCGCTGGGCCTGCGCCCGGTGGGCAGCACGCCTGCCCAGTCGCAAGCCATCTTTGCGCGGGAATGGCCGGTGTGGAAGACGCTGGTGGCGGAGTCGGGCGCGAAACTGGATTAAGCCGCAATGGAAAAAAGGGCCGCATGCAGTGAATGCATGCGGCCTCTCGCTTGGCCGGTAAGCCTCTTAACCTCTTAGCCCATTAGCCCATTAGTCCATTAGCCCATTAGCCCATTAGCCCATTAGCCTATTCGCCGGTCGGCCAGCCGTCAGTTGCTGGCGTTGCTTCCCGGTTCGATCTCCGGCGCGTTGGCGGCATGGCTGGCGTGCTTCAGCGGCAAGACCTGCGCGTCGTCCGTGTGCGATGCCGCTTGCGCGGCCGCGAGGCTGGGAACCAGGCCCTGCAGCGAGCCGCCGGCCAAGCCCACTTCCTTGAGCAACGAATCGATCAGCGGCGCATGTGCGCGGTAGGACAGCGCGGCGGACATCGCCTGCTCCGCGAGATTGCCGTTGCCATTTCCATTGCCGCCACCGTTGCCTGCGCCGCCGGCTGGCGCCGCGCCGCCGCGGTTGAGGCCGTCGACCTGGATGATCTTGATGCCATCGATCGCCTTCATCGGCTCCACGCTCTGCTGGATCACGCCCGGCAGCGCCTGCAGCAGCGCCAGCTTGAACTTCAGGCTGGTCTGGTCCGACGACAGCGCGTTGATGGCGTCGTTGAGCGCGCGCTGCGCCTCGGCTTCGGCCAGGCCCTTCTTGCGTGCGGCCTCGGCCAGTTCGACGATGGCGGTGGCCTGCATCTGCGCTGCCTCGCGCTCGGCGCGCGCCTGCGTGGTGACGTGCACCGCCTGGGTCTCGGCCTCCTGCGCGGCCTCGATCAGGGCCACCTGCTTGGCCCGGTCGGCTTCAGCGGTGCGCCGTGTGGTCTCCACCATCTGCTCGGCCTTGACCGCTTCAGCCAGCGCCTCGTTGGCGCGCCCCTGCGCCTGCGATTGCGCTTCCGATTTGGCGGCGATCACGATGGCCTTTTCCTGTTCGGCGATTTCCGTCACCTTGGCCTGCTCGATGGCCGCCATCTGGGTGACGCGCTGCTGCTCGATTTCCTTGACCCGCACGTCGCGCTCGGCTTCCACCTTGCGCGTGCGCACGGCCTGCTCGCGCTGGATCTCGGACTCCTGCACCTGGCGCTCGGCGGTGATGCGGCTTTGCTCGGCCTCCTGCTTGCGCTCGGCCTCGTAGGACGCGATGCGCGCGTTCTGCTCGGCGGTGCGGGTCTTCACCTGCTGTTCCTGCTCGAGCTTCATGAACGATTCCTGCTGCTCGATCTCCAGCTTCTTGGCCAGCGCGTCGCGGTTCTTCTCGCGCACGGAGACCTCGGTGTCCTGCTCGACTTCGTTGCGTTCCTTGCGGCGGCGCTCGGTTTCCTGCGTGAGCTTGGTCAGGCCCTCGGCATCGAAGGCGTTGTTGGGGTCGAAGAACTCCTTCGAGGTCTGGTTGAAGTTGGTGAGCGACACGCTCTCCAGTTCCAGCCCGTTCTTGGTCAGGTCTTCGGCCACGGTGTTCTGCACGCCCTGCACGAACTGCTCGCGCGCATCCTGCAGGTCCTGCATGCTCATCTGCGCCGCGGTGGAGCGCAGCGCGTCGACGAACTTGTCGTCCACCAGCGCGCGCAGGCTCTCCGGCGCCAGCGTGCGCTGGCCCAGCGTTTGCGCGGCGGTGGACACGCCTTCCACGGTGGGTTTGACGCGCACGAAGAACGCCACCACCACATCCACGCGCATGCGGTCCTTGGTGATCAGGCTGTCGCGTGAGGCACGGCTGACCTCCAGCTTGAGCGTGTTCATGTTGATCGGGATGATTTCATGGAACACCGGCAGCACGATGGCGCCGCCGCTCATGATCACCTTTTGCCCGCCCAGCCCGGTACGCACGAAGGCGCGCTCGGCCGATGCGCGCGTGTACAGGCGCGAGAAGATCAAGCCGATGATGCACAGGCCGAGTACGCCGGCCAGGCCGATGACACCCCAGAAGATGATGGAATCCATATTGGTTCTGATGCTCCCTTGGAACTTGGAAAAAATACCGCGGACGGCTTGCGTCCGCGTGTGGCCTACAGCAGATCGGGCCGCGGGTTGACGATGGCGCGATACAAGGTGCCGGAGGTGCGCGCGACGATCAGTACGGTTTCGCCGCGCGGAAAACGCTGGCCAGGCTCGTCCGGCTCGACGCGCAGGTAGTGGGCCTGGCCATACTCATCCACCAGGCGCGCTTGCGCCGGATTGCCGGCCGAGGCCTCGCCAAGCGTGACCTGGGCAACGCGCCCGACGAAGTCGAGTTCGGAGATGGCGGAGGATTCATCCTGCGGAAAATAGCGACCCACCACGCCGCCGGTGGCGCGCACGAAGGGCAGGGCGCCCAGCGTGGCGAGCACCACCGCGAGCGGCACGGGCAGCAGGTGGCCGGCCACGGCAGCGATCACCCATTGGAGGATCAGGCCGACGATGGCAAAGCCCATCAGGAACAGCACAATCAGCATCAGCAGCGGCACGCGGCCACGTGCAGCCAGCCGAGAAACTGGCCGATGGCGCTAGCATCGGCCGCGCTGGCGTCGGTGTGGTCCAGCGCGAAATGCGTGACCAGGAAGCTGTCGGCCTGCTGCGACAGGGCGAGGCCAAGCAGCAGGGCCAGCGCCTCCAGCACGCCGATGACTACCATCAAGCCAATCGCCACCACGAACGGGGCATTGCCCGGCAATAACAGCTGATTCATTTCGGCTTTCTTATTGTGCTGAAGCGGTCGGGATCGGCGGAGCCGGTGTTTGGTGTGCGGCGCTCAGGAGCGCGCCGCGCCGCGTGCGGCCTTCAGGCGCTCGAGGCGCTCGTTGATGCGCTGTTCCTTGTGCAGTGTCTCCAGCCGCTTGAGCAAGGAGGCATCGGCGCTGGAGCTGCCGGCGCCGAGCCCGGCCACGCCGGTGGCGCCGGTCATGGCGCGGTTGAAGCCTTGCTCGAGTTGTTCGGCACGCGCGCCGGCGCTGGTGCCTGGCGCGGCGCCAACGCCGGCGCCCGCGCCCGCGCCCGCGCGCTCGGCGGCTGCGCGCGCGGCCACCATGCCGGCCAGCGCCTGCTCCATCTCGGCGCGCTTGGCGCGCAGGCCAAGCAGGTCGGCTTCGGCCGCCTCGGATTTTTCAACGGCTTCCTGCAGGCTGCCGTTGAGCGTGCCGAGCTGGTCCTCGAGGTCGATCTGGCGCTCGGTGCCCGCGCGCGCCGCGGCGTCGTCGCCGTGGTGGAGCGCCACCGTGACTTGTTCGTCGAGCCGCTCGATCTCGTTGTTGAGCCGCGCGATGGCCTTGGCGGCCTGATGCTTGGCGGCCTCGTGCTGGCCCAGCCCGACCCGCGCCTGCGCGATCACCTCGTCAAACTCGCGCAGGTACTGCTCGAGCACGGCTTGCGGCGCGCGCGCCTCCAGCGAGCTGACCAGTGCGTGCACATTGGCGGTCAGCAGTCGTTTCACACGGTTACCCAGGCCTTCTGTCGTCATGGTGTGTTTCCTCGGCAAATCGATAAGACGCCGCCCAGGCGGCGATGGCAACACGAAAAATTGGGATATTAGGTGGTTTTTCGTGCGCTATTAATCGTTTTTGTTATTTTTAACATTTACGGGGCGCCGGCGTCCAGTTCGGCGGACTCGTAGGCCGGCCGCGACTTGACCGCAACACGGCGAGCACGCGCCCGGTGACATAAAGTTGAAATCCGCGGCGCCGAAACTGGCGTAGCCGCCACACCCGCACTACCCTTAAATGGGCCGCTAATGCTACAATCTAAGTCTTTGATTTACATGAGCTATTGATCGCGCGGCGGAATTGCCCGCAGAGGCACGGACAGACGACGGCTTGCAGTGGCGTGCGGCAACACAGCGCGCCCCACGCGGCCGGCCCCTAAATCCATGCGCAGATCTCCCCCGCTCGGTTCAAGACGCGTGTCCGTTGGCGCCGGGTTCGCCTCCTGCAAGACACGGAAACCATGACGACTACGACCACTGACCAGACCACCCCCGAGATCACCTTCGACAGCTTCGGGCTGGATGCGCGCATCCAGCGTGCGCTGTCCGAGCAGGGCTACACCAAGCCCACTCCCATCCAGGAGCAGGCGATTCCCGTGGTGCTGCTGGGCAAGGACGTGATGGGCGCGGCCCAGACCGGCACCGGCAAGACCGCCGGCTTTGCGCTGCCGATCATCCAGCGCCTCTTGCCGCTGGCCAGCGCCAGCGCCTCGCCGGCCCGCCATCCGGTGCGCGCCCTGATGCTCACCCCCACCCGCGAACTGGCCGACCAGGTCTACGACAACGTGGCCCGCTACGCGCGCTTCACGGACCTGCGCAGCACGGTGGTGTTCGGCGGCGTGGACATGAACCCGCAGACCGAGGCCCTGCGCCGCGGCGTGGAAATCCTGGTGGCAACCCCGGGCCGGCTGCTCGACCACGTGCAGCAAAAATCGGTGAACCTGTCGCAAGTGCAGATGCTGGTGCTGGACGAGGCCGACCGCATGCTCGACATGGGTTTCCTGCCCGACCTGCAGCGCATCATCAACCTGCTGCCGGCACAGCGCCAGACGCTGCTGTTCTCGGCCACCTTCTCGAACGAAATCAAGCGGCTGGCCGCCAGCTACCTGCGCCAGCCGGTCACCATCGAAGTGGCGCGCAGCAACTCGGCCAACGAGAACGTGCGCCAGACCGTGTTCCAGGTCGAAGACGGCCACAAGCAGGCCGCCGTGGTGCACCTGCTGAAGACGCGCGCTGCCGAAGGCCTGTCGCGCCAGTGCATCGTCTTCGTCAACAGCAAGATCGGCTGCTCGCGCCTGGCGCGCCACCTGGAGCGCGAAGGCATCAACGCCGCCGCCATCCACGGCGACAAGACCCAGACCGAGCGCATGCAGACGCTGGATGGCTTCAAGCAAGGCAATATCGATGCGCTGGTCGCCACCGACGTGGCGGCGCGCGGCCTCGACATTCCCGACATGCCCTGCGTGATCAACTTCGACCTGCCGTTCAGCGCCGAAGACTACATCCACCGCATCGGCCGTACCGGCCGTGCCGGCGCCAGTGGCGATGCCCTGTCGATCTACGTGCCGGCCGATGAGCGCCTGCTGGTTGATATCGAGAAGCTGCTCAAGCGCAGCCTGCCGCGTACCGCGCTGGTGGGGTTCGACCCCACCGGCGCCGGCGCCCGCGCAGACGAGAATGACCGCCGCCGTGCCCGCACCGAAATGCGCCGCCCGCGCGCCAATGGCGACGGCGAGGAGCCGCGTGCGCGCCGCAACGATCCGGCCAGCTCGCGCAACACGTTCCGCCCCTCCGACGATTCCTTCTTCTCGCGTCCCTACGAGCCGAGCGCCGCGGCGATTGCCGCGCAGCCCGACGTGACGGACAACAATGCCGCCGCCTTTGGCCGCGGCCGTCCGGCGCCCAAGCGGCAGCTGGCGGCGCTGCTGGGCGGCGTGCCGCGCAAGTCCTGAGCGCCACGGAGCGGCACCGCGCGTAGCGGATCGCTGCCGCCGCAGCCAGCAAGACAGGCGCCTTCGGGCGCCTGTCTTGTTTTGGGCCTCATGCCATTCAGGGGGGCGTCGTCGCTTCGCCGTGCGCCTGGGCGGGCAGGCGTTCCAGCAAGGCCGCCCAGCCGGCAGTGGCATCGCTCAGCCAGCTCTCCACCGATTGCGCCGCGCTCGCCAGTCCCAGGTGCGCGCCGGCCGTGCGCAGTGCCGCCAGCGGATCGAGGTCGTCGATGGCCTGCGCGCCGCTTTGCTTGCTGAGCTTCTCGCCCAGCGCGTTGGTCACCACCGGCACGTGCAGGTACGACGGCGTGGGCAGCCCCAGCAGATGCTGCAGGTGGATCTGCCGCGGCGTGGAGTCGAGCAGGTCGGCGCCGCGCACGATATGCGTGATGCCCTGGTGGCCATCGTCGACCACTACCGCTAGCTGGTAAGCCCACAAGCCATCGGCGCGGCGCAGCACGAAGTCGCCGAGCTCGGTCGCGAGGTCCTGGCATTGCCGGCCTTGCCAGCGGTCCTCGAAGCAGATCAGCGCAGCGTCGCCGTCTGGCACCCGCACCCGCCAGGCGCGGGGCAGCTTGCCATGCAGGCCGTCGCGGCAGGTGCCGGGATACCCGAGTGTCTGGTGGCGCTCACGCGCATGCAGCAGCGAGTCGGCGATTTCCTTGCGCGAGCATCCACAGGGATAAGTCCGATGGTCGGCATCGAGCTGGCGCAGCGCTTCGGCGTACAGCGCTTCGCGCCGGCTCTGCCATTGCGGCGGCTCGTCCGGATGCAGGCCGAGCCGCGCCAGGGCGCGCAGGATCTGCTGGTCCGCGCCGCGCACGCAGCGCGGATAGTCGATGTCCTCGATGCGCACCAGCCAGCTGCCTAGATGGGCGCGTGCGTCGAGCCAGCTGGCCAGCGCGGTGACCAGCGAGCCCATGTGCAACGGGCCGGTGGGGGAGGGCGCAAAGCGGCCCCGGTAGCTGGGCGCCGGGCTAGGGCGGGTAGGCATGACGAAAGCAGGTGTTAGGCGGTGATGGGTCCGGCGATGGGTCTGGTGCTTAGTCAGGCTGGCCCGGCTGCTGCTGGAGCAGGGCTTGCGCCAGGCGCGGGTCGTCCAGCTTGTTGGCCCACCATTGCAGCGCCTTGCCGCGCGTGCTGGTGCGCCAGGCTACCTTGAAATTGCCGGGGGCGCGTACCTCCAGGGTCTCGCGTGCCTGCAGCACGCCGCTTTCGATAAAGGGCTGCGCCATGGGCGCCGGCAGCCAGCCGCAGCCCAGGCCGCGGATCTGGGCTTCGAGCTTGTCGCGCATGGTGGGCACCACCAGCACGTCCTGCCCGGCGAGCACGCCATGGGTGCGGGCGGGCAGGTTGCGCGAGGTATCGCCCACGGCCACGATGCGGTGCTTGGCAATCTGCAGGGTGGTCAGCGGGCCGGGCTCGGTCGCCAGCGGATGATGCGCGGCCACCGCGAAGACAAAGGGCATGGAACCCAGCGGGCGCACCTGGAAGCCCTGGGTGCTCGGCGCATCGTAGGCGCCGCCGATCACCAGGTCGGCGCGGCTGCTGACCAGTGCATCCCACGCGCCGCCCAGCACTTCCTTGGCAAAGCGCAGCCGGGTGGCATCGTTCTCGGCATAGAAGTCCTGGATGACCGGCAGCAGGGCGCGGAAATTGATCAGGTCGTCGACCACGATGGTCAGGGTGGCTTCCCAGCCGGTGGCCAGCCGCTTGACGCGGCGGGCCAGGTCGTCGGCGGCGTGCAGCAGGTGGCGGCCTTCGTCCAGCAAGGCGCGCCCGGCGGGCGTGAGCTCGGCGCGGTGGCGGCGTCGGTCGAATAGCAGCACGTCCAGGTCTTCCTCCAGCTTGCGCACCACATAGGTGAGCGCGGAGGGCACTTTGCCCATCTCGTGCGCGGCGGCGGCAAAGCTGCCCTTGCGCTCGATGGCGTCAAGAACTTCCAGGGATTCGAGAGAGAGTGCCATGTTCAGAATTTCTGAATGAATGCTTCTAAGATCGGTCCGCCAAATATACGCCTGCCACCCTAAACTGCCTAGCATCGAAACGTTGCGCAAGGCCAGGACTAGGATAAACCCAGCTCCTGCGCCGATGTGGCCTGAAGGAGGGCCGTCAAAATGATTGAAATCAGAAAGGCGGGTGAACGTGGTTATGCCGATCATGGCTGGCTCAAGTCATACCATACGTTTTCCTTCGCGGACTACTACGATCCCAAGCACGTGCAGTTCGGGCCGCTGCGCGTCATCAACGAAGACCGTGTAGCGCCGGGCATGGGTTTCGGCACCCATGGCCACCGCGACATGGAAATCATCAGCTATGTGCTGGAAGGCGAGCTGGCCCACAAGGACAGCATGGGCAACGGCAGCGTGATCCGCCCCGGCGACGTGCAGCGCATGAGCGCGGGCACCGGCGTGCGGCACTCGGAGTACAACCACGCCGCACACGACACCACGCACTTCCTGCAGATCTGGATCCTGCCGGAGAAGTCCGACCTTGAGCCCGGCTACGAGGAGAAGCACTTTCCGGCGGCCGACAAGCGCGGCCGGCTGCGCCTGGTGGGCAGCCGCGACGGTGCCGAGGGCTCGGTGGTGATCCATCAGGACATGCGCCTGTATGCCGGCTTGTTTGACGCAGACGAGTCCGCCACGCTGGCGCTGGCGCCCAAGCGCAAGGCCTATGTGCATGTGGCGCGTGGCCGCGTCACCGTCAATGGCAAGGCGCTGGAAGCGGGCGATGCCGCACAGCTCGAAGGCGCCGAGGCCGTGACCCTGGCGCACGGCGATGGTGCCGAAGTGCTGGTGTTTGACCTGCCCTGAGGCGTTGCTTCGGCAGCCCGCAGCCCGCCCGCTTTGCCGGCGGGCAGCGGCGCTTTGTCTGGGCGGGTTTGCCGTATGCTATCGTCTCGCTATAGATAAGATAAGCGATCAGCCCGGCACACGCGCCGCCTGATGCGCCCTGGCCATCGACACCCAGACCAGAGATGACATTTGTATCCGTTCTCCTCGCGCTGATCGCCGAGCAGTTCCGCGCCCTGGGCCGCAACAATCCGATCTACGACATCGTGCGCGTTCTTGCCGAGCGCGCCGAGCATGCCTTTGACACCGGGCGCCCGCGCGATACCGCGCTGGCCTGGTTCACGGTGGTGCTGCCGCTCACGCTGACCGCCATGGTGGTGCACTACCTGCTGGCCTCCATCAGCGTGGCGCTCACGCTGGCGTGGAATGTCCTGCTGCTCTACCTCACCCTGGGTTTCCGGCAGTTCAGTCACTTCTTCACCGATATCCACGAGGCGCTCAACCGCGATGACCTGCCGCGCGCCCGCGCGCTGCTGCACCAGTGGACCGGTCTCGAAACCATCGAAATGCCGGTCACGGAAATCGTGCGGCATACCCTGGAAGCCGCCATCGTGGCAGTGCACCGGCATGTGTTCGGGGTGTTCTTCTGGTTCCTGGTGCCGATCGGCCCGGGCGGCGTGGTCTTGTACCGCATCGCCGAGTACCTCGCGCGCCACTGGAATATCCCCTCCACGGAGCGCAGCCCCGCGCTGGGCCGCTTTGCCGCGCGTGCCTTCTACCTGCTGGACTGGATTCCCTCGCGGCTGACCTCGGTCGGCTTTGCCATCGTTGGCAATTTCGAGGATGCGGTCTATGCGTGGCGCAACCATGCGCGCAAGTGGAACGATGCCGTCAACGGCATCCTGCTTGCCAGCGGCGGCGGCGCGCTTGGCGTGCGCCTGGGGGTGCCTCTGGCCGAAGAGAGTACTGCCGTGGTGCTGCGCACCAGCCTGGCCGGCCCGGCGGTGGACTATGCACCGGGCATGGAAGACGATAGCGAGCCCGAGGCGGTCGCGCCGGAATTCGGGGTGGAGCCCAACGTGCGTACGCTGCAATCGGCCATCGGCCTGGTGTGGCGTGCCGTCGTGCTGTGGATGCTGCTGCTGGCGATGTTGTCGCTGGCGCTCTGGGTGGGCTGAGCCAACCCCGCTGTATCCGTTGACCGTTGACCATCGACGCCCGCGCTTGCCGCGGGCGTTTCACTTTCAGGGTTGCCGCGGCGCGCCGCATTGCCAGCACGAGCCGAACTGCGCATCGTGCCATTCCCCGCAGGACACGCAGGCCCACCGCGGCCCCGGCGCCGGATTGGCGGCGGCGTGCAATACCTCCCAGGCCTCGGCCTCCCGTTCATCGTCGATCAGCCAGACCTGGGGCGCGCTTTCGCGAAACGGGATGTCGCCCATGGCGCCAGCCAGCCACGTATTGCGCAGGTCGGCGCGGATGCCGGCGGCTTCCAGCACGTTCTGGCAGTGCGCGGCATGGACGAGGGAAGGGGTCGATAGCAGTAGTTTCATCGGGATCGGGTGCGCTGCATGCCCGTTTGCCTGCAGGCGGCGCGCCCGATTACCTTACCACGGCTTTTGCTGGCGGGATTCGTGCAGCAGCTGCGTGTAGAGCTGGTGGCGCCGGCCGGAGATCTCGCCGGCCTTCATCGACGCCAGCACACCGCAGCCGGGTTCGTTGATGTGGTGGCAATTGTAGAAGCGGCACTCGGTCAGGCGTGGGCGGAATTCAGGGAACGCGCGCTCCAGCATGCCTTCGCTCAGGTGGTGCAGGCCGAACTCCTGGAAACCCGGCGAATCGATCAGGCAGCCACGCTGGCGCGCTTGAGGATCTGCGCCATCCGCGCTATCCACGCCATCGGCCTCGCCATCCACGCTGGCGGGCAGGTGGTAGAGGCGGGTGAAGGTGGTGGTGTGCTTGCCCGAATCCAGCTTGGCGGAGATTTCCCGGGTTTGTGCTTCCACGCCCGGGATCAGCAGGTTCAGCAGGGAGGACTTGCCCATGCCCGACTGGCCGATCAGGATGCTGGCGCGGTGCGCCAGCTGCGGGCGCAACTGCGCCAGCGTATCGTCCGGCGATCCGTGCACCGACAGGAACAGCGTCTCGTAGCCAAGCCCGCGGTACAGCGCCAGGCGGCCGCGCGCTTCTTCCAGCCGCTCGGTCAGGTCGATCTTGTTGAGGATGATCAGCGGGCGGATGCCCAGTGCTTCGGCGGACACCAGCGCGCGGCCCAGCAGGTCTTCCGAGAAGCCCGGCTCGGTCGCCAGCACGATCACGACCTGGTCGATATTGGCGGCCAGCAGCTTGGACTTGAACTGGTCCGAGCGATGCAGCAGGTTTTTGCGCGGCTTGAAGCCGGTGATCACGCACTGGTCGGACGCGGCGCGCTCGATGGTGACGCGGTCGCCGACCGCGCATTCGCTGCGCTTGCCGCGCGGGAAGCCGTGCAGGCGGCTGCCGTCGTCCAGCTCGATCACATAGTGGCGCCCGTGCGCGGCGACGATCAGCGCCTCCTCGGCGGCGGCGCCATTGGCATTGGCTTTGGCAGGGCTTGGGGCGCGCTGCGGGCCTCCCCGGCTGGCGGCGCGGCTCATGCGTGCGCCAGCAGGCGGTCGATCCGCTGTGCTGCCGGTGGGTGCGAGTAGTAGAAGGCGCTGTAGATCGGGTCGGGGGTCAAGGTAGAGGCATTGTCCTTGTAGAGCTTGACGAGGGCAGAGACCAGGTGGCCGGCATCGGTCTGGCCGGCCGCAAACGCATCCGCCTCGAATTCATGGCGGCGCGAGGTCTGGCTGGCCAGGGGGCCGAGCAGGAAGGTGAATACCGGCAAGGTCAGGAAGAACAGCACGAGGGCAAGGGCGTGATTGGTGGTGCCGAGGTTGGGCAGCACGCCCAGCCCGGTGTAGAACCACGTGCGGCTGGAAAGCCAGCCCAGCGCGGCGAGGAAGACCAGGCTCAGCGCAAAGCTGACCAGCATGCCCTTGAGGATGTGGCGCCGCTTGAAGTGGCCAAGCTCATGCGCCAGCACCGCTTCGATCTCGTCATCGGCAAGGCGCTCCATCAGCGTGTCGAAGAAAACGATGCGCTTGGCCGCGCCGAACCCGGTGAAGTAGGCATTGCCGTGCGCGCTGCGCTTGCTGCCGTCCATCACGAACAGGCCGCGGCTGCGGAAGCCGCATTTCTGCAGCAGGCGCGTGATGCGGGCTTCCAGCGAGGCATTGGCCAGCGGCTCGAAGCGGTTGAACAGCGGCATGATCACCGACGGGGCAATCATCTGCACAAAGATGGTGAAGGCGATCCACGTCAGCCAGGTCCAGGCCCACCAGTACTCGCCCATATGTGCCATCAGCCACAGCACGGCGAGCAGCAAGGGCAGGCCTAGCACGCAGCCAATGGCGGTCATCTTGAGCATATCGGCCAGGTAGAGCTTCCAGCCCATGCGGTTAAAGCCAAAGCGCTGCTCGATGCCGAACTGCCCGTAGAGCGAGAAGGGCAGGTCGACCAGGCCCCCGATCACGGCCACGCTGGCGATCAGCGCCACGCTGTAGGCGTAGCCCGGGCCGAAGGTGTCGATCCAGAACTGGTTGATCCACTGCAGCCCGCCCAGCATGGTCAGCACGATCAGCAGCGCTGCGCCAGCCAGCACTTCCAGCATCGACAGCCGGGTGCGGGCGATGGTGTAGTCGGCCGCCTTCTGGTGGGACGACAGCGTAATGGTGTCGGCAAAGCGGGCAGGCACCGCATGACGGTGTTGCGCCACATGGCGCACCTGGCGGGCGGCCAGCCAGAGCTTGGTCAGCACCATCAGCATCAGGGCGGCTAGGAACAGAAACGTGAACATCGGGCAGAGCCTTGTCGTGTGAAGCCTTGGCGTACGCGGTGGCGGCCGGACCGCCGAAGCGGGTTTCCGAGCGCGTTGGAACCGGCGGCGGCGGCGGATATGCGAGAATTATAAGTTGTTCGTGCCCGCTGCCCCGTGTTCCTGATCCGGAGCGCGGGCGCGCCCCCTTTTGCTTCTCTTTCGATTGCAGTCCAGATGACCAGCCAAAATACCCACGTCCCCAGCGGCGTCAAATCCGTCAAGAGCGAAAACAACCTGATCTGGCTGGACATGGAGATGACCGGCCTGATGCCCGACACGGACCGCATCATCGAGATCGCCATCGTCGTGACGGACTCCGAACTCAACATCCTGGCCGAAGGCCCGGTGCTGGTGATCCATCAGGAAGACGCCGTGCTCGATGGCATGGACAACTGGAACAAGGGCACCCACGGCCGCTCGGGCCTGATCGACAAGGTCAAGGCCTCGACCCTGACCGAAGCCCAGGCCGAGGTCGAGCTGCTGGCCTTCCTCAAGCGCTGGGTGCCTGCCGGCAAGTCGCCCATGTGCGGCAACTCGATCTGCCAGGACCGCCGCTTCATGGCACGCTACATGCCCAAGCTGGAGGCGTTCTTCCACTATCGCAATCTCGACGTCTCCACGCTCAAGGAGCTGTGCAAGCGCTGGGAGCCGGCCATCCACAAGGGCTTCATCAAGCGCCAGCTGCACACCGCGCTGGCCGATATCCTGGAGTCCGTGGAAGAGCTGCGCTACTACCGCACCCACTTCATCCGCCAGTCGGCACCGGCGGCAGCGGCAGCACCCGCAACCGCAGCCGAGGCGAGCGCGACGCCGGATACCCCGGCCGCCTGATTTTTTCTCCTCCCATGTCACTGCCAAGGCGCCCTGCGGGGCGCTTTGGCTTAACGGCAGCCCGCCCATGCTTGCGCGCATCGTCTCGATCATCACGCCGGTCATCCTGATCATCCTGGTCGGCTGGCTCTACGGGCGCCGCGCGCATCCCGACATGTCCGGGATCAACCGCGCCACGCTCGATGTGATCGCGCCGCTGCTGGTGGTGTCGGCTTTTGTCAGCAAGGAATTCGTGCTGGCCGACCAGCTTGTGCTGCTGGGTTGCGCGGTTGCCGTGGTGCTGGGCTCGGGGTTGCTGGCGTGGCTTGGCGCGCGGCTGCTGGGGGCGGATCCGCGCACCTTCGTGCCGCCGATGATGTTCAACAATTGCGGCAACATGGGCTTGCCGCTATCGGTGTTCGCGTTCGGGCCGGTCGGGCTGGCGCCCGCGGTGGCGCTGTTCGCCGCGTCCAACCTGATGCACTTCACCATCGGCATGAAGATCGTCAACCGGCACGCGTCGATCACGCAGATCGCGCGCAATCCGATGGTGCTGGCAACGGTGGCGGGGGTGGGATTGTCGCTGGCGCGGCCATGGTTCTCGCTGCCGGAGCCGGTGTTCCAGTCGATCAAGCTGCTGGGCGACGCCACTGTGCCCCTGATGTTGTTCGCGCTCGGCGTGCGCATGAAGGACGTGAGCCTGCGCAACTGGGGCATGGGCGCGATCGGCGCCGTGGTCTGTCCGCTGACCGGCATCGCCTGCGCCTTGCTGCTGGCGCAGGTGGTGCCGCTGACCCAGCTCCAGCGCGGGCTGCTGTTCGTGTTCGCGTCGCTGCCGCCGGCCGTGCTCAACTTCCTGGTGGCCGATCATTTCCGGCAGGAGCCGGACCAGGTGGCGTCGATCGTGCTGCTGGGCAATGTGGCTGCCGTGGTGTTCGTGCCGGTGGGACTGTATCTGGGGCTGCGATAGCGTGGCTGCCCCCTGAGGTTCACGCGGCGGGTTTGGCGCGGATCGCGTGCTTGGGGCGCCACACCTTGGCCACGGCTTCGTCAGTGTCGATGTAAGGCCCGCCGATCAGGTCGACGCAGTAGGGCACGGCGGCAAAGATGCCTTGCACGATGGATTTGCCATCCTCGCCACGCAGTCCTTCCAAGGTTTCACGGATGGCGCGCGGCTGGCCCGGCAGATTGATGATGAGGGCGGCGCGGCTGGCGGTTTCGCGAATCACCGCCACCTGCCGCGAGAGGATGGCCGTGGGCACGAAGTGCAGGCTGACCTGGCGCATCTGCTCGCCAAAGCCAGGCATTTCCTTGGTGCCTACCGCCAGCGTGGCCTCGGGGGTGACGTCGCGGCGGGCCGGGCCGGTGCCGCCGGTGGTCAGCACCAGATCGCAGCCGGCCACGTCGACCAGCTCGATGAGCGTGCGCGAGATCAGCGCCTGCTCGTCAGGGATTAGCCGCTCCACGGCCTGCCAGGGCGAGCTCAGGGCGCGCCCGAACCAGTCGCGCAGCGCCGGGATGCCCTCGTCCTGGTAGGTGCCGGTCGAGGCACGGTCGGAGATCGAGACAAAGCCAACCAGCAGTTCGTCCGGGTGCCTGCGGGCAACGGGATGGACCAGCGCGGGCGTTGTGGTTTGCGTCATCTTGTCCCCATTTCCTTGGTTGCTGCGTTTTGGATGTCGGCTATATGCCGGTTATTCGCCGGCTTCCGGCTCGGGTTCCTGCTCGCCGGTGGCTGCGGCCTGCTTGCTTTCCAGCGCGGTCTTGACGGCCTGGAACAGCTCGCGGAAGTAGCGCGGCGGCTTGTTCATCTCGTGCTCTTTGCGCGCGTTGCGGATGATGTTGCGCAGTGCCTGGACGTCGCTGGCCGGGTGCTCGGCCAGGAATTTCGTCAGCGCGGCGTCGTCCGCCAGCAGCAGCTCGCGCCAGCGCTCGACCAGGTGCAGCTTAGCCGTCTCGGCCTTGCTGGTGCCCTTGAAGCCTTCCAGCACGCGCTGGATGGCGGCCACTTCGTCATCGTCCAGCCTGCGCATGACCTTGCCGACATACTGCATCTGGCGGCGCTTGCCTTCGTGGTTGGTGATGCGCCGCGCGTCGCGGATGGCGTCGGCCAGCGCTTCAGGCATGGGCACGCGCGCCAGGCGGTCCTTGGGCAGCGCCTCAAGTTCCACGCCCAGGTCTTGCAGGGCGAGCATGTCGCGCTTTTTCTGCGACTTGCTCTTGAGCATGTCGTCGTCGTCGGCCGGCTCAGGGGTGAACGGGTCGGGGAAGCCGGAGGCGTTCCGGGGGGAGGGGCGGGTGTTTCGCGTCATGGTTGGCATTTTATCTTGCTATGATTCTTGTTTGGACTTTTGATGACCGCGCCCACAATGGATCAATCCGCAGACCAGACCACCCACTTCACTTATACCCAGGCCCAGCTCAGCGAGATGGCCGCCGATGTGCTGCGGGTGGCACGCGAGCTGGGCGCCACCGACGCGGCTACTGAGATCTCCGAGGGCAGCGGCCTGTCGGTGTCGGTGCGCAAGGGCCAGGTGGAAACCATCGAGCAAAACCGCGACAAGGTAGTGGGCGTCACGGTCATGATCGGCCAGCGGCGCGGCAACGCCAGCACTTCGGATTTCTCGCCGGCGGCCCTGCGCGCCACGGCCGAGGCGGCTTACAACATCGCTCGCTTCACCGCGGAAGACGATTGCGCCGGCCTGGCTGAAGAAGCGCTGCTCGAGCGCAACCCGCAGGATCTCGACCTGTTCCACCCCTGGAATATCGACGCTGAGCAAGCCATCGAGCTCGCGCGGCGCGCCGAGGCGGCCGCCTTCGCGGTCTCGCCGCGCATTCGCAATAGCGACGGCGCCAGCGTCTCGGCCCAGCATTCGCAGTTCGTGCTGGCCACTTCGCGCGGCTTCACGGGCGGCTACCCGTATTCCCGCCACTTTATTTCCTGCGCGCCGATCGCCGGCACCGGCAGCGGCATGCAGCGCGACGACTGGTACTCGTCCAAGCGCGCGCCCGGCGCGCTGGCCGCGCCCGAGGACATCGGCCGCTATGCCGCCGAACGCTCGCTGGCCCGCCTGAATGCGCGCCAGTTGTCGACGCGCCGCTGCCCGGTGCTGTTCGAGGCACCTCTGGCCGCCGGCCTGCTCGGCGCCTTCGTGCAGGCCGTGTCCGGCGGCGCGCTGTACCGCAAGTCGACCTTCCTCTACGACACATTGGGCAAGGCGGTGTTCGCGCCGCATATTCATATCCACGAGCAGCCCCACCTGCCGGGCGCCATGGGCAGCGCACCCTTTGACGAAGAAGGCGTGAAGACCCACGCGCGCGATGTGGTGCGCGGCGGCGTGGTGGAAGGCTATTTCCTCTCCACGTACTCGGCGCGCAAGCTGGGCATGACGACCACCGGCAACGCCGGCGGCTCGCACAACCTGACGCTCTCCAGCAAGCTGACCACGCCGGCAGACGACTTCGCCGGCATGCTGCGCAAGCTGGGCACGGGCCTGCTGGTGACCGAGCTGATGGGGCAGGGCGTGAACTACGTGACGGGCGATTACTCGCGCGGCGCGTCAGGCTATTGGGTCGAGAACGGCGTGATCCAGTACCCGGTGGAAGAGATCACCATCGCCGGCAACATGAAGGAGATGTTCCAGCAGATCGTGGCCATTGGCGCCGATGCGCTGGTGCGCGGCACCAAGGAAACCGGCTCGGTCCTGATCGAGCAGATGACCATTGCCGGCGGCAACTAAAACGACAGCGGCGGCCTGAAGACAGGCCGCCGCGCGCGTAAAACGTCAGCGACGTCAGCGACGCTTGAAACTTTCCGTTTGAGGCGGCCGTTATTCCTCGCCCGACGGCGGGCGCTCGTACGTCACGAACGCGTAGTCGAAACCGTTCGCCTCCGAATGATGCCGCTCGCGCTGCGTCGCGACCCACTGCTGCGGGTCGATGGCCGGAAACACCGCGTCGCCCTCCACATCCGCATCGATTTCCGTCACCACCAGCCGGTCAGCGCTGGGCAGGGCCTCGGCATACAGCTGCGCGCCGCCGATCAGGAAGATCTGCGGGGCGCCCACGCATAGCCGCTGCGCTTCTTCCAGCGAGTTCGCCACGTCGCAGCCCTCGATGCGCAGGTCGCGGTTGCGGCTCACCACGATATTGCGCCGGCCCGGCAGCGGCCGGCCGATCGACTCCCACGTCTTGCGGCCCATCACGATGGGCGCGCCCATGGTGGTGCGCTTGAAGTGCGCCAGGTCCTCGGGCAGGCGCCAGGGCAGGGTGTTGTCGCGGCCGATCACGCCGTTGCGGGCTTTCGCCACGATCAGGGTCAGCAACGTCATACGGCCACCGGTGCCTTGATGGCCGGATGCGATTCGTAGCCCACCAGTTCGAAGTCCTCGTATTTGTAGTCGAAGATGCTGTCGGGCTTGCGCAGGATCTTCAGTTGCGGCAACGCCATCGGTGCGCGCGCGAGCTGGGTTGCCACCTGCTCGGCATGGTTGCTGTAAATGTGGCAGTCGCCGCCGGTCCAGATGAAGTCGCCTACCTCCAGCCCGGTCTGCTGCGCGATCATGTGCGTCAGCAGCGCATAGCTGGCGATATTGAACGGCACGCCAAGGAAGATATCGGCGCTGCGCTGGTACAGCTGGCAGGACAGGCGGCCGTCGGCCACGTAGAACTGGAAGAATGCATGGCAGGGCGGCAGCTTCATCTGCACGATCTCGCCCACGTTCCAGGCCGATACGATCAGCCGGCGCGAATCGGGATTGCTGCGGATCTGCGCCATCAGGTCGGTGATCTGGTCGATGTGGCGGCCGTCCGGCGTGGGCCACGCGCGCCACTGCGAGCCATAGACCGGCCCGAGCTCGCCGTTTGCGTCGGCCCATTCGTCCCAGATGCTGACGCCGTTGTCCTTCAGGTACTGGATGTTGGTCGAGCCCTTCAGGAACCACAGCAGTTCGTGAATGATCGACTTCATGTGCAGCTTCTTGGTGGTCACCACCGGGAAGCCTTCGCGCAGGTCGAAGCGCATCTGGTAGCCAAACACCGAGCGCGTGCCGGTGCCGGTGCGGTCGGCCTTTTCGGTGCCATGCTCTTGCACATGGCGCATGAAGTCGAGGTACTGTTTCATCGGCGCGGGTGTTGGGGAAAAGTGACGCGACAGCGGTGTGCGCGTATGGCAGGCAATCTGCTAACCGAATAGCAAATTGCTAAAGGGTTAGCATTTTATCGCAAAGCAAAACGGGCCGCCTTTCGGCGACCCGTGGCGACCCGTTTTCAGGTTCCAGCTAGCTCGGCGGCGCTGGCGCCGTCGCGCATTACTGCGCGGCAGTAGCCGGAGCCCGGCGCTTTTGCACCAGGTAGCCGCCGCCCAGCACGCCGCCGACGACCACCACGAACAAGCCGTAGTAGGCCAGTGCGTTGCTGTTGAAGAACTCCTTCACCAGCGGCTCGCTGACGATCATCTTGACTGCCGTGAAGGCCAGCACGCCGGCACCCACGAAGATGATCGAGGGGAAGCGCGACATCAGCTTGAGCACCAGGCTCGAGCCCCACACCACGATGGGGATGCTGATGAGCAGGCCCAGCACCACCAGCAGGAAGCTGCCGTGCGCCGCGCCAGCCACAGCCAGCACGTTGTCCACGCCCATCACAGCATCGGCGATGATGATCGTCTTCATCGCGCCCACCAGGGTGGTTGCGCCCGCGCCATGCTCGTCGCCATTGCCGTCATCGGACAGCAGCTTGTAGGCGATCCACACCAGGGCCGCGCCGCCGATCAGCAGCAGGCCAGGGATCTTGAGCAGCCACACCACGCCGACCGTCATGGCCGAACGGACCACGACCGCGCCGACAGTCCCCCAGATGATGGCCTTCTTCTGCAGGTGGGGCGGCAGGTTGCGCGCCGCCAGGGCGATCACGATCGCATTGTCGCCGGCCAGCACAAGGTCAATGACGACGATGGATAGCAGTGCCGTCAGGAACTGCATCGTGAACAAATCGGTAAACCATTCCATGAAATCTCCTCGAACAACGAATAGCTAAGAGCCGTGCGTACGCACCGGTTTGGCCTGGAGACATGATGTGTGGGAGCTTGGGGCGCCTTTGCAAACCATGAAACCAGGTTGCAAAGGTCTTGCTCGACCGCTGATGGTACTTGGCGCGGTCAGCACAACCGGAGACTGTCAGTCCCGGAATGACGATTGTGCTAAGGGCATGGCCCCGGAGCTACTCCCCTTTGAGGGGCGATCCAATCCGGGCGAGCCCGAAGCAGATACGCTGAGGCGGATTATAAACGATGCTGCGTATTTTTTGTGGGGGCGCTGTGGCGGCATTGCGGCGGCAAACTGTTGTTGAACAAGGCGCACTTTCTGGTTTTCACTGCACTGAGGATTTTGTGCAATGCGGTAAGCACACTCCGCGCTCGCCAGCTATCCTGAGAAGACTTGCATCGGCTGATGCGCCCCAGACGTCACCGGAGGCGGATCCCTTGCAACTCCCGCGCATGCCGTGACGTGCGGGCCCCTGGGGGTTTTATGCAGTGCCCATCGACCATCAAGGAAACGTCATGCCGGCAGTCCCGACCCCGCTGAATCCACTGAACGTACGCCTCAATCACACCCAAGCCAATCACAACGGCACCTCGGCCCTGAAACCCAACGGCCCCCCCGCCAGCAGCGTCGTCGTCGGCAACGGCCATGCGCAGCCGAACCCGGTGCCCCGGCTGGATTTCATCCAGCAGTACCACGAGGACAGTGGCGCGCTACGCGGCGAGATCACGCGCGGCCTGCTGGCCGGCGCCGCCAGCATCAGCCCCAAGTTCTTCTACGACGTGCTCGGCTCGCGCCTGTTCGAGGCCATTACCGACCTGCCCGAGTACTACCCCACGCGCACCGAGGCCGCGGTCTTTTCTGCATTTGCTCCCGCCATGGCCGCGCGCGCCGGCAGTGGCTGCGTGCTGATCGACCTTGGCGCGGGTAACTGCCAGAAAGCGGCCCGGCTCTTCGGCAGCCTGCAGCCGGCGCAATACGTGGCGCTGGATATCTCGGTGGAGTTCCTGCGCGGCACGCTGTTCTGCCTGCAGCAGCAGCATCCGCAGATTCCCATGCTTGGCCTGGGCGCCGACCTGTGCGTGCCGCTCGATCTGCCGCCCGAGGTCAGGCACGGGCGCCGCCTGTTTTTTTATCCAGGATCCAGCATTGGCAATTTCGCACCAGCTCAGGCGCAGGCCTTGCTGCAGCGGCTGCGGGCCGCGGCGGGCAGGGGGGATGGCGTGCTGATTGGCGTGGACCTGCTCAAGGACGAGCAGGCGCTGGTGGCCGCCTATGATGACCCGCTGGGTGTGACCGCCGCCTTCAATCGCAATGTGCTGCGCAACCTGAATCGCATCGTGGGCAGCGACTTTCAGCTTGAGGACTGGCGTCATGTGGCCAGCTTCGACCGCGAGGGGTCGCGCATCCAGATGCACCTGCAAGCTGAGCGCGAGGTCACCGTGCACTGGGCGGAGGGTAGCCGCGGCTTCCGCGCGGGCGAGCAGATTCATACGGAGGATTCGTATAAATACCGCCCTGACGACTTCGCTGCCTTGCTCGAGGCTGCGGGCTTCGACGATCCGGTCTGGTGGAGCGATCCGCGCGGATGGTTCGCGGTGTTCCACGCCCGGGTCTGAAGTCTGAGGCTACGGGGCCCACCGCGAGGGGGCGGCTGGGCCTGGTGTCATAATGCCCGCATCTATCCGGCGAAAGGTGCGGCGCATGGCGCACGCGGCTCGCCGGATCACGCAACCGGGTGCCAATCCCATTCTCCGGCAGGGTGTTCGATGAGCGGCTTTTCCATGCTTCCCGACCTTCATTTCAACGGCGGCAAGGCCGTCTGGGCCGATGCCCGGCGGCTGCCGCGCGAAGGCCTGGCGCAGGCGCTGGTGGAAGCGCGCAACCGCACCCTGGCCTGGCTGGCCGCTTTTGGCCAGACCCGGCGTGGCTGGGAGGTGCCTCGCCAGGATTTTGCCGACCCGCCGTTGTGGACGCTCGGGCATGTGGCCTGGCACGCCGAATGGTGGTGCCTGCGCGACGTGCGCACGCTCGAGCGCGATGGCGCCTGGCTGCAGGTGGCCAGTGTGCCGTCGCTGCTGCCCGGCGCCGACGAGTGGTTCGATCCCGATCGCATCGATCCCGATGCCCGCTGGGAGGTCACGCTGCCCGACGTGGCCGTGGTCAAGCGCTACGCCGCCGACGTGCTCGATGCCGTCCTGCGCCGGCTGGCGGCGCAACCCGACGATGGCGATAACACGCTCTATGCCTGGTGCCGCGCGCTGTTTCACGAGGACCGCCAGGGCGAGGCCATCGCCGCTCTGCTGCAGGCGCTGGGCGTTGCCCCGGTGGAGCCTGCGGTCGTCCTGCCGTCGGTATCGGTGCCGCACGGCGGTACCTTGCAGTTTCCCGGCGGGCGTTTCATCCAGGGCTGGAACACGCCGGATGGTTTCGCGCTGCCCGACGAGTTGCCGCCGCAGCCTACCTATGTGCCAGCTTTCGAGATGGATGCCGCGCCGGTCAGCAATGCGCAGTTCCTCGATTTCGTAGAGGACGGCGGCTACGAGCGCGCGTCGTGGTGGTCGGCGGCGGGGCGCCAGTGGCTGATGATGCAGGATCGCTCGGCGCCACGCTACTGGGCCCGCCATTCTGAGTCGCGGGCCTGGATGGCCTTGCGCTTCGGCAGTCTGCGCACGTTGAACCCTGACGAGGCGGTACGTCACGTCAGCCTGTTCGAGGCGCAAGCCTGGTGCGCCTGGGCAGGCCGGCGCCTGCCCACGGAAACGGAATGGGAACTGGCGGCGGTCCAGGATCGGGGCGGCCTGCGCTGGGGCATGGTGCGCGAGTGGACGGCGACGCCGTACGAGCCCTACGCGGGATTCGAGGCGGACCCCACCGATATGGAATACGTGTACTGCTTTGCCAGCCACCAGGCGGTACGGAGCACGTCTTTCGCCAGCCCGGCGCGCCAGCGTCATGCGCGCGCGCGCATGGCACTGCTGCCCGAGGACGATTTCGCGTTCGTCGGTTTTCGCAGTTGTTCGATGTAGCGGGGCGCTGGTTGCCCGTGGCGAGCGCCGTTGGTTGAGGCGGCCAAAGCCAAAGAAAAAGGCACCCGAAGGTGCCTTTTTCTTTGGCTTTGCGAGAGATCACCGCCTAAGCGGTGAACCTGTTCAGCCTGGCGAATTAACGCTCGAAACGCGAGCGACCGCCGGTGTTGCCGTTGCCGTTGCGCTGACCGCCGCCGAAGCTGCGGGGGGCGCCATCACGGTTGCCATCGCGGTTGCCGAAGCTGCGGCCTTCGCCGCCACGGTAGCCACCGTTGCCGCCATTGCCGGCTGCACCGCCGCCAAAGCCGCCACGATTGCCGTCGCCGAAGCTGCGGGGAGCCGCGCCGTCACGATTGCCGAAGCCACGATTGTCGCCGCCACGGTAGCCGCCGCCTTCGTTGTTGAAGCTGCGCTGGCCGCCGGCTGCGCCCTGGCCGCCCTGGCCACGATAGCCGGTGCTGTTGCCATTGGGGTTGCCCAGGCCGCTACGGTCGCCGAAGCCACGGTTGCCGTCACGGTCGCCGAACGGGCGATCGCCTGCGGGACGCGGGGCGCCGTCACGGCTGCCGAAGCCGCGGCTTTCGCCGCCGCCGAACTTGCGGTCGCCAAAGCTGCGGTTTTCACCACCGCGATAGCCGCCGCCATTGCTGTTGCCACGGTAGCCACCGCGGTCACCACCCGGCTTGCCGGCGAAGCCCGAACGCGGCTTCGGCGAGCGACGCGGCTCCAGGCCTTCGATCACCGATGCGTCGACACGGTTGTTGGTGAAGCGCTCGATGCGCTTCCACTGGAACATGTCGCCGTGGTTCACCAGGTTGATGGCGACGCCCGAGCGGCCAGCACGGCCGGTACGGCCGATACGGTGGACGTAGTCTTCCGCTTGCTTGGGCAGGTCGAAGTTGACCACGTGGGTGATGTCGGGCACATCGATGCCGCGTGCGGCCACGTCGGTTGCCACCAGGATGCGCAGGTTGCCGCGGCGCAGCGAGGTCAGGGTGCGGTTACGCGCGCCCTGGGTCATGTCGCCGTGCAGCGCGCCGGCTGCGAAGCCGGTGTCCGACAGGCGCTCGGCCAGCGAATCGGCATCGCGCTTGGTCGCGGTGAAGACGATGGCTTGCTTGAGCGTGGTGTCGCGCAGCAGGTGGTCCAGCAGCTTTTCCTTGTGCGACATGTCGTCGGTGAAGTGCAGGCGCTGTTCGATATTGCTTTGGTCGGCGCGGGTCGCGGCGATTTCGATGCGTTGCGGATCGCGCAGCTGACGCGAAGCCAGCTGGGCGATGCGGCCGTCCAGCGTGGCCGAGAACATCAGCGTCTGGCGGGTGGCCGGGGTAGCGGCAACGATGGCGTCGATGTCGTCGGCGAAGCCCATGTCGAGCATGCGGTCGGCCTCGTCGAACACCAGCATGTCCAGCTGCGACAGGTCGATACGGCCGGCTTCAACGTGGTCCAGCAGGCGGCCCGGGGTAGCGACCAGGATGTCAGGCATCTTGGACAGCGCGGCGAGCTGCTTCGGGTAAGGCATGCCGCCCAGGATGCTGGCGCAGACGATGCGGCGCAGGTGGCGGCCGTACTTGGCGGTGGCTTCGGTAACCTGCAGGGCCAGTTCGCGGGTCGGGGTCAGCACCAGCAGCGCGGGTTGCGCCGGCGACGGACGGGGGCGCTTGCCCTTCATGCGCTTGACCGGATCGTCCGAACGCGGGCGATTCGGCGAAGCCTTCTCGCTGATGCGCTGGATCGCCGGCAGGATAAAGGCGCCGGTCTTGCCCGAGCCGGTCTGGCTCGACACCAGCAGGTCGCGGCCAGCCAGGAAGGCGGGGATCGCTTGTGCCTGCACCGGGGTCGGGGTGGTGTAGTTCAGTTCAACCAGGGCGCGAAGAATGGCTTCTTCGAGGCCGAGCTTGGCGAAGCCGTTTTCGGCATCGATGGCAACAGCGGCAGGCGCCGCCACGGCGGCTTCCGGGCTGAGGATGGCGTCGAGCTTGTCGAGCGGGCTCGGTTCCTGGATAGCGGGGGTGGCGATGGCTGCGGCTTCGATCGATGCGTCGGCGGCGGAGGCAAAATCTTGCTCCGCACGAATGTCGTGCTGGGTCATGTCGTAATTTTCTTTAAATGCATGGCACCCCATGCCGAACTAGCGAACAGGGGCGGGCGCAGTGCAAAGTCTTAAAAAGGCTTCGGCGCCAATCGGTGAGGCCGTTACGACAGACACAGCTGGCAGTACGGCGGCAGGCAGGGTGACACCGGGCACAAGGCCGGGCGGCAGTCCCTGGCAGGCAAACAGCTCTATAGAGCTATTCAACAGGATCGGAGACGAGGCGACGTCGGTGAGAAATGCGTTCTGTCGGGTATCACCACTTGGCCTTGATGCAGCAAACAGCGCGGCAACATAAAGCAGGCCAGTCGGCGGGACCGGGGAGCAGAGCTTGAGAGCGGGGGCGGTATCGCCTGCCGGAAGAACCCGGCTGGCGTGTTGCACAACTCACAGTGCGAACTCACGGCGCGAATTATAGCAGAAACAAAAGTAAGTTTGTTGCACTGCGATAGGAATTCCTTTCTGAGGCCGATATGCGGCTGAAGCACGAGATTTTGCGTGCTATCGCGCACTTTTCGAGGCATTTACCCCTGCCGCATTCAAAGTTGCATCCGTAGGCTGCCTGCCTATACTGAAGCCGTCGGGCACACGGTTGCCCGGCAAGGTGGCGGACCTGGAATACCCGCTGACCTTCCTCGGCGCTTTGCTTTAAGTGCTGCTAGCCGCTGATATCGCGGCAGTCGGCGTCAGTGCCAGCTTTCCTTCGACTCTCCGGGTGGTCCGGAGGGACGTCCGCGTCATGGGCGGAATCATGGGAAACGCTGCTTGCAACGACTGTTGCCGCGATAGCGCCGGCGTTGACCTGGAAGGTCCGGACCGTCCGCAACCAGCCCGCCAGTTTCCTGGCGGGCTTCTCGTTTGTGGGGCTGGCGGTTCTGCTAACCGCGCCTCGCCTCGCCTCGCCACGCCGCTGCGTTTCCTTCGCGCGACAAAAGTCATCCATGGATACCTTTGCTAACAGCCAGAAGTTCCGGGTCAGGCTATTCTCGCTCCTGAACAACACAGGCAAGCGAGAGAACAATATGCGAAAGATTCTGTTGTGTGCGGCAGCAGTAGCGGGCTTTGCGGGTGGGTTGGGCGTGGCGCCGGCGGCGCTGGCCCAGGTGTCAATCAATGTGGCGATTGGTGTTCCGCCGCCCGCCCCCGTCTATGAAGCCGTCCCGGTTGCGCGTCCCGGCTACGTCTGGGCCCCCGGCTACTGGGATTGGGACGATCGCGGCCACAAGCACAAATGGAAAAAGGGCAAATGGGAGCGCGAGCGCGCCGGCTACGTCTACGAGGCGCCGCGCTGGGTGCAGGCCAGCGGTGGCTGGGTGTTGATGCCCGAGCGCTGGGACGGACGCGGCGACGGTGGGTATGGCAAGAAAGACAAGGGCTATCACTGTCCCCCGGGGCACGCCAAGAAAGGCGAGTGCTGAATAGGGAGTGGCGCGTTTCTTGGGCGGTGAGGATTTTGATATACTCCGGCCTGCTCCGGGATCCGCGCCGCCAAGGCGCACTCACCGATCCGGGAGTGTCTATCGTCTCGCCGTAGTTCAATGGATAGAACACGCGCCTCCTAAGCGTGAAATGCAGGTTCGATTCCTGCCGGCGGGACCACCCCACAGGTCTCAGCGGTCCATCAAAGCTCCCCCGGTTGAAATGCAGAGGCTTGCCGCCGCGCGGCGCATGCGTCTCAATGCGTCCCCATCTTCGAAAACAGCTGAATCACCGCCACTCCCGCAATAATCAGCCCGATCCCCACCCAGGCCGCCAGATCCGGCACTTGCCGGTACAGCACGCTGGCAATCAGCGTCACGAGCACGATCCCCGCGCCGCACCAGATCGCGTAGGCGATGCCCACGGGCACGGTCTTCATGACCTGCATCAGCAGGAAGAAGGCGCTGACATAGCCGGCCACGACCAGCACGCTTGGCCATAGGCGCGTGAAATTCTCGGCGGCCTTGAGGCTGCTGGTGGCAATGACTTCGGCCGCGATGGCGAGGGCCAGTAGTACATAGGCATTCATGGATGGGTTCTTCACGTTGGCTGTCGCTGGGGCCACATTTTCCCATAGCTGCCCGGCGGGCCTTTCCGGGTGTACAGTGCAAAGCATGCTCGAGGCCGCTTTGCGGGCTGGTGATCCCTCCTTTCGGGTGGTTGTTCCTTGCGGGGATGCCATCTTCAATCGAGGTAGAAGCGCGCCGTCCAGGCGCCGGCAGTCCGGAGTCGTGTCGTGGGGTGGTCGCGGTAGCCCCGACCAGCTGGCAGTCGTGATAAAGCCAGCGGCGGGTGAGTCAGGTTTGCAGGGGAGCGTCATGAAAGGCGAGGATGAGGTTCAGACCGTGTGGCCGCAGGTGGATGGCCAGACGACGGGTCAGGGGCTCTGGCAGAACACGATTGCCGCAGCGGATGTGGCACTGGAAGAGGCGTCGCGCATACAGCGAGGCGTGCAGCACAACCTGAAGCTCCAGCAGGAAGTGAGGGCGCTGCGCGAGGAGTTGTGCAAGGCGCACGGCGAGCTGGATCGCTACCGTGGCATGCATGCGCGCGTGGTGGTCGGCATGCGGCAGCTGGAGGAGGGTAACGCTGGAGAGATTAGCCGCCTGCGCGCCGAGAGCGAGATGCTGATGGTGCGCCACCGGGTCTACAAGCTGCTCTCCGAGCACTATGCGCTCACCGCGCTGCGCTTTGATCCCGCCACGTTTGCCGAGCACCGCGACCGGGTGCTGCAGCACATCCTGTTCCAGCGGCGCAAGGGCACACCGGTCTCCGGGATCGGCGCCGCGGACATTGCTTTCCTGCTGCTGTAAGCGCTCGCGCTTACCCAGCCTTGGCGGCAGTACGCGGTCGCAAGACGATCAGCGCCAGCATGCCGCCCACCACACCCCAGAAGGCCGACCCCACGCCGGCCAGCGTCATGCCTGAGGCGGTGATCATGAATGTCAGCAGGGCGGATTCGCGCTCGGCCGGCGTTTGCATGGCCGTGGTCAGGCCGCTGGCGATGGAGCCGAGCAAGGCAAACGCGGCCACCGCAACGACCAGCGCTTTGGGGAACGCCGCGAACAGCGCGGCGATGCTGGCTGCCAGCGCGCCCGCAACCAGATAGCCGATGCCACAAACCACCGCTGCTGTATAGCGCCGGTTGCGGTCGGGATCCGCTTGCGCGCCGGTGCAGATGGCCGCGGTAATGGCCGCCAGGTTGATGCCGTGCGAGCCGAACGGGGCGAGCAGGGCGGAGGCGACACCAGTGACGGTGATCAGCGGCGAGGCCTGTACGTGATAGCCGTCGGCGCGCAGCACCGCCAGCCCGGGAATATTCTGTGACGCCAGCGCCACGATGAACAACGGTACCGCGATGCTGACGAAGGCTCGCAGCGAGAACGCCGGCGTGGTCCACACCGGCTTGGCCAGCGCGAAATGGAACGATTCGAAATGCAGCTGGCCAAGCGCGCCGGCCAGCGCCACGCCCGCCAGCAGCACGCCCGGCACCGCGTAGCGCGGCCAGAAGCGCTTGCCCAGCAGGTACAGCGCGAACATCACCAGCAGCAGCAGGGTCTGATGCTGGGCTTGCACGAACACGTCGACGCTGATGCGGAACAGGATGCCGGCGAGCAGCGCTGAGGCAATGCTGGCCGGCAGCGCGCGCATCAGTTTGTCGAACCAGCCGGTCATGCCGGCGGCGGTCATCAGCACCGCCGCCATGACGAAGGCGCCGATGGCTTGCGCGTAGGGAACGCCGGGAAGGCTGGCGATCAGCAGGGCGGCGCCAGGGGTGGACCAGGCAACGACGATGGGCGCCCGCGTCAACAGGGACAGCCCGATGGTGGTCACGCCCATGCCGATGGACAACGCCCAGATCCACGAAGCGACTTGCGCGTCCGACAAGTGGGCGGCCTGGCCGGCCTGGATCATCAGCACCAGCGAACTGGTGTAGCCGGTCAGCATGGCGATCAGCCCGGCGACCAGGGCGGAGACAGAGAGATCGGTCAGCTTCAGGGGCGTGATGGACATGGGGCGGGACATGGTGCGGCACCCGACGCAAAGCGTGCGGAAAAAGCGGCTGGGCCGCCATCTTCGCACGAGTTGCGCCGTTGCGGACGCGCGCTCAGTCGGCGACCTTGTCGCTGGGGAACTTGAAGGAATCGCGCAGCAGGTAGCTCATCGGGATGTCGAGGTTGACCCCTTGCGGCGGGATCGGCGACTGGAACCATTTCTTGTAGAGCTTCTGGGTATCGAGCGAATAGATGGAGGCGACCAGGATCTTGTCCACCAGCCGCTTGAACTCGGCGTCCTGTTTCGACAGCATGATGGCGTAGGGCTCGATCGTCAGCAGCTCGTTGGTGACGGTGTAGCGGGCCGGGTCGCGCGCATTGGCGCGCAGGCCGTAGAGCAGCACGTCGTCCATCACGAAGGCGTCGGCCTTGCCTTGCTCGACCATGGCGAACGCCTCGGCGTGGTCCTTGGCTTCCACCACGTGGATCTGCATGGCGCCGGAGCCGTTGATCTGGCGCACCACCGCGAGCGACGTGGTGCCCACCGTGGAGACGACCGTCTTGCCGCGCAGGTCGCCCAGCTTGCGGATGCCGGAGTCGGTCTTGACCAGCATGCGGCTGCCGGCGATGTAGTGTGGAATGGTGAAAGCAACCTGCGCGCGCCGCTCGCGGTTGTTGGTGGTGGAGCCGCATTCGAGATCGGCCTTGCCGTCGACGATGGCGGCGATGCGGCTGGCCGGCGTGACAGGAACGAATTCCACTTTGAGGCCTGGGAGCCGGAGCGCGCCGCGCAGGGCGTCGGCCACCCGCAGGCACAGGTCGATGGCATAGCCGTAGGGCTTGCCGTCGGCCACGAAGGAGAACGGCACCGAGCTCTCGCGGTGGGCGATGCGCAGCACGCCGGTCTGTTCGATGCGCTGCAGCACTGGCGTGCTGCCGGACTGCGCGGCGGCGGGCATGGCGACAACGGCGAGTGAAAGCGAAAGCAGGGTCGATAGCACAAGCAGCAGCGGCAAGCGCTGCGCACGCGGATGGATCATGGAGTTCCCCGTACAAAGAAAAAGGCATCAAGCGGAATTGGCGTTGGGTCGCCTCTCACCGGTTCGGACCGGTTCTTGTATTGCTGCCGTTGTGCTGCGGCCTGCCGGCCGCCGGCCATTGTTCCATGGGGGAAAGCGGTCCGGCAATCGTCACGCCGGGGGGTGTTGCGCGGCGCGCAACAGGCGCGTGGCAGACGTGCAAGAGCCGCGCCGCAGGGGGCGTTGACGGGGCTTTCCCTTACGGACTTGTACGACTAGAGGCAGCCCGGGGCGCTTGCTATGCTCCTTTCCGTGCCTTGCGAGCAGGGCACCGAGGAGAGACTCTTGGGCCCGCGCGAGCGCGGGCCCTTCTTTTTTTGTGGCGGCCGCAGGCCAGGGGTTTGCGCCGCCTCCGGCGAGGGCGGGCGCCGGTGGTCTACAATGCCGGCTACCTGGCACCCCGCCGCCCGGTTGCTGTCCGACGCCGGCGCGCGGCCGCAGGTTCAAGCCGCTTGAACTGCCTCCTTTTCGCTGTCTCCTTTCGTATTGCTCCCATGGCCCTGTTTTCGATTTCCGACGCCCAGCTTGCCTTCGGGCATGTGGCCTTGCTCGACCATGCCGACTTCTCGCTGGAAGCCGGCGAGCGCGTCGGCCTGATTGGCCGCAACGGCACCGGCAAGTCGTCGCTGCTCAAGATCGTGGCCGGCCTGTCCGCGCCGGACGATGGCCTGATCGCGCGCCAGAGCGGCGTGACCTCGGCGTATGTGCCGCAAGAGCCGCAGTTCGAGGCGGGTGTGACCGTGTTCGACGCCGTGTCCCAGGGCCTGGGCAAGATCCACGACCTGCTGGTCGCCTACGAGGCAGCACTGGCGGGGCTGGACGACAACCACGACGAGGATTCGCTGGCCGAGCTGCACCGCCTGCAGTCGGAAGTCGACGCCGCCGGTGCCTGGGGTTTGCGCACGCGGGTCGAGACCACGCTGGCGCAACTCAGCCTGAGCGCCGATGTGCGCGTGGATGCGCTATCTGGCGGCATGCAAAAGCGCGTGGCGCTGGCGCAGGCCCTGGTGGCCGAGCCCGACATCCTGCTGCTGGACGAACCGACCAACCACCTGGACGTGGAAGCGATCCGCTGGCTGGAAGACCTGCTGCTGGCCTTCCGTGGCAGCGTGCTGCTGATCACCCACGATCGCGCCTTCCTGGACCGCGTGGCCACCCGCATCATCGAACTCGACCGTGGCCGGCTGATTTCCTTTCCTGGCAACTTCGCCGCCTATCAGGCGCGCAAGGCCGAGCTGCTGGCCGCCGAGCAGGTCGAGCAGGCCAAGTTCGACAAGCTGCTGGCGCAGGAAGAAGTCTGGATCCGCAAGGGCGTGGAAGCGCGCCGCACGCGTAGCGTGGCGCGTATCCAGCGCCTGGAGACGATGCGAACGGACCGCGCGGCGCGCCGCGACGTGCAGGGCAACGTCAAGCTGGAAGTGTCGCAAGGCGAGCGCTCCGGCAAGATCGTTTCCGAGTTGACGGATGTCAGCAAAGCCTTTGGCAACAAGATGGTGGTGCGCGACTTCACCGGCACCATCATGCGCGGCGACAAGGTCGGCCTGATCGGCGCCAACGGCGCGGGCAAGACCACGCTGCTGCGCCTGATCCTGGGCGAGCTGGCGCCGGATGCCGGTACGGTCAAGAACGGCAGCAACATGCAGGTGGCGTATTTCGACCAGATGCGCACGCAGCTGGACCTGGAGCGCTCGCTGGCCGATACCATCAGCCCTGGCAGCGACTGGGTCGAGATCAACGGCCAGCGCAAGCACGTCATGAGCTACCTCAGCGATTTCCTGTTCGCGCCGGAACGCGCGCGCTCGCCGGTCAAGTCGCTGTCCGGCGGCGAGCGCAACCGCCTGCTGCTGGCGCGCCTGTTCGCGCGCCCGGCCAATGTGCTGGTGCTGGACGAGCCGACCAACGACCTCGACATCGACACGCTGGAACTGCTTGAAGAACTGCTGCAGGACTACAGCGGCACTGTGTTCCTGGTGTCCCACGACCGGGCCTTCCTGGACAACGTGGTGACCTCCACCATCGCCGCCGAAGGCGACGGGCGCTGGCGCGAGTACGTGGGCGGCTACTCCGACTGGCAGGTCCAGTCGGCGCGCAGCGCGGCCATGCAGGACGCGCGCGGTGGCGAGGGCAAGGCCGCCGCGGAAAGCACGAAGCCGCGCGAAGCCCGCGCGGCCAACCGCCTGGTCAAGCTGTCGTACAAGGAACAGCGCGAGCTGGACACGCTGCCGGAGCGTATCGCTTCGCTGGAAAGCGAGCAAAAGGCTGTTGGCGCACAGCTGGCGGACGGCTCGCTGTATGTGAGCGACGCGGGCAAGGCCGCGCAGCTGGCGGCCCGCCACGATGAGATCGACCTGGAACTGCTGGAGGCGCTGGAGCGCTGGGAAGTGCTGGAAGCCAAGACCAAGGCCGAGGCGCCGTAAGGCCAGCACCGCTTGCCATGACGACGGCTGTCTCTCCCTCTCCCCTCAGGGGGAGAGGGCCGGGCAGTGGGGTGGCTTAGCTAGGAGCCACTAGAAGCGGAGCTACGGTTTTTTCCAGCACGCGGGGGGAGGAACAACGGGCGATTGTTAGTCCTCGCGTCCCTTCACCCGCACCAGGCGAGCACCATGTTCGTCAGATCCACCATGAAAGCCGGCCGCAGGTAGGCCATGAAGGCCAGCGTCAGCACCCCGGCCAGCGCCGCGAAGCCTGCTGCCCGAAGCGCAAGGCCGGCGGGGCGTGCCGTGATCATGCCGCGGCCCCTTGCGGCCGCGCGATCGCATGCTCGCGGATCGGCAGGTTGACCAGGGCGGCCACTACGCCCAGCCCGATCGCGATCATCCAGACCGTGCTGTAGGTGCCGGTCCGGTCATACAGGAAGCCACCCAGCCACGCACCTAGGAAGCTGCCGATCTGGTGCGAGAAAAACACCACGCCCGACAGCATCGACAGGTACTGCACGCCAAACACCTGCGCGATGATGCCGTTGGTCAGCGGCACCGTGGACAGCCACAGGAAACCCATCATCGCGGCGAACACCCAGGTGCTGGTAGCCGTGAGCGGCAGCAGCAGGTAGCCGGCAATCACCACGGACCGGGTGATGTAGATCAGTGAAAGCAGGAAGCGCTTGGGCACGCGCTGCCCCAGCGCGCCCGCGCTATAGGTCCCGAACACATTGAACAGCCCGATCAGCGCCAGCGCCACGGTCGCGATCTTCGGGTCGGTCAGGCCCCGGTCCTTGAGATAGGGCGCCAGATGCACGCCGATGAACACCACCTGGAAGCCGCAGACGAAGTAGCCCAGCGTGAGCAACTGGAAGTTGCGGTTGCCGAACGCTTCGCGCACGGCCTGGCCGATGGTCTGCTGGAAGCCGGGCGCGTGCGTCGCGCCCGGCGGCTCGCGCAGGCTGAAGGCCAGCGGCAGCATCAGGCAAGCCAGCACCGCCAGGATGAACAACGCGTTCTGCCAGCCGGCAGTCGAGATCAGCGTCTGCTCCACCGGGATCATCAGGAACTGCCCGAACGAGCCCGCGGCCGCCGCGATGCCCATGGCCCACACGCGCTTCTCGGGGCTGGCCACGCGGCCAATCACGCCGTACACCACGCTGTAGGTGGTGCCGGACTGCGCAATGCCGATCAGGATGCCGGCGCCAGAGGCGAAGGCGGTGCCGGAGGTGGCCATGGCCATCACGACCAGGCCCGCCACGTATAGCGCAATGCCGACCAGCATGATGCGCAAGCCGCCGAACTTGTCGGCCAGCGCGCCCGTGAACGGCTGGGTCACGCCCCACATCAGGTTTTGCAGCGCCAGCGCGAAGGCAAAGGTCTCGCGGCTCCAGCCGTGGGTCTGCGTGATCGGCAGGTTGAACAGGCCGAAGCCGTGCCGGATGCCCATCGACAAGGTGACGAGCAGGCCACCGCAAATCAATACGGTTGTGAGGGAGAGTGGTTTTCTTGGTGTGTGTTGAATCGTGTTCTGCATGGCGTCCTGCATCCTGGCTCGGTGTGCGTAGTGCTGTTTTAGTTTTGTCGGCGCGGTCCGGAACCGCCTTGGCCACGCCGGTGCGAGCGAGTGTACCCCGCATCCCGGGAGGACGTCGGGCGTCACTCCGATGCCGCCCGCGACACCGGATGTGCCGAATCGCGCACGGCAATTGCTGGTGACGATTGGCATCAAGACGGCTACCCGCTTCCATTACAATGCAGGCTGCCCGGCCCCCCTGGCTGGCGTGCGGCAACCGCGCCCCCGCCAAGGCTGGCCGAGAATCCCACTAAGCAAGCGACTCCATGGCGAGCAAAATCAGTCAGTACAGCGAATCCTCCATCCGGGTCCTGAAGGGCCTGGAGCCGGTCAAGCAACGACCCGGCATGTACACCCGTACCGACAATCCCCTGCACATCGTGCAGGAGGTGATCGACAATGCCTCCGACGAGGCCCTGGGCGGCCACGGCTCCGAGATCATGGTCACCCTGCATCGCGACGGCAGCATCAGCGTCGAGGACGATGGCCGCGGCATCCCGGTCGGCATCCATCCCGAAGAGCAGGTCCCGGTGGTGGAAATCGTGTTCACGCGCCTGCACGCGGGCGGCAAGTTCGACAAGGGCAAGGGCGGTGCCTATGCCTTCTCGGGTGGCCTGCACGGTGTGGGCGTCTCCGTTACCAATGCGCTGTCGACCCGCCTCGACGTGACCGTATGGCGTGACGGCAACTGCTCCACGCTGACCTTCTCCGGCGGCGATGTCACCGTGCCGCTGGCCACGCGCAAGCTCGAGCGCGGCGAGAAGAAGGGCGGCACGCGGGTGCAGGTCTGGCCCGATGCGAAGTACTTCGATTCGGCCGCGATCCCGATGGCCGAGCTGCAGCGGCTGCTGCGCAGCAAGGCGGTGCTGTTGCCCGGCGTCAAGGTCACGCTGCTGCAAGAGAAAAACGGCGAGCGCCAGACTTGGCAGTACGAGCAGGGCCTCAAGGGCTACCTGGTGGAAGCGCTGGCGCAGGGCAGCGGCGCCGAGCTGGTGGTGCCGATGTTCGAAGGCGAGCACTTCGCCGACCCGGACGCCAACGCGGCGGAAGATGGCTTCGCCGAGGGCGAGGGCGCTTCCTGGGTGGTGGCGTGGACCGAAGATGGCGCGCCGGTGCGCGAGTCCTATGTCAACCTGATTCCCACGCCGGCTGGCGGCACGCACGAGTCCGGCCTGCGCGAAGGCCTGTTCCAGGCAGTCAAGAGCTTTATCGAGATGCACGCGCTGCAGCCCAAGGGCGTGAAGCTGATGAGCGAGGACGTGTTCGCCCGTGCCTCGTTCGTGCTGTCCGCCAAGGTGCTGGACCCGCAGTTCCAGGGCCAGATCAAGGAGCGCCTGAACAGCCGCGACGCGGTGAAGCTGGTGTCCACCTTCAGCCGTCCCGCGCTGGAGCTGTGGCTCAACCATCACGTCGAGTACGGCAAGAAGCTCGCCGAGCTGGTGATCCGCCAGGCGCAGGCGCGCACGCGCGCGGCGCAGAAGGTGGAAAAGAAGAAGGGTTCCGGCGTAGCCGTGCTGCCGGGCAAGCTGACCGACTGCGAATCCACCGACGTCACCCGCAATGAACTCTTCCTGGTCGAGGGCGACTCCGCCGGCGGCTCGGCCAAGATGGGGCGCGACAAGGAGTTCCAGGCCATCCTGCCGCTGCGCGGCAAGGTGCTCAACACCTGGGAGACCGAGCGCGACCGCCTGTTCGCCAATAACGAAGTGCACGACATCGCGGTGGCAATCGGCGTGGACCCGCACGGCCCCAACGATGAGCCTGACCTGTCCAACCTGCGCTACGGAAAGATCTGTATCTTGTCCGACGCTGACGTGGACGGTGCGCACATCCAGGTGCTATTACTGACCTTGTTCTTCAAGCATTTCCCCAGGCTGATCGACAACGGCAACGTGTGCGTGGCCCGCCCGCCGCTTTTCCGGGTGGATGCGCCCGCGCGCGGCAAGAAGCCGGCCCAGAAGCTCTATGCGCTGGACGACGGTGAGCTGGTGGCCATCCAGGACAAGCTGATGAAGGATGGCATCAAGGAAGGCGGCTGGCAGATCTCGCGCTTCAAGGGCCTGGGCGAGATGAATGCCGAGCAGCTGTGGGAAACCACCATGAATCCCGACACGCGCCGCCTGTTGCCGGTGGCGCTCGGCCATTTCGACCTGCCGCAGACCGTGGGCGTGATGAATATGCTGATGGGCAAGGGCGAGGCCGCGCAGCGGCGCACCTGGCTCGAGGAGCGCGGCAACGAGGTGATCGCCGATATCTAGGCGGCACGAATCGAACCGTTCGATACCCGCATGACGCAAGGAGTCCCGATGGCTAAGACCAGACCTGGCAGCAACCGCGCGCGGCAATGGATTGCCGCCGGCATGCTGCTGGCCGGCTTGGCCGGCCTGGGCTTCATGCCAGCGGCCCACGCTGCGCTGTATGGCTATATCGACGACGACGGCGTGGCGCATTTCTCGGACGAGAAGCTGGACGAGCGCTACACGCTGTTCATGAAGAATGGTGGCGAGCTCAAGAGCCCGCTGCCGTACCGCGCCGGAGCCGGTGCCGGCAGCCAGATCGACCTGGAGACGCACAAGCTTTACCGCTATGTCGTCAACCATCCCAATATCGCCACGGTCGAGCCCATGATCCGCCAGATCGCGGCGGCGCAGAATGTCGACCCGGCGCTGGTCAAGGCAGTGATGGCGGTAGAGTCCGGCTTCAACGCAGGCGCGGTCTCGCCCAAGGGCGCGATCGGGCTGATGCAGGTGATTCCCGACACCGGCGCGCGCTTTGGCGTGAGCGCCGATGCCCGGCGCACGGTCGAGCAGAAACTGGCCGACCCGCGCACCAATATCTCGGCCGGCGTGCGCTACCTGCGCTGGCTGATGGAGCTGTTCCCCAACGACCTCGAGCTGGTGCTGGCCGCGTACAACGCGGGCGAGGGCGCGGTGCAACGCTACAACAACAAGATTCCGCCTTTCCCCGAGACCCAGCAATATGTCAGCACGGTGCTGCAGTTCTATCGCTTCTACCGTCCGGGCGGCGCGCCCGCGGGGTTGGGCGGGGCGGGAGTCAATCGCGTCAAGATGGTGATCGGCGGCCGCCGCAACATGCCCTGATCCCATACCGAACCCTAAGACGAACCGCATAACGAACAACATGCAACCGGCGCACCGGCCAACGATGCGGTGCGCCGTCTTCTTGCCAATCCATGGAACAACAAGACATTCCGCTTGACCCAGGTTCGCCCGACAACGGAGCGGACTCGCTGACCCTGGCGCACTATGCCGAGCGCGCCTATCTCGACTACGCCATCAGCGTGGTCAAAGGCCGCGCGCTGCCGGAAGTGGCCGATGGCCAGAAGCCGGTGCAGCGCCGCATCCTGTACGCCATGCACGAGATGGGGCTGCGCTCCGACGCCAAGCCGGTCAAGTCGGCGCGCGTGGTGGGCGATGTGCTGGGTAAATTCCACCCGCACGGCGACCAGTCCGCCTATGACGCGCTGGTGCGCCTGGCGCAGGACTTCTCGCTGCGCTACCCGCTGATCGACGGCCAGGGCAACTTCGGCTCGCGCGACGGCGACGGCGCAGCGGCCATGCGCTACACCGAAGCCCGGCTCACGCCGATCGCGCGCCTGCTGCTCGACGAGATCGACCAGGGCACGGTGGACTTCATCCCCAACTACGACGGCTCGATGGAAGAGCCCAGGCTGATGCCGGCGCGCCTGCCCTTTGTGCTGCTCAACGGCGCATCGGGCATTGCCGTGGGCATGGCCACCGAGGTGCCGCCGCACAACCTGCGCGAAGTGGCGGCAGCCACGGTGGCGATGATCCGCAACCCCAACATCACGCTGGCCGAGCTGCTGGCGCTGATGCCGGGGCCGGACTATCCGGGCGGCGGCCAGATCATTTCGCCCGCGGCCGACATTGCGCAGATCTACGAGAACGGCCGCGGCAGCCTGAAGGTGCGCGCGCGCTGGATCATCGAGGAAATGGCGCGCGGCCAGTGGCAACTGGTGGTGACCGAGCTGCCGCCGAGCACCTCGTCGCAGAAGGTGCTCGAAGAGATCGAGGAAATCACCAACCCGAAGGTCCGCGCGGGCAAGAAGTCGCTGACGCCCGAGCAGTTGCAGCTCAAGCAAGGCATGCTGGCGGTGCTCGACGCGGTGCGCGATGAATCCGGCAAGAACGCGCCGGTGCGGCTGGTGTTCGAGCCCAAGAGCAAGAACATCGAGCAGCAGGAATTCATCCAGACGCTGCTGGCGCACACCAGCCTGGAGTCCGGCGCCTCGATCAACCTGGTGATGATCGGCACCGATGGCCGCCCACGCCAGAAGGGCCTGGCCGACATCCTGCGCGAGTGGATCGCCTTCCGCTTCGCCACCGTCACCCGCCGCACGCGCCATCGCCTGGGCAAGGTCGAAGATCGCATTCACATCCTCGAAGGCCGGATGCTGGTGCTGCTCAATATCGACGAGGTGATCCGCATCATCCGCGAGAGCGATGAGCCCAAGCCGGCGCTGATGCAGGCCTTCGGCCTGTCGGACCGCCAGGCCGAAGACATCCTGGAAATCCGCCTGCGCCAGCTGGCCAGGCTGGAAGCGCTGCGCATCGAGCAGGAGTTGAAGAGCCTGCGCGACGAGCAGGCCGAGCTGGATGTGCTGCTCAAGTCCGAGACCATGATGCGCCGGCGCATCATCAAGGAGATCGAGACCGACGCCAAGCAATACAGCCCGGAAGACAAGGATCCGCGCCGCACGCTGATCCAGGAAGAGCGCCGCGCCAACGCCGAGGTGCGCGTGGTCGACGAGCCCGTCACCGTGGTGGTCTCCCAGAAGGGCTGGGTGCGCACGCGCCAGGGCCACGGCCATGACGCGCAGCAGTTCACCTTCAAGGCGGGCGATGCGCTCTATGGCACCTTCGAGTGCCGCAGCGTGGACGTGATGCTGGTGTTCGGCACCAATGGCCGCGCCTACACGGTGCCGGTGGCCGGCTTGCCGGGCGGGCGCGGCGACGGCGTGCCCGTGACCACGCTGATCGAGTTGCAGCCCGGCAGCCAGATCGCCCATACCTTTGCCGGCAGCGTCGACCAGCGCTTGCTGATCGCCACGCGCGGCGGCAATGGCTTCCAGACCAAGGTCGGAGACATGGTCAGCCGGCAGAAGGGCGGGCGCGCCTACCTGACGCTGGACGAGGGCGACGCGCCGCTGTTGCCCGCGCCGATCGGCGAGGAGGCCACGCACGTGGCCTGCCTGTCGGCCAACGGCCGCATGCTGCTGGTTGCGCTCGACGAGATCAAGTCGCTCTCGGCCGGTGGCCGCGGCGTGATCCTGATGGAGCTGGAACCCAAGGAGACGCTGCAGCAGGCGATCGCCGTCGGCGCCCCGGGGCTGGTGGTGTCCGGTGCCGGGCGCGGCGGCAAGCCGAGTTCGCAGAAGCTCTACGGCCAGCTGCTGCTGCCTTACGTGGGCAAGCGCGCCCGCAAGGGCCGCGCCTTGGATCTCAAGCTCAAGGAGCCGAGCATCGAGCCGGTACGGATCGTGCCGCCGGCGAGCGGCAACTAAGCCGCGTCCACCCGAACTGGCCCTGCGCGACAGACAATGCGCGGGGCCTTTTTCTTTCCCGGCATGCCGGACCGCCCCGGCGGCCATGCCTCTCCCGTGACAAGCGATGCCAGTTACTCCCTCTCCCACCGGCGACGATCCGATGGTAGCGCTAGCACCCCCACCTACGCCGCGGCGCCTGTTTATCGAATTCGCCCGCATGGGGCTGTCCGGCTTCGGCGGTGTGCTGCCCTTCGTGCGGCGCGCCGTGGTCGACCGCAACCGCTGGCTGGGCGACCGCGATTTTGTCGAGCTGCTCAGCCTTGGGCAGGTGCTGCCCGGCCCCAACGTGATCAACCTCGCGCTGATGCTGGGCTTGCGCTTTGCCGGACTGCGCGGCGCGCTGGCGGCCTTTGCGGGGCTGGTGATGGTGCCGATGGTGGGCGTGCTGGCGCTGATGCTGCTGTACGAGCACTACCGCGACGTGGCGGCGGTGCAGCGCATGCTCACGGGCATGACGGCGGTGTCGGCCGGGCTGGTGCTGTCGACCGGCTTCAAGCTCGCACAGAGCCAGCCGCGCACCGTGCGCGGACTGATGATCGGCGGCGCGGCGTTTGTCGGCATCGGGCTGTTGCGCTGGCCGCTGGTGCCGGTGATGGCGGTGCTGGTGCCGATGGGGCTGGTGCTGGAGTGGCGCAGCGAGCAGCTTGCGCGGCGCGCGCAGGCGGCGGCTATCGAGGTGTCGTCCATGCCGCCCGCGCCGCCCGTGCCAGCGGTACCCGGGGAGCCACGGCAATGAGTTCACCGAACGTGCTTTCCAGCCTGCTCACGCATTTCCTGATGCTGTCGTTCCTCGCCATCGGCGGGGCCAGTACCACGATCCCCGACATGCATCGCTTCCTGGTGGAGTCGAACGCCTGGATGAGCGACGCGCAGTTCTCCGCCATGTACGCCATCTCGCAGGCCGCGCCCGGGCCGAACATCTTGTTCGTTGCCTTGTTCGGCTGGCAGGTGGCGGGCCTGGCCGGCGCCATTGTCGGCATGATCGGCATCTGCGGGCCGTCCAGCGTGATCGCGCTCGGCTTCGAGTATTTCGCCGGCCGCTCGCCGCAAGCGCGGTGGCCCGGCCTGATCCGGCGCGGCCTTGCCACGCTGACCATCGGGCTGCTGTTTTCCACTGGCTGGATCCTTGCCGCGAGCGTGGATCACCGCTGGACCGCCGTGGCGGTGACGGTGGTCACGATCGTGCTGATGCTCAAGACGAAGGTGCATCCGCTGGTGCTGGTGGCGTTGGGGGCTGGGGCGGGGGTGATGGGGTTGGTTTGAGCCTGATAGTGAGTAGATGGATGATGCGGAGTTGGCTGTTGGGGACAAGAGCCTCCATGCTCGGGTCTTTCGCTTTTTTTTGAGAGGCGTTGGTTTTTGGACCCAAAAGCCATACGACATCCCCCTGCGGGGGCTGCCGGTCACTTTTCTTTGACCGGCAAAGAAAACTAACGAAAAGAAAGCCGCCCTGCCGGGAGCAGAGCAATCAGGCTTATGTGGGGCAGTGGTTGCGTCGTACGGCCCGGAGTGTTGGCTAGCCAATCCTACCGGCCCAAAGGGCATTGTTTCTGCATGACCTACGGGTAACGTGGTGCGGCCCCTGACCTCGTGTGCGGTGACCATTCCCACATCTGCCGTTCGCGGGGCGAAGTGCTGCGCCGTATCGGGCGTGACTGGTTTCGTGGTTTTGTCTCGGAGGACGAGCGTGGTGAGGTGCGGGTGCGGCCCTCGCGGACGGGCCACGGTGCCCACCACGAAACCAGAGGGGGGTGAAGCAAGGTGCCGCTCGTGCCGGTACGGCAGGGCATCAAATGGCCGGGCGGCCACCGCCAGAGACAAAACCACGAAACCACCAGGGCAGGCAGGATCGTGGCGCTGCGCACGGCGAACGGCAGATGGTCGAATGCTCACTGCGCAAAGCGATCAGGGGCACCACCACGTGACCATTGGGTCATGCATTTACGATGCCCTCCAAGCCGGTAGGATTGGCCAGCCAACACTCCGGGCCGTACGATGCAACCACCGAGGCAAAAACAGCCTGATTGCTCTGCTCCCGGCAGGGCGGCTTTCTTTTCGTTAGTTTTCTTTGCCGCGCAAAGAAAAGTGACCGGCAGCCCCCGCAGGGGGATGTCGTATGGCCCTTGGGTGCAACAACCAACGCCGCTAAAAAAACAGCGAAAGACCCGAGCATGAAGGCACTTGGGCCCAAAAACCACTACCGCCAACATCAATCCCGAGTCCCCAAGCAACCCGCTCTACTCCACCCCCACAAACCCCCCAGTCTGATGCGCCCACAACCGCGCATAAAGCCCCCCACGCGCCAGCAACTCCGCATGCGTGCCGCTCTCGGCGATCCGCCCATCCTCCAGTACCACCAGCCGGTCCATGCGCGCGATGGTGGACAGGCGGTGCGCGATGGCGATCACGGTCTTGCCCTGCATCAGCGTCTCCAGGTTCTCCTGGATGGCGGCTTCCACTTCGGAGTCCAGCGCCGAGGTGGCTTCGTCCAGGATCAGGATCGGTGCGTTTTTCAGCAGCACTCGTGCCACGGCAATGCGCTGGCGCTGGCCGCCCGACAGCTTCACGCCACGCTCGCCCACCTGCGCATCCAGCCCCGTCGCCCCATGCGCATCGCGCAGGCGCGGAATGAACTCGCCGGCATGGGCGTCGTTGGCCGCGCTGAGCAGCTCGGCCTCGCTGGCGCCGGGGCGGCCGTAGCGCAGGTTGTCGCGGATCGAGCGGTGCAGCAGCGACGTATCCTGCGTCACCATGCCGATCTGCGCACGCAGGCTTTCCTGCGTGACGCCGGCGATGTCCTGGCCGTCGATCAGGATGCGTCCTTGCTCCACGTCGTACAGCCGCAGGAGCAGGTTGACCAGCGTCGACTTGCCGGCACCGGAGGGGCCGACCAGGCCGATCTTCTCGCCCGGGCGCACCACCAGGTCGATGTTCTCGATCACGCCCGAGCCCTTGCCGTAGTGAAAGCCCACGCCTTCGAAGCGCACCTCTGCGCGCGTGACGCGCAGCGCTTGCGCGTTGTCGCGATCGCCGACCGTGCGCGGCACGGCGATGGTCTGCAGGCCATCCTGCACCTGGCCGATGTTCTCGAAGATGCCGCTGATCACCCACATGATCCAGCCCGACATGCTGACGATGCGGATCACCAGCCCGCTCGACAGCGCAATCGCGCCGACGCTGACATGGCCCTGGCTCCATAGCCACAGCGCCAGCCCGGTGGTGCCGGCGATCAGCAGGCCATTGAGCGAGGTCACGGTGAAATCCATGGCGCTGACCATGCGCCCGGACAGGCGTGCCTTGTCGGTCAGGTCGGCCATGGCTTCGCGCGCGTAGTCCTCTTCATGGCGCGTGTGGGCGAACAGCTTGAGCGTGGTGATGTTGGTATAGCCGTCGACGATGCGCCCCATCAGCCGCGAGCGCGCGCCGGTGGCGGCAACCGAGCGCGCCTTCACGCGTGGCGTGAAGTACAGCATGGCGGCCACGTAGCAGGCGATCCACGCCACGAGGGGAAGCATCAGGCGCCAGTCGGCTTGCGCGAACAGGTAGAGGGAGCTGGCCGCGTAGATCAACACATGCCAGATGGCATCCACGGCCTGCACCGCTGAATCGCGCAGCGAGAAGCCGGTCTGCATGATGCGCTGCGCGATGCGCCCGGCAAAGTCGTTCTGAAAAAACGACAGGCTCTGCTTGAGGACGTAGCGGTGGTTCTGCCAGCGCACCAGGTTGCCCAGGCTCGGGTTGATGACCTGGTGCACGAGGATGTCGTGCAGGCCGTTGAAGAACGGACGCAGCAGCAGCGCCACCACCGCCATCCACATGAGCTCGACGCGGTGGCGCGCGAAGAACTCGGCGGGCGGTGTTGCTTGCGCCAGGTCGACCAAGCGACCGAGAAAGCCGAACAGCGAGACTTCGATCAGCGCGCCAGCCAGCCCCACGCCCAGCAGCAGCGCGAAGACCGGCCACACCTCTCGCAGGAAGTAGGCATAAAAGCGCCAGATCTGGCTGGGTGGCTGGGTGTCGGGGAGGGCGCGGAACGGGTCAATCAGCCGTTCCAGGAAACGCATCAGCATGGGAGTCCAGGGGTGTTCCGCGGCGACCGCCTCGTTCGGGTCGCAGGCGTGCTTGCAAGGGCCGTATCGATGCCATGGGCATGCGGCGGATCAGGAGCATCATACCGCGCTTGCGCATCGCCGATGTCCGTACTCGCGGGAGGGGCGTCCGTGTCGCGGTGCTTGAGTGCGCGCTCGGAACGGCGCGCACTTTCCGTCGCCTTCATCATTTAAGTATTCATAAGCGCACTTTTTCGTCCATGCCTGCGGCTTATCCTCGGGAATACCCCAATTTATCCGAGCTTGTCTATACAACACTATACATACCTAGCATGGCTGAACAGACCGGTTCGAGCCGGCCTTATTGACCCAAGGAGTTCCCGTGAGCAACACCGACCGCTTTCGCGATGTAGAGATCCGCGCCCCGCGCGGCAACCAACTGAACGCCAAGAGCTGGCAGACCGAAGCGCCGCTGCGCATGTTGATGAACAACCTCGACCCGGAAGTGGCGGAGAACCCCAAGGAGCTGGTGGTGTACGGCGGCATCGGCCGCGCCGCGCGCAACTGGGCGTGCTACGACAAGATCGTCGAGACGCTCAAGACGCTGAACGACGATGAGACCCTGCTGGTGCAGTCCGGCAAGCCGGTTGGCGTGTTCAAGACCCATAGCAACGCGCCGCGCGTGCTGATCGCCAATTCCAACCTGGTGCCGCATTGGGCTACGTGGGAACACTTCAACGAGCTCGACGCCAAGGGCCTGGCCATGTACGGCCAGATGACAGCCGGCAGCTGGATCTATATCGGCAGCCAGGGCATCGTGCAGGGCACCTACGAGACCTTCGTGGAAGCCGGGCGCCAGCACTACAACGGCAACCTCAAGGGCCGCTGGGTGCTGACCGCCGGGCTGGGCGGCATGGGCGGCGCGCAACCGCTGGCCGCCACGCTGGCCGGCGCCTGCTCGCTGAACATCGAGTGCCAGCAGGCCAGCATCGATTTCCGCCTGCGCACCCGCTATGTCGACGAACAGGCCACCGACCTCGATGACGCGCTGGCGCGCATCGCCAGGTACACCGCCGAAGGCCGCGCCGTTTCCATCGCGCTGTGCGCCAACGCCGCCGAAGTGTTGCCCGAACTGGTGCGCCGCGGCGTGCGCCCGGACATGGTCACCGACCAGACCAGCGCGCACGATCCGCTCAACGGCTACCTCCCGGTGGGCTGGACCTGGGGCCAGTACCGCGACCGCGCGCAGACCGAGCCGGCTCGTGTGGTCAAGGCCGCCAAGCAGTCGATGGCGCTGCATGTGCAGGCCATGCTGGACTTCCAGAAGATGGGCGTGCCCACCTTCGACTACGGCAACAACATCCGCCAGATGGCCAAGGAAGAGGGCGTGGCGAATGCCTTCGATTTCCCCGGCTTCGTGCCGGCCTACATCCGCCCGCTGTTCTGCCGCGGTGTCGGCCCGTTCCGCTGGGCCGCGCTGTCGGGCGATCCGCAGGACATCTACAAGACCGACGCCAAGGTCAAGGAGCTGATCCCCGACGATGCGCACCTGCACCGCTGGCTGGACATGGCGCGCGAGCGCATCAGCTTCCAGGGCCTGCCGGCGCGTATCTGCTGGGTCGGCCTGGGCCTGCGTGCCAAGCTTGGCCTGGCGTTCAACGAGATGGTGCGCAGTGGCGAGTTGTCGGCGCCGGTGGTGATCGGCCGCGACCACCTCGACTCCGGCTCGGTGGCCAGCCCCAACCGTGAAACCGAAAGCATGAAGGATGGCTCCGACGCCGTGTCCGACTGGCCGCTGCTGAACGCGCTGCTCAATACCGCCAGCGGCGCGACCTGGGTCTCGCTGCATCACGGCGGCGGCGTGGGCATGGGCTTCTCGCAGCATTCGGGCGTGGTGATCGTGTGCGACGGCACCGACGAAGCCGCCGCCCGCATCGCCCGCGTGCTGCACAACGATCCCGCGACCGGCGTGATGCGCCATGCGGATGCCGGCTACGACATCGCCATCGACTGTGCACGAGAGCAGGGCCTGAACCTGCCGATGCTCAACCACAAGAAGGAAGCCTGAACGTGAACGCGCTGAACCTCAAACCTGGTCAACTGACCCTGGCGCAGCTGCGCCAGGCCTATCTGCAGCCGCTGCGCGTGAGTCTGGACAGCGAGGCCGCCGAGGCCATCGCCGCCAGCGTGGCCTGCGTTGAGAACATCGTTGCCGAAGGCCGGACCGCCTACGGCATCAACACCGGCTTCGGCCTGCTGGCGCAGACCCGCATCGCCCGCGAGGACCTGGAGAACCTGCAGCGCTCGCTGGTGCTGTCGCATGCCGCCGGTGTGGGCGAACCGCTGGACGACGCCATGGTCCGGCTGATCATGCTGCTCAAGATCAATAGCCTGGCGCGCGGCTTTTCCGGCATCCGCCGCAAGGTGATCGACACGCTGATCGCCCTGGTCAATGCCGAGGTCTATCCGCATATCCCGCTCAAGGGCTCGGTGGGCGCCTCTGGCGACCTGGCGCCGCTGGCGCATATGTCGCTGGTGCTGCTGGGCGAAAGCCGTGCCCGCTACCAGGGCGAATGGCTGCCGGCGCGCCAGGCGCTGGCACGTGCCGGCCTGGAGCCGCTGACCCTGGCCGCCAAGGAAGGCCTGGCCCTGCTCAACGGCACCCAGGTATCCACCGCATACGCGCTGCGCGGCCTGTTCGAGGCCGAGGATCTGTTTGCCGCGGCCACGGTCTGCGGCAGCCTCAGCGTCGAGGCCATGCTCGGCTCGCGCGCGCCTTTCGACGCGCGCATTCATGCGGTGCGCGGCCAGCGCGGCCAGATCGATGCGGCCGCCACCTATCGCGATCTGCTGACCGATACCAGCGAGCTGGCGCGTTCGCATGCGCAGTGCGACAAGGTGCAGGATCCCTACTCGCTGCGCTGCCAGCCGCAGGTGATGGGTGCCTGCCTGACGCAATTGCGGCAGGCGGCCGAGGTCCTGGAAGTGGAGGCCAACGCGGTCTCGGACAACCCCTTGGTGTTTGCCGCCGAAGGCGACGTGATCTCGGGCGGCAATTTCCATGCCGAACCGGTGGCGATGGCCGCCGACAACCTGGCGCTGGCCATCGCCGAGATCGGCTCGCTGTCCGAGCGCCGCATCTCGCTGATGATGGATCGCCATATGTCGCAGCTGCCGCCTTTCCTGGTGGCCAACGGGGGCGTCAACTCGGGCTTCATGATCGCCCAGGTCACCGCCGCCGCGCTGGCCAGCGACAACAAGGCACTGGCCCATCCGCACAGCGTCGACAGCCTGCCGACCTCGGCCAACCAGGAGGACCACGTGTCGATGGCGCCGAATGCCGGCAAGCGCCTGTGGGCGATGGCCGAGAACGTGCGCGGCATCCTTGCCGTGGAGTGGCTGGGCGCCTGCCAGGGCCTGGACTTCCGCGAAGGCCTGAAGAGCTCGCCCAAGCTGGAGCAGGCACGCAGCCTGCTGCGCGCCGAAGTGCCCTACTACGAGAAGGACCGCTTCTTCGCGCCGGATATCGAGACCGCGAGCCGGTTGCTGGCGGCCGGCACCCTGAACGCGCTGCTGCCCGCGCGGTTGCTGCCCAGCCTCTGAGGCTTGGGCATGACGCCCGGGGGCGGGACGCCTGCCACGCAGCAGGCCGCAGCCCGCGCCCCGGGCGGACAGAAGACAGAATAATGATTCGGAGACAAATAGATGCAAGAGCAGTCGCAAGGCCTGCAGCGTGGCCTCAGCGCCCGTCATATCCGCTTCATGGCGCTCGGATCGGCCATCGGCACGGGACTTTTCTACGGCTCGGCCTCGGCCATCCAGGCCGCGGGACCGGCGGTGCTGCTGGCCTACGTGATCGGTGGCGCCGCGGTCTACATGGTGATGCGTGCGCTGGGCGAGATGGCGGTGCGCAATCCGGTGGCGGGTTCGTTCGGCCAGTACGCCAGCACCGGCCTGGGACCGCTGGCGGGCTTCCTGCTCGGCTGGACCTATGCCTTCGAGATGATCGTCGTTTGCCTGGCGGACGTGACTGCCTTCGGCATTTACATGGGCTTCTGGTTCCCGGACGTGCCGCGCTGGATCTGGGTGCTCGGCATCGTGTTCCTGATCGGCGGCCTCAACCTGCTCAGCGTCAAGGTGTTCGGTGAGCTGGAGTTCTGGCTTTCGCTGCTGAAGGTCGGCGCCATCGTCGCGATGATCGGCGGCGGTGTTGCCATCATGCTGTTCGGCTTCGGCATGGCCGACGGCGGCGTTGCCACCGGCATCCACAACCTCTGGGCGCACGGCGGCTTCATGCCCAACGGCATTGCCGGCGTGATCGCCTCGTTCGCCGTGGTGATGTTCGCCTTTGGCGGCATCGAGATCATCGGCATCACGGCCGGCGAGGCGCGCGACCCGCAGCGCGTGATTCCGCGTGCGATCAACGCGGTGCCCCTGCGCATCCTGCTGTTCTATGTGCTGACGCTGGCGGTGCTGATGTCTCTCTATCCTTGGCACCGCATCGGCAGCGAGGGCAGCCCCTTTGTGCAGATCTTCAGCCGGCTGGGCATTGGCTCGGCCGCCGCATTGCTCAATGTCGTGGTCATCTCCGCCGCGGTATCCGCCATCAATAGCGACATCTTCGGCGCTGGCCGCATGCTGTATGGCATGGCGGTGCAACGGCAGGCGCCACGCATCTTTGCCAGCGTGTCGCGCAAGGGCGTGCCCTGGATGACGGTGGTGGTGATGGCTTTCGCGCTGCTGGCCGGCGTGGTGCTCAACTACGTGATGCCCGAGGACGTGTTCACGCTGATCGCTTCCATCGCCACCTTTGCCACGGTCTGGGTGTGGCTGATGATCTTGCTGTCGCAGGTCGCCTTGCGCAGGCGCATGAGCCGCGCCGAGGTGGCGGCGCTGAAGTTCCCCGTGCCGTTCTGGCCGGTAGCGCCGCTCGCGGCCATCGCCTTCATGCTGTTCATCTTCGGCGTGCTTGGCTGGTTCCCGCAGACCCGCGCAGCGCTGCTGGTGGGCGCGGCGTGGCTGCTGCTGCTGGTGGTGGCGTGGTGGTGCTGGGGACGGCCGCGCGGCCAGCAGGGGGCGCCTGCTTCCTCCTTTGCGGCGGACTGATACATGCGCGGACCCTGCCTCGGCAGGGTCCGCGTTGCCTGGCATCTGCCTAGCCGGATGCCAGGGTAACCGGCAGCGCGCGCCAGCCCGGCGCGCTGCCGTAGTGGCGCGAAGAACACCCTGTCTGGGTTGCGCTCACCGCCCGCTTGCGGTCGGCCAGGATTATTTTGCTTCGGAGTTACATCATGTCCATTGACAACACCATTCCCGGTATCGCAGCCCAGCATGCCGCCACGGCCCAGCCGCTGTCCAGGTTCAAGTCCATCGCTGCCATTACTATCGGCAATGGCCTGGAGTTCTACGACTTCGTGGTCTACAGCTTCTTCGCCACGCTGATCGGCCGCCTGTATTTCCCGGTATCCGATCCCACCGGGCAGTTGCTGTTGTCTTTCGCCACCTTCGGCGTAGGCTTCCTGATGCGCCCGCTGGGCGGCCTGCTGATCGGCATGTATGCCGACCGCGTCGGGCGCAAGCCGGCGGTGGCGCTGACGCTCTGGCTGATGGGCTTGAGCTCGGTGATCTTCGTGGTGACGCCGACGTATGCGCAGATCGGCATGCTCGCGCCGATCATGATCCTGCTCGCGCGCCTGGTGCAAGGCTTTGCCATCGGCGGGGAGATGGGTGCCTCCACGGCACTGCTGCTGGAATATGCCGACGACCGCTCGCGCGGCTTCTACACCAGCTGGCAGCCGTTTAGCCAGGGCCTGGCGGCGCTGTTCGGCGCGCTGGTTGGCTTGCTGCTCAGCAATGTGCTGGAGCAGCAAGCGCTGGAGGCATGGGGCTGGCGCCTGGCCTTCGTGATTGGCATCCTGGTGATCCCGGTGGGCCTGGTGATTCGCCGCCGCCTGGAAGAGACGGCGCCGGCCGCCGGCGAGTCGGAGCGCGGTTCCACGCTGCAGCTGTTGCGCGAGCACGGGCGTGCGCTGGTGGCCAGCATCCTGCTGATGATCGGCGTGGCTTCGTCGACCTATATCGTGGTGTATTACCTGAGCAACTATGCCGTTAGCCAGCTGCACATGCCGCTGTCGCTGGGCATCCGGGCCGCTTGCGTGGCCGCTGCCGTGCAGGTCGTGCTGTCGCCGTTCGCGGGTTGGCTGAGCGACCGGGTGGGGCGGCGCCCGGTGGTGCTGTGGTCGCGCGTGGCCTTGCTGCTGATGATCTATCCCGCTTTCGTGCTGATCAACGCCGAGCCCAGCCTGATGCGCCTGCTGCTGGTGGTGGGCTGCCTTTCGGTGCCGATGTCGATGACGTCGCCCGCGTCGATGGTGCTGGTCAGCGAGGTGCTGCCGCAGCGCATGCGCGCCACCGGCCTGTCGATTGCCTACTGCGTGGCGATTGCCATCTTCGGTGGTTTCGCGCAGTTCTTCTCGACCGAGCTGATCCATCTCACCGCCAATCCCAACGCGCCCGCGTTCTACGTGATCGGCTGCGGCCTGGTCTCGCTGATCGGCCTGGCGATGGTGCCGGAAACCCTGGGCCGCCGCCTGTCATGAGCGAAAGGGATCCGATGGCTGCAGCGCCGGGCAGCATCTGGCGCGGCCGCAGCGATGCGGGCGAGCTGGGCGACACGCGCCGGCTATTCAATGTCGTGCGCGTGCAAGGCGCCGAACGCGTGCCTGGCGCGCCCGTGCTGCTGGGCTTTTGCTGCGACGCCGGCGTGCTGCGCAACCAGGGCCGTCCCGGCGCGGCGGGTGGCCCGCGCGAGATCCGCCGCGCGCTGGCCGGCATCCCGGCCCATGGCCTGGAAGTGTTCCACGATGCGGGCGACGTCGTCTGCCACGATGGCGATCTCGAGACGGCGCAGCAAGCGTTGGCAACAGCGGTCGCGGCCGAACTGGCGCAGGGCGCATTCCCGCTGGTGCTCGGTGGTGGCCACGAGATCGCCTGGGGCACCTGGCAGGGGCTGCGCGCGCATCTCGATGCGCGTGGCGACCACGGCCGCGTGCTGGTGATCAACCTCGATGCGCACTTCGACCTGCGCACCGGTCGTCCCGGCAGTTCGGGCACGCCCTTCGACCAGATCGCGCAGGCCTGCCACGAGCGCGGACAGCGTTTCGAATACGCTTGCCTGGGCGTGAGCCGGCTCGGCAATACCGCCGCGCTGTTCGCGCATGCCAAGGCGCTTGGCGTGCACTACGTCGAGGACGTGCAGATGCAGGAACGGCACCTGGACGCGCGGATTGCCGAGTTGCAGGGGCTGATGGATGCGGTCGATCACGTCTACCTCACGATCGACCTGGACGTGCTGCCGGCGGCAGTGATGCCGGCGGTCTCGGCGCCAGCCCCTTATGGCGTGCCCCTTCCCGTGGTGGAGGAGGTGGTGGCGCAGGTGCGCGCCAGCGGCAAGCTGCGCGTGGCGGACCTGGCGGAGTTCAATCCGCTCTATGACCGTGACACCTGCGGCGCTCGGGCCGCGGCGCGGCTGGCTTACCGGTTGATGGCCTGAGGGCCGTGGTCATCGCCATTGCCATCGCCATTGCCGCAAAGAAAACCCCCGCCGACACTCGGCGGCTCATTCTTGTACAATTGAGTTGTACATTTCGAGCAGGGGGCACGCTATGCAAACCATCCCATTCTCGGAGGCAAGAGCGCATCTCGCTGATGTGCTTCGGGACGCGGAAAGAGGGCAGGAACCGCTGCTGATCTCCCGGCGCGGTGAGCCGGCTGCAGTGTTGATGTCCTGGTCGCAATACCGGCTGCTTGTCGGTTCCACGTCTGGCTTCTTTGGGCGTTTGAGCGAATGGCGCAGCGAGCACGTGCAAGCGGAAGATGAGGTCGACCCTTTCGAGCATGTGCGTCAACCCGGCGACGGGCGTGACTTCACATGGTGAGCGCTGCGAGTTGGCTGCTGGACACCAACATTGTCTCGGAGGCAATGCGGCCAAAGCCGGATGCAGGCGTCATGGCGAATCTGGCCCGATTCGATGGCGAACTGGTTATTCCGGCGCCGGTCTGGCATGAATTACGTTTTGGCTGGCTGCGCATGCCGGATGGCCAGCGCAAGGACGCGGTTGGCCGTTTCGTGCAGGAAGTGGCGGGTAGCCTGCCGGTCTTGCCCTATGACAGCGCCGCGGCACGGATCCATGCCGAGCTACGCAATTCGCGGGAGCGGGCTGGGCTGAGCCTGCCCTTTGTGGATGGACAGATCGCATCCGTCGCGATGGCGCACGGCCTGACCTTGGTGACGCGCAATGTCAGGGGTTTTGCCGGGCTGCCGGGCTTGCGGCTGGTCAACTGGTTCGGGGGCTGAGCGCGGGCTCCGGCGCCCAGCTCCCTTTTCGGCTTCCGTCTGGCCCCGCCCATGCACGAGCGGGGATTTATTCATGCCTGCTGGTTCGCCAGCTCAGTGAATCACCATCTGCGTGAACGGATGCACATAAGCCTGCAGCGTAATGAACAGCCCGACCAAGATCGCCAGCGCGATCGAGTGGAAAAACACATAGCGCAGGATATCGCCTTCGTGCCCGTACCACTTGGTGGCGGTGGACGCCACCACGATGGACTGCGCATCGATCATCTTGCCCATCACACCGCCCGAGCTGTTGGCCGAGGCCATCAGGATCGGCGATAGGCCCAGCTGCTCGGCCGTGGTTTTCTGCAGGCCGCCAAAAAGCACGTTGGAGGCGGTGTCGGACCCGGTCAGCGCCACGCCCAGCCAGCCCAGCATGGTGCCAAACAGCGGGTAGAGCACGCCGGTGTGAGCAAAGGCCAGGCCCAGCGTGGCATCCAGGCCCGAGTAACGGGTCAGGTAGCCCACGCCGAACATCGCGCAGATGGTCAGCAGCGAATATTTCACCAGCTTGATGGTCTCCCAGTATTCCTTGATGAGGCGCGGCACCGAGTAGCCCATCAGCAGGCCGCCGAGAATGCCGGAGACCAGGATGCCGGTGCCGGCCATCGACAACACGTTGAACGTGAAGACCGCGCCTTCGGCAGTGGCCTTCGGCACCACCGGCGGCACCTTTAACACGGCTTTGTCCAGGCCGGGGATGGGGAATTTCCATTGCCACAGGCCGTCCATCAGCTTCTTGAATTCCGGCACGCCCCAGACAAAGACGAACACGGTCAGGATCACCCAGGGCATCCAGGCCTTGACCACCGAGATGCCGGCGGAGGCGGCGCTGGCGCGGGCTTCGGCGGCTACCGCTTCGGGGTCGTCGACCTTGGAGTCGTCCCTGCGGCCGAGGATGCGCGTGGAGGTCCAGATTTCCTTGGGCTTCCAGACCTTCAGGAACAGCGTCAGGCAGCCCATCGACACCAGCGCGGCAATCACGTCCACCAGCCAGGGGCCGTGGTAATTCGACACCAGGAACTGCGGCACGGCAAAGGTGACGCCGGCCACCAGGATCGCCGGCCAGATCGCCAGCATGCCGCGGAAGCCGGCAAAGGCCCAGATCAGCCAGAACGGCACGAGTACCGAGAAGAAGGGCAGCTGCCGGCCGACCATGGCCGAGAGGTGCAGCAGGTCCAGGCCCGTCACCGCGGACAGGCCGATCAACGGCGCGCCCAGCGCGCCGAAGGCCACCGGCGCGGTATTGGCGATCAGCGCCAGGCCGGATGCCGCCAGTGGCGAAAAACCGAGGCCGATCAGGATGGCGCCGGTGACCGCCACCGGCGTGCCGAAGCCGGCGGCGCCTTCGAAGAAAGCGCCAAAGCTGAAGGCCACCAGCAGCAGTTGCAGGCGCCGGTCTTCGGTGATGCCGGAGATCGAGTTCTGCAGCACCTTGAAGGAGCCGTTGATGGTGGTCAGCCGGTGCAGGAAGATGATGTTCAGCACGATCCAGCCGATCGGGAACAGGCCCGATACGATGCCCAGGCCGGCGGCCTTGCCAGCCATGTCGGCGGGCATGCCGAACACCGCGGAAGCGATGACCACGCCGACCACGAGCGCCAGCCCGGCGGCCAGGTGGGCCTGCAGGTGAAAGAAGGCTAGCGCCGCCAGCAGTACGGCGACGGGAATCCCCGCTGCCAGCGTGGACAATGCCAGGCTGCCTAGCGGGTCATAGACTTGGGTCCACACGATGAGTCCTCCTCGGGTTGGGGCGACAGGTTGCTTTTGTAGCAGAGGCCATTTCAAAAAGATTCTGGCGTCGTTGCGCGGCCTTGCCGTACCCCTTGTACTGTCTGCGGCCGCGCGCCTAGCCAGAACCGCTTCGCTTCATTTTGAAACGGCCTCTTAGGCCCAGGCTGCCTCGTCGTCTTCTTGTCCGGGCGCGCATTGCGAACCTGCCAAGCTGTCAACCGCGCGACCAGCAAACTTCGGATTTTATGGATGGGTTCCTGCCGCGCTGCCCTAAATCCAGTCACCGTCATCGTGAGCAGGATTCATGGATCAGGGTTTGCCTGGGGGCAGGTTGGCGCACTCGCTGCCTTATTGGCAGAGTACTCCAAACCACTCGATACGCAAATGTATGCTGGCCAGGCCCGTGGTGGCAGAATGTGCCGGTCGTCCTTTTACGCCTTGGCGCTGTCGATAAGCCGGCCGACCGGGCATGAAAGGTGGCGTTCCTGTTTCTGGAGGAGCATTGCCATGCTGCACATCCTTCCCGGCGGTCACGTGCTTGCCGCTTTCCTGCTGTCCAGCCTGTTGCTTGCGGTGACGCCGGGGCCGGCGGTGATCTACATCGTTGCGCGCACGCTGTCGCTAGGCCGGCTTGCGGGCCTGGCTTCGGTGACGGCCGTGGTGTTGGGCAACCTGGTCAATGTGCTGGCGGCCGCGCTGGGGCTGGCGGCGCTGTTCGCGGTATCGTCTCTGGCCTTTGCCGTGATGAAGTACGCCGGCGCGGCCTACCTGGTCTACCTGGGGGTGCGGGCGCTGCGCGCGCGACCGGCCGCTGCTGCGCAGGCGGACCCGGCTGCTGGCAGCGCCGGGCTGCGGCGGGTGTTTCGCGATGGCTTCGTGGTGGCCTTGTTCAACCCCAAGACCACATTGTTCTTCGCGGCCTTCCTGCCGCAGTTCATGGATCCCGCCATCGCGGCGCTGCCGCAGAGCGTGGCCCTGGGCGGCACCTTCGTCCTGATCGCCGCCACCACCGATTGCTGCTATGTGCTGGCCGCGGCGGCGTTGTTGCCGCTGCTCGCGCGCGCCAGGGGCGCGCAGGCCGTGGGCCGCTACCTGACGGGCGGCGCGCTGATCGGGCTGGGGGTGCTGGCCGCGGTGTCGGGCGGGCGCAACAGCAAGTAAATCAGCCAGTAAATCAGCCAGTAAATCAGCAAATAAGGGGGCGGCTCAGACCAGCGGCAACGTCAGGATGGTGCGGGCGGCAGGCCGTGCACGCATGGCCGCTGCCCAGCGCTCAAGGTGCGGGCGGGGCTGGTGTGTGACCGGCAGGCCCAGCCAGCGGTGGGCGGCGCAGGCAACCGGGATGTCGGCCATGGTGAAGCGGTCGCCGCAGATGAACTCACGCTGCGCCAGGGCTTCGTCGAGCCGGGCCGCGAGCGGTTCGGTGCGTTCCAGGGAGCGGGCGATCAGGTCGGGGTCGCGCTGCTCGGCGGGCAGCCGCACCAGGTGGCGGAATGCGTCGACCATGGCCGGGCTGAAGGCGTTGGTCTGCCAGTCCATCCAGCGGTCGGCCAGCGCGCGCGCCTTGACGTTGCCGGGCCACAGGGTGTCCTCGCCGTCGTGCGCGCACAGGTAGCGCACGATGGCGTTGGATTCCCACAGCACAAAAGGCTCGCCGCCCACGTCGGTGCCGCGGAAATCCTCGATCACCGGGATGCTGCGGTCGGGGTTGAGCCGGACATAGGCCTCGGTGTCGAGGTCGCCCTCGCTGACGCCAATGTCGATGCGTTCGTGGTCCAGGTGCAGCTCGCGCGCGCACCAGACCACTTTTTGCACGTTGATCGATGAGAGTCGACCCCAGATACGCAGCACGAAACCCTTCTCCTCAAGGCGTGGGCCGCGCATGCGCAATGCCTGCGCGTTCGCGGCCCGGACTGACAGGCGATGGCCATTATCTTGCCATGAAGCCCGCCAGCCCGGTATCAGTCAGGAGACGTATCCGTGCCACGCGTGTCGCTCAAGCGACGCTCAGGCGGCCTTGGCTTGCGGCGCGTGCTTGGCGATGGCTTCGCGGAACAGCGTGCCGAGGATGGCCACGCCTTGCTCGATGCGCTCCGGCGCCACCGTGACAAAGGCCAGGCGCAGCGCATTGCGGCGCGGGTTGCTGGCGTAGAACGGCGCGCCCGGCACATAGGCCACATTGCGCTTGACCGCTTCTTGCAGGATCTCCATGCTGTCCAGGCCCTCGGGCAGCTCCATCCAGATGAACATGCCGCCTTCCGGCGCGTTCCAGGTCACGCCTTCCGGCATGTGGCGCGCGAGCGAATCCAGCATGGCCTGGCACTGCGCCGCGTAGAGCGTGCGGATGGTGGGGATATGCGAGTCCAGCAAGCCATCGCGCACCACTTCATAGGCAAGGCGCTGGGTGAAGCTGGGCGTATGCAGGTCCGACGCCTGCTTGGCCTGGCACAGCTTGAAGTGCAGCTCGGGCGGGGCGATCACAAAGCCCAGGCGCAGGCCGGGGGCCAGGATCTTGGAGAACGAGCCCATGTAGATCACGCCGTCGGGGTTCATCGACAGCAGGCTCGGCAACTGGTCGCCGCGATAGCTCAGTTCGCCGTAGGGATCATCCTCGACCAGCAGCACGCCGAGCTCGCGGGCGCGGGCCACCAGGGCCTGGCGGCGCTCCAGCGGCATGCGCCGCCCGGTGGGGTTCTGGAAGTTGGGCAGGGCGTAGAGGAAGCGCGCGCCAGCGGTCAGCTCGGGCGTGAGCGATTCCGGCAGCAGGCTCTTGTCGTCGCCCGGCACCGAGACGAACTCGGGCTCGAACAGCGAGAAGGCCTGCAGCGCGCCAAGGTAGCTGGGCGTTTCCACCAGCACCGGGCTGCCCGGGTCGATCAACACCTTGGCGATCAGGTCCAGCGCCTGCTGCGAGCCGGTGGTGATCAGCACGCGCTCCACATCCACGTGATGGCGCTTGGCGATGAATTCGCGCAGCGGCATGTAGCCTTCGGTGGCGGCGTACTGCAGGGCGGCTTGCGGGTTGTCGGCGAAGATCCGGGCCACCGCCTGTTCCATGGCCGCTACCGGGAAGGTGGCCGGCGACGGCAGGCCGCCCGCGAAGGAAATAACTTCCGGACGCTCGGTCACTTTCAGGATTTCGCGGATAGCCGAGCTGGTCAGCTGTTGCGCCCGGCGGGAAATGGCCCAGTTCATGATGTTCTCTTGGTGTGTGGGGAGTCGGGTTGGCTCGACTCAGTCAACGATAAAAAGCCGCGCCCCGGTCGGGGTGGACGAACGGTGCGGCTCGGCCTGGTCGGCGACCTGGTAGCTCGTGCCCGCGCGGAGCACGAAATGCCGGCCGTCTTCCAGCTCGGTATGCAACTCGCCTTCCAGCACAAAAAGGATGTGCCCTTTGGTGCACCAGTGATCGGCGAGATACCCGGCAGAATACTCCACCATGCGAACGCGGATGTCGCCGAACTGGCGGGTGCGCCAGAGGGCTTCCCCGGTGTCGCCGGGGTGGCGGGTCGGGGTGATGTCGGACCAGTCGGTGGTGCCGAAAGGCAGGTTGTCGATGCGCATGGGTGGGCGGTGCCTTCAGCTGGTTGGGCGCAGGGCGGGGGTATCCCCCGGTCCCTGGCCTGACTTCAATTCACTTGGTTCTGCCTGCTCGCTTCTCGCTTCACGCCGGCTTACTTCACTTCGACGATCATCTCGATCTCGACGCAGGCGCCCAGCGGGACCTGCGCTACGCCAAAGGCGCTGCGGGCATGCTTGCCGGCTTCGCCGAAGACTTCCGCCAGCAACTCCGAGGCGCCGTTGGTCACCAGGTGCTGCTCGGTGAAGTCTTCCGTGGAGTTGACCAGGCTCATCACCTTGACGATGCGGGTGACGCGGTCCAGGTCGCCGCCCAGGTGGGTGTTCAGCGTGGCCAGCAGGTCCACGGCGATGGCGCGAGCGGCAACCTTGCCGTCTTCGGTGCCAAGGTCCTTGCCCAGCTTGCCTACCCAGGGTTTGCCATCCTTGCGGGCAATGTGGCCCGAAAGGAACACGGTGTTGCCGGTTTGCGCGGCCATGACGTAGGCGGCGGCCGGTGCGCCAGCGGTCGGCAGTGCGATGCCGAGGCGGGCAAGGGTGTCGTGAACGGACATAGGGTCTCCAGTCAGAGGGATCGTGCCGTAGGGGCAGGGTGGGGTTCTTCGGCGGCGGGCGCGGGCATGGGACTCGCGGGGGCGCTGCGCACGGCGGTCCGGCGGCCCAGGGCTACCACGCCGATCACCGCCACCGCAAACGCCAGGGTGACGGCATCAAGCGGTTCGGCCAGCAGCAGGGCGCCGCCCGCCAGCGTGAGGAACGGCTGCAGCAATTGTATCTGCCCGACGCGCGCCACGCCGCCTTTTGCGAGCCCGGCGTACCAGAACAGGAAGCCGATGAACATCGAGAATACGGAAACATAGCCCATGCCGAGCCAGGCGCGCGGCGAGGCGGCTGCGATCTGGCCGGCATGCGCAAGCCCCAGCCAGGCCACCACCGGCAGCAGCAGCGGCAGTGCCACGGCCAGCGCCCAGCTGATGGTTTCCAGCCCGCCAAGCTCGCGCGACAGCTTGCCGCCCTCGGCATAGCCCAGCGCACCCAGCACCATCGCTGCGAACAGCAGCCAGTCGGCATGCTGCAGCCCGCCGGCGCCTTGCCACAGGGCAAAGGCGACCACCAGCGCACTGCCGGCGGCGGCCGACAGCCAGAACGCCGGCGATGGCCGCTCGCGGCCGAACCAGGCGGCGAAGACCGCCGTGGCCAGCGGCAGCAGGCCGGTAATGATGGCGCCGTGGCCGGCCGGCACTTCACGCATGGCCAGTGAGGAAAACAGCGGAAAGCCCACCACCACGCCCAGCGAGGTGACCCCCAGGCGCCACCACTGGCCGCCCCGGGGACGGCGCGCGCGGGCGAACGCGCCGCGCTGCCACAGCAGCACCAGCGCCAGCAGCGCCGCCACCACCGCACGGCCGAGCGCGACGAAGGTGGCGTCCAGCTCGGCCACCGCCATGCGCGTGAAGGGCAAGGTCTGGCTGAACACGGCCACGCCGACTAAGCCGAGCAGCATGCCGCCGCCGTGGGTGTCGGCAGGGGCGCTAGCGATGGGTTGGACAGAGGTGGTTTTGGCAGCCATGGCGTTTGAATTAGTGCAGGGTGGGCCGGCCAGCCAGCGCAATCCACAGCGCCGTGAGTGCCAGCGCCAGGCCCATTGCGCGGTTGAACCAGCGGATGCGGTGGCCAACCTGCAGCCATTGCCGCAGCGTGGCGCCAATCACGCCGTACACGCCATTGCTGACAAAGCCGAACACGCCGAACACCGCGCACACCAGCACGGCCCGATGCACCGGCGACTGCGCGCCTGCCATATACGAGGCGGCTGTAGCCAGCGCCAGCATCCACGCCTTGATATTGGCGTACTGCAGCACGGCCGACTGCCACACCGACAGCGGGCGCAGCACCTGCTTGTCCGACAGCACGGTACTGCGCGCCAGTTTGAGCGCCAGCCACAGCAGGTAGAGCACGCCGGCGGCATGCACCAGCAGCGCTAGCGCCGGGCTGGCCAGGATCAGCGCGCCCACGCCCGCCGCGCACAGCGCCAGGATGCTGGCAAAGCCGAACGCGACGCCCACGCAGTGCGGCAGCGTGGCGCGCAGGCCAAAGTTGGCGCCGGTGACCGCGGCAATCGTCGTGTTGGGGCCGGGCGTGAAGGCGCCGACTGCCATGAGCGACAGCAGCGCGGCGAACTGGGCGGCCGACAGCCCGGTGAGCAGAGCGGGATCCATCTATCATCCTGCCACTCTCACGCAGCGAACTGCACGACCACGCGGCGGTTGGTGCGGCTCTTCTTCTCGATCTTGGTCACCAGCACGGCGCCGATCTCGCCGGTGGCCGCCACATGGGTGCCACCGCAAGGCTGGCGGTCCACGCCGGGGATGTCGATGATGCGGATGACGCCGCTGCCCGCGGGCGGCGCCGCGCCCACCGTGCGCACCAGCTCGGGCTGCTCGGCGAGTTGCTCGGACGTGATGCGCTCCACCTGCACCCGGCTGTCGGCGCCGATCAGCGCATTGAGCTGCTCGGTGAGCACGGCCTTGTCGAGCGTGGATTCCGGCAGGTCGAAGTCGATGCGCGCCGAGTCGGGCGAGATGCCGCAGCCGGTCACTGGCACCGGGATCAGCGAGCCCAGCAGGTGCAGGCAGGTATGCAGCCGCATCAGCCGGTGGCGGCGCTCCCAGTCGATCGTGACGGCCACGATGTCGCCCGCCTCCGGCAGCGCCGTACCCGGCGCCGGGACGTGCAGGATATGGCTGCGGTCCGGGGCGTACACGGTTTCCAGCAGTGCGATGGTCGCGCCGTTGGCCAGCTTGAGCGTGCCGGTATCGCCCGCCTGGCCGCCGCTGCGCGCGTAGCACACGGTCTGGTCGAGCTCGATGCCGTCAGCGTGAACGGCTACCACGGTGGCGGTGCAGCTGCCGAGATAGGCGTCGTCGTCGAAGCGTTTGCGGGTGGCGGACATCAGAGGGGCTCCTTGGCGGTTGTTCTAGTTGTGACAGATTTTTTTTGTCTTGCGGCGTGCGGCTCAGCGCAGCGTGCGCACGCCATCGGGCGTTTCTATCTCCGCGCTCAGTTCCGCGAGCGTGGATGCTTCCGGGACGAACCGGGTGCCGCCCAGCCATTGCAAGGCCTCCGCGAGCCGCGCGGCCTGTGGATGGCGTGCCCGCAGCGAGCGCAGCGCCAGGCCCTGGTTCGGCAGCCGGGACGACGGATGGGTCGAGACATCCCACTGGATCAGCGTGGGGAGGATGCCGTCGCCCGGCGTCGCCGGGCCGTCCGTGCCATCCGCATCGTCAGCCGGCCACGCGGGCAGGCTGCCGTCTTGCGGCACGGTGATGCGCCAGCGCAGGTCGCCACGGGTCATCGGGATGACCGGCGGGATGCGCGTGGGGTACTGCGCCTGCCACAGGGACAGGTCGGTGGGGCGTTCCACCCGCGCGACCCAGTGCATCAGGAAGGGACCATGGCGCAGCCGGGCCTGCACTGCCTCGGTGTCCAGGCCAAACCAGCGCGGCCGCGTGGGGGCCGGTGCCTCGGGGTCGATGGCGATGACTTCCAGGTAGATGCCGCCGAACAGGCCGAGCAGGCAATTGTGGGTGCCCATGCCAGGGTGCGCGCCGCCCGGCTGGGGCGTCACGCCGAGCGCGTCGGCGACATGCTGCGCCCCCGCTTCAAGCGTGGGGGCGGCGATCACGAGATGGTCGAGGGCAATTGTCATTGTGTGTTGATGGTAGACAAGGTTGTCGGTACAGTACCGATACAGTTATGCAGAACATTCTCAGTACAGTGGCGGGAGCAAGGCATGAACAGCAGGGAACCGGTTGCGCCAGGGCTCAAGGATAAAGGAGCCGGGGCAGGCAAGCAGGAGGGCGCGGCTTTCCACGCTGGCGAAGAGGCTGGCGAGCAGGTGCGCTCATTGCGCCTGGTCATGCCGCCCCCCACCGAGCGCATGCCCGACCCTGTGCCCTCGGCGCAGATGACGCTGGTGGAGCAGTTGACCGAGTGGGCGCGGCTGCGCATCGACGAGCGGGTCTTTCGCGCCGGCATGCGCATGCCCTCGATTCGCCAGCTTGCGCAGGAAAAGGGCATCTCGCGCTTCACCGTGGTCGAGGCCTATGAGCGGCTGGTGGCGCTGGGCTACCTCGAATCCCGCCGCGGCTCGGGCTTCTACGTGCGCGAGCGCACGCCGCAAGTGGTGCCGGTGGCCCCGGTCTCGACCGGCGCGCGCAACATCGACGTAACCTGGCTGCTGCGCAGCATGTTCCACTCGACCGAGCCGCATAAGTCTCCGGGGATGGGCTTCCTGCCCAACGACTGGCTCGACGGCGACCTGATCGCCAGCGCGCTGCGCGGGCTGGGCCGCCAGCCGGGCAGCCATTTCCTGGCCAGTGGCACGCCGCAGGGCTTCCTGCCTTTGCGCCAGCAACTGCGCAACCGCCTGGCCGAACTGGAGATCGGCGCCACCCCCGAGCAGATCGTGCTTACCTCCGGCATCACCCAGGCGCTCGACCTGATCGCGCGGCTCTACCTGCGCCCCGGCGACGCCGTGCTGGTGGGCGACCCGGCGTGGTTCGTCATGTTCGGCCGCTTCGCCGCCCAGGGCGCGCAGCTGATCGGCATGCCTTACACTGCCGAGGGCCCGGACCTGGAGGCGCTGGAGCGCATCCTGCAGGCGCGCCGCCCGCGCCTGATGGTGATCAACTCGGTGCTGCACAACCCCACCGGCACCTCGCTGTCGGCCGCCAAGGCCTTCCAGCTGCTGCGCCTCGCCGAGCAGTACGACCTGCTGATCGTCGAGGACGACATCTATTGCGACCTGTGCCCGCCAGGTCACTCCGCCACCCGGCTGGCCAGCCTGGACCAGCTGCGCCGGGTGATCTACCTGGGCAGCTTTTCCAAGACGCTGGCCGCCAACCTGCGTGTGGGCTTTATCGCCGCCCATCCGGAGCTGGTCGCCAGCCTGACCGACAGCAAGCTGCTGGCGGGCCTGGCCTCGCCGGAGATCAACGAGCGCGTGCTGTACAAGGTGTTGACCGAAGGCCATTACCGCAAGCACGTGGAGCGCGTGCGCAACCGGCTTGACCGGGCGCGCGACGAGACCCGGCGCACCATCGAGCGGATGGGCCTGTCGCTCTTTGCAGGCCAGCACGCCGGCATGTACCTGTGGGCGGACACCGGGCGCGATACCAACGCCATCGCCGTCGCCGGGCATGAGGAGGGCTACCTGTTCGCCCCCGGCAGCTTGTTCTCGCCGTCGCAGATGCCGTCCGGCTGGATGCGCTTCAATGTGGCTAGCAGCCAGGACCCTGCCATGCTGGCCTTCCTGGCGCGCCAGCTGGAGCGGCGCTAACCGGGGCCTAACCTGGTCCTAGCCGGGCCATGTCTTGAAAACCGGTCGGATGCCCTTATGTCTCGGGTCACCGGCCTGACGCCGGCCCGCAGCCCCCGGCTGCCGGCCCGTCACATTGCCTAGATTCCCAAATCAGCCAAGTTTGCCAAGATTGTTAAGAGGAGAACCATGACCGCACCGCACGAGACGATGAGCTTCCAGGCGGAAGTGAAGCAACTGCTGCACCTGATGATCCACTCGCTGTACAGCAACAAGGAAATTTTCCTGCGCGAGCTGGTTTCGAATGCTTCCGACGCCACTGACAAGCTGCGCTTCGAGGCGATTGCCAACCCGGCCCTGCTCGAGAACGACGCCGACCTGGCGATCCGCATCGAGGCCGACGCCAAGGCCCGCACGCTGAAGATCACCGACAACGGCATCGGCATGAGCCGCGACGAGGCGATCCGCAACCTTGGCACCATCGCCCGCTCGGGCACCAAGGAATTCTTCCAGCAGCTCTCCGGCGACCAGCAGAAGGACGCCGCCCTGATCGGCCAGTTCGGCGTGGGCTTCTATTCGGCGTTCATCGTGGCTGACAAGGTCACCGTGGAAACGCGGCGCGCCGGCCTGCCCGCCAGCGAAGCCGTACGCTGGGAAAGCGCAGGCGACGGCGAGTTCACCGTCGATGCCATCGATCGTGCCGAGCGCGGTTCCACCATCACGCTGCACCTGCGCGAAGGCGAGGACGATTTCCTCTCCGCCTGGAAGATCAAGGGCATCATCCAGAAATATTCCGACCACATCTCGCTGCCGATCCGCATGCCCAAGGAAGTCTGGGATGCCGAGACCAGCGCCTACAAGGACACGGGCGAGTGGGAGAGCGTGAACCAGGCCAGCGCCCTGTGGACCCGCTCCAAATCGGACATCACCGAAGCGCAGTACACCGCTTTCTACCAGCACATCGCGCACGACAACGAAGCGCCGCTGGCCTACACCCATAACCGCGTCGAAGGCCGCAGCGAATACACGCAGCTGCTGTACGTGCCGGCGCGTGCGCCGTTCGATATGTGGGACCGCAACCACAAGGCCGGCCTCAAGCTCTATGTGAAGCGCGTCTTCATCATGGACGATGCCGAGCAGTTGCTGCCGGCATACCTGCGCTTCGTCAAGGGCGTGGTGGATTCGGCCGACCTGCCGCTCAACGTCTCGCGCGAACTGCTGCAGGAAAGCCGCGACGTGAAGGCCATCCGCGAAGGCTGCACCAAGCGCGTGCTGTCGATGCTGGAAACGCTGGCGGACAGCGAGGACGAAGCCGAACGCGCCAAGTACACCACCTTCTGGCAGCAGTTCGGCCAGGTGCTCAAGGAAGGCCTGGGCGAAGACGCCGCCAACCTGGAGCGCATCGCCAAGCTGGTGCGCTTTGCCTCCACGCATCAGGACAGCGCCGAGCAGAGCGTGGCGCTGGCTGCCTACGTGGGCCGCATGAAGGAAGGCCAGGACAAGATCTACTACGTCACGGCCGATAGCTGGGCCGCGGCCAAGTCGAGCCCGCACCTGGAAGTGTTCCGCAAGAAGGGCATCGAAGTCCTGCTGCTGACGGACCGCGTGGACGAATGGATGCTGTCCTTCCTGCGCGAGTTCGATGGCAAGGAACTGGTCTCGGTGGCACGCGGCGACCTGGAGCTTGGCGCGCTGGCCGACGCCGACGAGAAGGCCGAGCAGGAAAAGGCCGAAGGCGACTGGAAGGACGTGCTGGAACGCGCCAAGGCTGTGCTGGATGGCAAGGCCAAGGACGTGCGCGTCACGCTGCGCCTGACCGAGTCGGCATCCTGCCTGGTGTCGGACGAAGGCGACATGAGCGGCTACCTGCAACGCCTGCTGAAGCAGGCCGGCCAGAAGGCGCCCGACGCCCAGCCCATCCTGGAGCTGAACCCCGACCACGCGCTGGTGAAAAAGCTGCGCGCGCTGGTAGAGGCCGGTCCCACGGACGACGCCTTCGGCGACCGCGTGCACGTACTGTTCGACCAGGCCCTGCTGGCCGAGGGCGGCACGCTCGAAGACCCCTCGATCTACGTGCAGCGCGTCAATAAGCTGCTGGCGTAAGCGTAGCGGGTTTGCTCCCTCTCCCGCCTGCGGGAGAGGGACCGGGAGAGGGCGGGCGCCGGCAGCAAGCATGATGCATGCAAGCCGCGCAGGCGCCCGTCCTCCCCCGGGGCCAAGTACACTCACCCCATGCCCGTCCCATCTCCCGCATCCCCTCTGGTTCTCCCCCCCGATCTACAGCAAGGCCTTGCACCGGTCATCGATCGGCACATCCGCGTACTGGTGCTGGGCAGCTTTCCCGGCGCGGCGTCGCTGGCGGCGCAGCAGTATTACGCGCATCCACGCAACCAGTTCTGGCCGCTGCTGGGCGCGCTGACCGGCGAGCCCCTGCCTGCTTTGCCTTACGCCGATCGTTTGGCGCGGTTGCTGTCCCACGGCATCGGCGTGTGGGATGTGCTCGGCGCCTGCGTGCGCGAGGGCAGCCTGGACAGCAATATCCGCCATCCGCAGGCCAACGACTTCGTGCGGCTCAAGGCGCTGGCGCCTGCGTTGCGCCGCGTCGGCTTTAACGGCGGTACGTCGGGTCGTTTCGCCGCGCAGTTTGAGGCGGCAGGCTATGAGACTGTGGTGCTGCCCTCATCGAGCCCGGCACATGCGGCGCGCAATTTTGAGCAGAAGCTGGCGTTGTGGCGTGCGCTGCTGAACTAAGCGCTGATATTCGTGCCGGCGGGCAAGCCGTCGGCTGCCGTAGAGGGGCAAATTACCGCAGAGCCGCTCGGGCGTCTATGATCGAAATCTCGATATGCCAACCGGCGCGAAGCCGCGCCGGGCGCCCAAGGCTGTTGTTTTGTTCGCAGTCATTTCAGTGAAGGTTCCCATGCCACGCTCTGACTGGACCCGCGAAGCGATTCGCAAGATCGAAGCCGACTTCAACCGCTGCGCCGATACGCACCTGATTCCGCTGGACCTGCCGGGATATCCGCAAATCCGCTTCTATTTCAAGGATGAATCCAGCCATCCGACCGGCAGCCTGAAACATCGCCTGGCGAGATCGCTGTTTCTCTACGCGCTTTGCAATGGCTGGCTGAACGAAAAAAGCACCGTCGTGGAGGCGTCCAGCGGCTCGACGGCCATCTCCGAAGCCTACTTTGCCAGGCTGCTCGGCTTGCCCTTCGTTGCGGTGATTCCGGCGGGTACCTCAAGGGCGAAAATCGAGGCGATCGAATTCTATGGCGGGCGCTGCCAACTGGTTGCCAATCCGGCGGACATCTATACGGAATCGCACTGCATAGCGGTGGAAACCGGTGGCCATTTCATGGACCAGTTCACCTATGCGGAGCGTGCTACCGACTGGCGCGCCAACAACAATATCGCCGAGTCGATTTTCAAGCAGATGGCTGACGAGGAATACCCGGTTCCGACGTGGCTCGTGGCCAGCGGAGGCACCGGTGGCACCGTCGCAACATTGGGCCGCTACGTTGCCTACAGCCGGCATAGAACCCGCATTCTTTGCGCCGACCCGGAGAACTCCGTATTTTTTGACTATTTCAAAAGCATGCTGGCGGGCCAGCCGGACAGCAGCCTGAGCCTGGACGTCGGCTCGCGGATCGAGGGCATCGGCCGCCCGCGTGTCGAGCGCTCCTTTATTCCGACGTGCATCGATGCGATGCTCAAGGTACCCGATGCCTTGTCCTTTGCCGCGATGCGCTATCTGGCCGCGCGCTTCGGCCGTCGCGTGGGCGGCTCGACAGGCACCAACTTCGTCGGTGTGCTGTACCTGGCCGAGCGGATGGCGGCGGCGGGCGAGCAGGGCGCCATCGTCGGCTTGCTGTGTGATAGCGGTGAACGCTATGGCAATACTTACTATGATGATGCATGGTACCGGGCGCAGGGAATTCCCGTCGCGCAGCCCGATGCCCTGATCGCTCGCGCAGTCAACGGCGAACCGCTGCTGACACGGCAGGCTCATGCGGGGATCGAGGCTGCGGGGCTTGGGGTTCAGGACGCATCCTAGCTGCCGAGATCAACTGCCAGCGATTCCACTCACAACGCCAGCGCAGCCATCTCCCCATAGGCCCGGTTCAGCCAGACCTTGACGCGCTGGCGCTCCAGCATGCCGAGCCCGGTGGCGGCGCGCTCCGGATGATTGACCGCGGCCCAGAAGCTGGTGCTTTGCTGATCGATCTTCTGCATGGTCGTATCGGGCAGGTGGCGTAGCGTCATCACGCTGGCGCCCAGCGCTTCGGCGCGGGCGCGTTCGCCCGAGGCTTCCAGGATCTCGAAGCGATCGCCGCGGACTTCATTGAGGACCAGCACCAGCTTGATGCGGCCGCCGAACTGGTCAAGCCACTGGCGCAGCAGGTCGACCGAGTCGCGGCCCGCATCCATCACGTGCCACCAGGTGAGCGTCAGGCCATGCGCTTCGGCCAGCGCCAGCACGTCGGCGTCGTCCATCCATTTTGCTAGTGCGTGCTGCGTCTGGGCCGCGAGGTCGACCAGGATGCGCCGCTGCGGGTCTTCCACGGCGTGCTCGATAATGGGGTCCAGGCTGTCGTGCTTGTCCAGCACGGCGGGCGCGGCAAAGTCGGCATAGAAGCGCAGCAGGGCGCCGTGCGACTTGTCGGTGTCGAAGCCCAGGAACGGCATGCTCCGGTCGATAAAATGCTGGGCTAGCAGGCGGGCGACGAGCGATTTGCCGACGCCGCCTTTTTCACCACCGATGAAGTGGATGTAGCTCATATCTGCGGATCCTTTGTCGTGGGGGCCAGGTTTGGGGGGAGCGTCTCGGGCCTTGGTAAGGCAAGCCAGGCAGGTATGCCAGGAAGCCAAGCGCAGAACGTAAGCGCAGAACGTAGACGCAAGACAGCCTTACCGTAAAAGGCATTTGTGACAGTAGCAAGTAGCATGCCGCATCGGGCACCCCGGCCGCATCTGTCACAATCACGGCTGTGCATGCCGGTGGGAAGGCCGCCGGCCAACGCTTTGCAGGATAGATAGACAATGCCGTATCTAGGAATTGGTTTTCACGTCATCATCGCCGTGTTCTTCGCCGTGCACGCGGTGCGCACCCAGCAGAACATGTACTGGCTGCTGATCCTGTTTGCCTTCCCGGGCCTGGGCAGCGTGGTGTATTTCTTCGCCATCTACCTGCCCGGGCTGCGCCAGACGCGGGGTGCGCGGGCCGCCAAGCGCGCCATTGGCCAGTTGGTCGACCCCAACCGCGCGGTGCGCGAGGCGCGCGACGCGTTCGACCGCGCGCCCACCGTCGATCACCGCATGCGCCTGGGCGCCGCCTTGCTCGAGGCCGGCGAGTCCAAGGCTGCGCTGGAACACTATGAGGCCGCCGCCAGCGGGCCGTTCGCCACCGACCCGGCGCTGCTGCTGGGGTTGGCGCGCGCGCAGTTCGCCACCGGTGGCCATGCCGCTGCCGTGGCGGCGCTGGAGCGCTTGTTCGCCTCCCAGCCCCAGGCCCGCCAGCAAGCGGACCCTGCATTGCTGTACGCTCGCGCGCTGGCCGCGTCGGACGCGCCCGGCACGCGGGCTGCATTCGAGCAGGCGCTGACTTGCGCCAGCGATGCCGCCGCGCGGTGCCTGTTTGCCGACTGGCTGACGGCCCGCGGGGAACCGGCCGACCGCGAGCGCGCCCAGGCGCTGTACGCGGAGATCGTGCACGACGGCAAGCACTGGCCGCGCCACGCCCGCGAGCACAACCGGGAGTGGCTGCAGCGTGCCCAGGGCGCGCTCGGCAAAGCCTGATCCCGGGTCGATCCGAACTGACTTACGTGCGGCCCCGCTGGGCGGCACGCTTACACGCATTCTTCCTGACCACCATGACTCTTCTCAAACGCAAATCGATTGAAGCCGTGGCCTCGCGCCGTCCCGCGCGCGGCGCGCGCAGCCCTGAGGACGGACGCGGCGCACGCAGCGCGCAAGCTGCGCAGCGCGAGGAAAAGCGCATGACCCCGCGCTTCGCGCCGGTGACCTTCTCCGAGATGGACGGTGTGCGCTACCTGCATTTCGGCACCGAATGGGTGCAAGGCGCCATGCGCCTGCGCAAGCCCGATGCCATCGAGCTGGAGTACGCGCAGCAGATGATGGCGTGGCTGTTGTTCCTGTCGCCCTCGGCGCCGGAGTTTCACGTGACGCAGCTGGGCCTGGGCGCGGCTGCGCTCACCAAGTTCTGCCATCGCCAGTTCAGCCGCGCGCGGGTGACGGCGGTGGAGCTCAACCCGGCCGTGATCATTGCGGGCCGCAGCATGTTCGGCCTGCGTGAAGACGACGAGCGCCTTACCGTGCGGGAGCAGGATGCGTGGGATTACGTGATGGATGGCGCGCACACCGGCGCGCTGGATGTGCTGCAGGTGGACCTGTATGACGCCACCGCGCGCGGGCCGGTGCTTGACACCACGGCGTTCTACAAGGCGTGCCGCCGTGTGCTCAAGGCGCCGGGCGTGATGACGATCAACCTGTTCGGCGATCACGACAGTTTCCCGAAGAACATCGTGCGGATCTGCGAAGCGTTTGATAACCGCGTGCTGGTGTTCCCCGAAGTGCACGACGGCAATGTCATTGCGCTTGCCTTCAATGGGCCGGCAATCGATGTGTCGTGGGACGTGCTGGAGATTCGCGCGAAGGTGCTGGAGGATACGACCGGGTTGCCGGCGCGCGAATGGGTGAAGGGTTTGCGCGCGGCGAACGCAAACCAGGAAGACGGCCTGCGGATCTGATTCAAGCTGCCAGGTAGGTGGCGGCGCCGGGTTCAACACCCAACGCCGCCTCGCGAAACGCCTCTCTGCCTCTCTCTTACTGCTTGTGGAAGAACTGCGCCAGCGACCACTCGTCGGTGCGCGCTTCGTACTTCAGGTCCTTGCGCATGGCCCACATCGCCAGCTGGCTGTGCGAGGGGATGATGGCGTGGTCGGCCAGGGCGAACCTGGCTGCGGCGCGGGCGTTTTCCTCGCGGGCCTTGTCGCTGGTCACCGTGGTCAGCGATTTCTCGATCAGCTGGTCGAGCTGGGTATTGCTGTATTTGCCCCAGTTCCACGTGCCGTATCCCGTCTTGGGGTTCGGCGTGCCGGTGATCGATCGCAGCGCCACGTCGGCCGCTGCCGAGCCCCAGCCCAGCATCTCGAACGCAAAGTCGCCCTGGCGCGCACGGGTGAAGTACGCGGCTACCGGTAGCGTTTCCACCTTGGTCTGGATGCCGATGCGCGTGAGCATGCTGGCGGTGGCCTGTGCCACGGCAGCATCGTTCAGGTAGCGGTTGTTGGTGGCGTGCAGCGTCAGGCCGAACCCATCCGGATAGCCCGCCGCGGCCAGCAGCTTCTTGGCGCCTTCGGGGTCATAGGCCTCTGGCTTGGTGCCGGGGTGGCCGAAGATCTGCGGCGAGACGATCGACGAGGCCGGCACGGCCAGGCCTTCCATGATGCGGCTGACGATGGCGTCGCGGTTCAGCGCGCGGCTGATGGCGGCACGCACGCGTGCGTCCTTGAAGGGGTTCTTGCCCAGCGGCTTGCCGGCCTTGTCGGTGACGTAGGGCGGGTTGTCGCGCGACTGGTCCATCTGCCAGAAGATGGTGCGCCACGAGACCTGCTGCTCGATGCGGAACTTGGGGTTCTGCCTGAGCTTGGCCACGTCCGCGGACGGCACGCTTTCGATCACGTCGACGTCGCCGGACAGCAGCGCCGCGCTGCGCGCGCCGTTGTCCGTGATGATGCGAAAGATCGCGCGATCCCATTCCGTCTTCGGGCCCCAGTAGTCGGGGTTCTTCGCCATCACGATTTCCTGCCCGCGCGCGAAGCGCACGAACTTGAATGGGCCGGTGCCGATCATCGCCTTGCCGGAGTCGAAATCCGCCTGGCTCAGTGTGGCAGCTACCTTCTTCGGCATGATCGGCACGCTGTTCAGGTCGTTGGCCAGGTTGGCGTAGTTCGGCACGCTCATGGTCAGGCGCACGGTCAACGGGTCGGGCGTGTCGATGCGCGCGATCGGCTTGGTGTAGCTGGTGAAGGAACCCGGGCTGTTGGTGAGCTTGTCGGGGCGCTCGAGCGAGGCCTTGACGTCTTCGCTGGTAAACGGCGTGCCGTCATGCCATTTCACGTTGGGGCGCAGCTTGATTTCCCAGGTGATGGCGTTGACCGGTTTCCACGACAGCGCCAGGCCGGGGATGTAGCGGGCATTCTTGTCGAGGAACACCAGCGACTCGAAGATATGCAGCGCGATGGCGTTGTTGGGGCCGGAGTTGTTCCACTGCGGGTCCATCGAGGTCACGTCGGCGGACAAGCCGATGCGCAGGTCTTCGGCCTGCGCCGCACCGGCGGGCAACAGCATCAGCGCGGCACTGCCGAGCGCGAGCGCGGCACCGGCTTGCAGCAGCGCGCGGCGCGGCATCATGGCGGCGAGGCTGGAGGTGTGGCGTGTGCGGCGTGTGGCGGTCATCGGGATGCGCTCCTCGTACGGGCCGTCGCCAGGATGGGATGGCGGCGGCGGGTTCTCAGATGGGGTGGCGGGTCACGCTTGGGCGGCCCGCTGGTTCACCCCGGTTGCCCGCATTGTGCCGTCAAAACGACATCTGCGTGCGACATCGACGTCATATCCTTATGCTCGCAGCAGTGGATGGCATTTGTCCACGCCCGTCGCCAGCGCCGCATGCCCCGGCGATCCCGCAGCGCTCGGCAGCCGGGTAGAATCCCGCCCATGTTTGCCAACTCCCGCACCATCACCTCGGCCCAGGCCGATGTCCACGACCACCTCGAGGCGCGCCTTGCCCGCCACCTGGCCGAGCCCTTTCGCAAGCCGATCGGCGAGCCGAGCCGGCGCGCGCTGGATCTTGCGTTGCAGCAATGGCAGCAGGCCGGAGCGGCCCCGCTGATCCTGGACGCCGGTTGCGGCGTGGGGGAGAGCACCTTGCGCCTGGCCACGGCGTTCCCCGGGCATTTCGTGATCGGCGTGGATCAGTCGGAGAAACGGCTGACCGGGGGCAAGGACTGGTGGGATGGCCCGATGCCGGCCAATTTTGCCTGGGCGCGCGCGGACCTGGTCGACGTCTGGCGGATGCTGCAGTCGGATCACATCGCGGTGGATCGCCATTACGTGCTGTATCCCAATCCCTGGCCCAAGATCGGCCACCTGGGGCGGCGCTGGCAAGGCCATGCGGTGTTCCCGGCGCTGGCTGCGTGCGGCACGTACCTGGAGTGCCGCAGCAACTGGCAGGTCTACATCGACGAGTTTGCCCAGGCCCTGGCGCTGGTCGGCCGGCCAGCGCAGGTCGAGCTGTGGCAGCCGGCCGAGGCCATCACGCCGTTCGAGCGCAAGTACGCGGCCTCCGGTCATGCGCTGTGGCGCTGCGTCAGCCCGGCGGCCGCCGGCTGAAGGAAAAACGGCCCGCGCAAGGCGGGCCGTTGGTCGGGCAGGGCGAAGCGACGCAGCTCAGTGGAACAGCGGCTGCTGCGTGGGCGCGTCTTCCGGCAACTCGGCGTGGACGATCTCGCCAGAGCGGTCGGCGTAAAGCGGCGTGCCGCAGTCTTCGCAATACTCGGGGTCGAACAGCGCGGCGTGGCGGAAGATGTCTTCCACCCCGGCGTTGCGCAGTTCCTCGCAGATCTGCTCCAGCGGGTTGTCCTTCTCGCTGGCATCGATCTCGTCGGACTCGCGGCCATACACCGGCCAGACGATGCCGTAGATCACATCCTTCTCGCCGCGCATGGTGAAGCCCACGCGGTATTCCTCGACTTCTTCCTCGCCGAATGCCGCGACCACGGCCGCCATCTGGCCGGCCGGCACGTCCAGCGTGCCGCACAGGTAGTTGACGGCAGCGCGCACGGTCAGCGGGCGGATGCTCTTGTCGGATTCGCGGCAGGACAGGAAGAAGGCGTCGGGTAGCAGCAGGTCGAACTCACAGCCGGGCATTAGCAGCGCGATCGACGGCTGCACCTGGGTGCGCCATTGCTCCAGGCAGACGCTGCGCTCGGCATGGTGCTCCTTGGCGTCTTCCTGCCAGCGGAACAGGGCCTGCTCGTGCGGTGCCACCACCACGGCCAGCAGGTAGCGCGGATCGGCCAGGATCGGCGCGGTTTCCGGCAGGTCGCGCAGGTCGACCTTGGGCGTGGTACCGGCCATGGCGGCCGATACCAGCTTGTAGGTCAGGGCAAAGGTGTCGCTGTGCGTGCGCGGCAGCTGGTCGATGCTGTACAGGTAGGGCGACAGCGCCATCTTGGTGTTGGCCGCCAGCACATGCGCCTGCATGTGCACAGCCAGCGTCTGCGACAGCTCGGGCTTGAGCGCGCCGGACGGGATGGCGTAGCGGGTGTGGGCCAGGATGGGCGCGGCGATCAGCAGGGCGTCGTAGCTGACGCCGTCGATTTCGACGGTAGCCGATTCGGCGAGGGTCTCGGCTTGCTCGGCGAGCACGTCGGAGGCGTCGGCGTTGTGCTTGAACAGGTGTTCGAGCGCTGCGTCGAGCGCGGATTGGCTGCCGTTCTTCAGGAGCCGGCCCAGGCGTTGCGAAAGACGCCGCTCCCAGTAGCCATCCTCCATGCGGCTGCCCGAGGCATCGAGCGCAAGCGCATCGGCCACCAGACGCTCGGCGTCAGGCGAAAGACGTTGGGAAGCCTTGGGGCGAAAACCTGCCATAAGTCGAAATCATCCGTTTTTCGGTAAAACGGTATTCTACTCGCTGCGTTGACAAAAAAAGCCGCCTGGGGGCCGGGCGGCTGTATTGCATTGCGTCAGGCAGCGCCGCGCAGCGGCGGAACCGACCGGGTTTCACTTCTGCGCGGGCGCTTGCGCAGCCTCCGGCGCGTGGGTTTCCACGCCGTGCTGCTCGCCGCCCATCGAGATGTCGCCGCCCTTTGACAGCATATACAGTGCCGCGCCGGCAATGACGACGAATGCGATGAAAATCTTTGCCATGATGTCTCCTGTGCGTTTCAGGCGGGGTTGGCCGGCATGGCTGTCCCGCGCAAGGCGTTTTCTTTGTGGATGACGGGCAGTTTGGCAGGGCAGCCTTGCGTGGAACTTACACCGGCCAACACTTGGGGTAAGCCCGGTACAAGCGACGGCTGATGCGCTTTAGGGCCAGCGCGGATGGCGCCCCAAAGAAAAACGCCACTGGCCATGGCCTCCGAAAGAGGCGCAGAGCCAGCGGCGTCACCCCTTGGCCCCGAAGGGCCAGGGTTGCTCCGGTCAGGCAGCCAGCAGCTGACGCAGCACGAACGGCAGGATGCCGCCGTGGTTGTAGTAGTCGACCTCGATCGGGGTGTCGATGCGCAGCAGCACCGGCACGCGCTGCACGTCGCCATTGGCGCGCTTGATCACCAGCGTCACGTCCTGCTGCGGCTTCAGTTCGCCTTCGATGCCTTCGATGTCGAAGGTCTCGTCGCCGATGATGCCGAGCGTCTGCACGCTGTCGCTGCCCTTGAACTGCAGGGGCAGCACACCCATGCCGACCAGGTTGGAGCGGTGGATGCGCTCGAAGCTGCGCGTGATCACGGCCTTCACGCCGAGCAGCTGGGTGCCCTTGGCCGCCCAGTCGCGCGACGAGCCCGTGCCGTACTCTTCGCCGCCGAACACCACGGTGGGCGTGTCCTCGGCGATGTACTTCATGGCGGCGTCGTAGATCGACAGTTCTTCGCCGGACGGCTGGTGCAGCGTCACGCCGCCTTCCACGCGGGAGCCGTCGGCCTTGACGGGCAGCATCAGGTTCTTGATGCGCACATTGGCAAAGGTGCCGCGCATCATGACCTCATGGTTGCCGCGGCGCGAGCCGTAGCTGTTGAAGTCCGCCTTGAGCACGCCGTTGGCCAGCAGGTACTTGCCCGCGGGCGACGATTCCTTGATGGAGCCGGCCGGCGAGATGTGGTCGGTGGTCACGGAGTCGCCGAAGACGCCCAGCGCGCGCGCATTGCGCACGCTCGACTGCGTGGCGGCCGGCTCCATGCCGAAGCCGTCGAAGAAGGGTGGCTCGGCGATATAGGTGGACTTCGGCCAGTCGTAGACCTGGCCCTTGGTGCCCTTGACCTTGGCCCACAGCTTGCTCGGCTTCTTGACCTGCTCGTAGTTGATCTTGAACACCTTCGAGTCCATCGCGAACTTCATCAGCGCGTGGATTTCTTCCGAGGTCGGCCAGATGTCGCCCAGGTAGATCTCGCGGCCGCCCTTGCCCGTGCCCACCGGCTCGGTCATCAGGTCGCGCGTGACGTTGCCGGCGATGGCGTAGGCCACCACCAGCGGCGGCGAGGCCAGGAAGTTGGCGCGGATGTTCGGGTGGATGCGTGCTTCGAAGTTGCGGTTGCCCGACAGCACGGCGGCGGCCACCAGGTCGTTCTTGGTGATGACCTCGTTCAGTTCCGGCGTCAGGTCGCCGGCGTTGCCGATGCAGGTGGTGCAGCCGTAGGCGGTCACGCCGAAGCCCAGCTTTTCCAGATACGGCAGCAGGCCGGCGGCTTGCAGGTATTCCGTTACCACGCGGCTGCCAGGGGCCAGCGACGTCTTGATGTGCGGCGCCACCTTGAGGCCGGCTTCCACCGCCTTCTTGGCCAGCAGGCCGGCGGCCAGCAGCACGCTCGGGTTGGAGGTATTGGTGCAGGACGTGATGGCGGCGATCAGCACGTCGCCGCTCTTCACATCGAGGCCGTCGGTCGTGGTGTAGGTCCGGTCCAGGTCGGCGATGTCCTTGTTGAAGCCGTTCTCGGCGGTCGGCTTGGCGAACAGCGAGGCAAAGGTGGACTTGACGTTGCCGATCTCGATACGGTCCTGCGGGCGCTTGGGGCCGGCCAGCGAGGGGGCCACGGTGCCCAGGTCCAGCGTGACCACATTGGTGTAGTCGATTTCGCCGGCCTTGGGCACGCCGAACATCTTCTGGGCACGGAAATAGCCCTCGAAGGCGGCAATTTCTTCTTCGGTGCGGCCGGTGCCCTTGAAGTAGTCAATGGTTTTCTCGTCGACCGGGAAGAAGCCCATGGTGGCGCCGTACTCCGGTGCCATGTTGCCGATGGTGGCGCGGTCCGGCAGTGCCAGGCTGGCCGTGCCTTCGCCGAAGAACTCGACGAACTTGCCGACGACCTTCTCGCGGCGCAGCATTTCGGTGATGGTGAGCACCAGGTCGGTTGCCGTCACGCCTTCGCGCAGGCGGCCCTTCAGTTCCACGCCGACCACGTCGGGCGTCAGGAAATAGACCGGCTGGCCCAGCATGCCGGCTTCCGCCTCGATGCCGCCCACGCCCCAGCCCACCACGCCGATGCCGTTGATCATGGTGGTGTGGCTGTCGGTGCCGACCAGGGTGTCGGGGTAGTACACGCCGTCCTTCTTGTGCACGCCGCGGGCCAGGTACTCCAGGTTCACCTGGTGCACAATGCCGAAGCCCGGCTGCACCACGCCAAAGGTATCGAAGGCCTGCATGCCCCATTTCATGAACTGGTAGCGCTCGTTGTTGCGCTGGAACTCCAGTTTCATGTTCAGGTCCAGTGCGTTCTTCTCGCGGAAGTGGTCAATCTGCACCGAGTGGTCGACCACCAGGTCCACGGGAACCAGCGGCTCGATCTTCTTGGGGTTCTTGCCCATCTTCTCGGCCACGTTGCGCATGGCGGCCAGGTCGGCCAGCAAGGGCACACCGGTGAAATCCTGCAGCACCACGCGTGCCACCACGAAGGGGATCTCGTCGACACGCTCGGCGACGGGTTTCCAGTGGGCGAGCTGCCTGACGTGCTCCTCGGTGACCTTCTTGCCGTCGCAGTTGCGCAGCACGGATTCCAGTACGACGCGAATCGATACCGGCAGGCGCTCGACCGCCACGCCTAGTGCCTTGCCCAGTTGCGGCAGGGAGTAGAACTGGCCCTTGCTCGACGGGCCGATCTTGAATTCTTTCAGAGTCTTATTGAGATTGTGGGGCATTGCCTTACTCCAATCGAAGGATGGTGCGGACTTGCTTGGACTCGTAAATCGTAAATCGTCTATTGCCGCCGGCTGCCGGAGAAGCAGGGTTGCCGCGCGGCGCGCGGCGCGGTTTTGCGCGCCGTGTTCATGCCTACTGCCCTTCTTGCTGATTGATCTTGCAGGACTGCTTTGCTGCCCAATCGCTAAACCAAGGTACGTGCCGCGTGGATTTTAGGCCAAGGCGTCTGCCGCCGTCAGCCCCCGTTGGCTTTGGCGCGCGCAAATCGGCCCTGTTTTTTTTGCTCAGGCCGCTCAGATCATTCAGATCACGTACAGGTCGACATACTCATTGACCGGCATGGCCTCCAGGCGCGCCTGGTCCAGCGACACCGCCAGGATCGCTTGCTGCTGCCTGGCCGGAAAACGGCGGGCGAGGTTGGTCTTGAACTTCTCCACCAGCAGTGGGATGCCCTCGTCGCGCCGGCGCTTGTGGCCGAGCGGGTAGTCCACCACGACTTCGGGCAGCACCGTGCCGTCGTCCAGCGTCACGGTCAGCGCATTGGCGATGGAGCGCTTCTCCGGGTCGTGGTAGTCGGCGGTGAACTGCGGATCCTCCACGCACACGATCTTGTCGCGCAGGGCGTCGATGCGCGGGTCCGCCGCCATCTTGTCTTCATAGTCCTCGGCGGTCAGCCGGCCGAACAGCAGCGGTACCGCCACCATGTACTGGATGCAGTGGTCGCGGTCGGCGGGGTTGGCCAGCGGGCCTTTTTTGTCGATGATGCGGATGCAGGCTTCGTGGGTGCGGATGGTGACCTGCCTGATCTGCGCTGCCGTCTTGCCCGCGGCGCACAGCTGGCCGTGCAGGGTCATGGCGGCCTCTACCGCGGTTTGCGAGTGGAATTCGGCCGGGAAGGCGATCTTGAACAGCACGTTCTCCATCACGTAGGTGCCATACGGGCGCTGGAACCTGAAGGGCTGGCCCTTGAACAGTACGTCGTAGAAACCCCAGCCCTTGGCGCTCAGCACCGAGGGATAGCCCATCTCGCCGGTCCGGGCGATCAGCGCCAGGCGCACCGCGCGGCTGGTGGCGTCGCCGGCGGCCCAGCTCTTGCGGCTGCCGGTATTGGGGGCGTGGCGGTAGGTGCGCAGCGCTTGCCCGTCGACCCAGGCAAGGGACACCGCGTTGAGGATTTCGTCACGGGCCAGACCGAGCATCTGGGCAACCACGGCGGCGGAAGCCACCTTGACCAGCACCACGTGGTCCAGGCCCACCTTGTTGAAGGCGTTTTCCAGCGCGATGCAGCCCTGGATCTCATGGGCTTTGATCATGCCGGTGAGCACGTCCTTCATGGTCAACGGCTTGCGCCCGGCGGCCACGTTGTTGCGCGAGAGCCAGTCGGCGGTGGCGAGGATGCCGCCGAGGTTGTCGGACGGGTGGCCCCATTCGGCGGCCAGCCAGGTGTCGTTGAAATCGAGCCAGCGGATCATGGCGCCGATATTGAAGGCGGCCTGGATCGGGTCGAGCTGGAATTGGGTGCCGGGCACCTTGGCGCCGTTGGGGACCACCGTGCCGGGCACGATCGGGCCCAGCAGCTTGGTGCAGGCCGGATACGACAGGGCTTCCAGGCCGCAGCCTAGCGTGTCGATCAGGCAGTTGCGGGCCGTGTCGTAGGCAAGCGCGCTCTTGACCTGATACCTGGTGACGTAGTCGACGATGTCGGCCATGACCGGGTCCGGTTCAGGGCGGACGTTCGAAATAGGCGCGGACATGGGATCCCCTCGGATATTTGTGCTTCCTGGTGCCCATGGGGCCGTAGCCGGACGATGCCAGGTTACGGCCCCTTACTACTGATTACCGCTTACTGCTCTTACTGCTCTTATTGCTTATAGGTTGGTGCTTACTGCTTGGGCGCGGCCGGTGCCTGGGAGGCATCGGCTGCCGGTGCCGACGGGGCGATCAGCAACGGGGTGGCTACCGGAGCGCGCAGCGCGCCTGCCTGGGTCGGGGCCGAGCCGCCAGCCTGCATGTCCGCGGTCTGGCACTCGTCGGCCAGGCGCTGGCCGGCGTTCTTGTTGAACAGCATGGCCTTGCTCGGGATCACGACCAGGTCCAGGCCGGAGCGGGCGTCGAAGTAGCGGTCGGCGCCGGTTACGGTGGACAGGCGGGGCAGGCGGTATTCCTTGCCCTCCCAGTTCACGGTGATGACTTCGTCGCGCTGCATGTTGCCACCGATGTACAGGACATGGCCCAGTTCGCACTGCCATTTTTCGCCACTGGGGACGACTGCGGGTGCTGCTGCCGCGGTCTTCTTGGTGTGCTTCGCAGGAGCCTTCTTGGCGGGAGCGGCCTTCTTGGCCGGTTCCTGGGCCATCGCAACACCGGCGGTGGTCAGCGTAAATGCGCCGATGCAGGCGGCGAGGACAAGTTGCTTCATTCTGTGGGTTCCTTCTGGAGTTGGGTCAATGGCGGTGGCTTGCCGGCAAGGCCGGCAGCCATATCCGCCGCTATTCTCTACGATTTGAAAGTCGGGGCGTAGTGCCCCTACCATCCGTTACATAATTCGGTGTAGCCCAGGCCGGGCAAGGGGGCGCCTTCGCTACATGGCAAGGCGGTTTGCGGCCCGCCCAGCCTATTTCCGTTTTCCGATCGGCACGAACTTGAGGTTTTCCGGCCCGGTGTAGTTGGCGCTGGGGCGGATGATCTTGTTGTCGATGCGTTGCTCGATGATATGCGCAGC